>VBMQ01000011.1 GCA_005878375.1 Methanobacteriota archaeon | reverse complement strand
GGCGAACGGGAATCGGGGCCTCGATTTCGGCGGGGCCGTTCGCACCCGCCTCGCGACGAACCGCGTGGAGGGCCAGGGGAATTCACTGAGTCTAATTGGCGGCGACGTGAGTGCCGATCGAAACCTGTTCGCAAACGCGACGGCAACTGCCGTGCACCTCGGAACCGCCGCGCGGTACACGGGGACCAACGACACGTTCGTCGGCACCGCGGACGCGTTCCGCCTTTCGAACGGCGCTCGCGCGTTCGGGCTCAACGAAAGCGTGCAGAACGCGACGTTCACCGTCCTCGATGCGTCCTCGAACCTGACGCTCGCGTTCTTCCTCGACGTGTCAGTGATTGACGCCACGGGGAACCCCGCGCCCAATGCGACCGTCGCCGTCACGGACCGCGGACAGGCCGAGGTGTTCAACGGAACCGCCGACGCGGGCGGCCGCCTCCGATGGATCGCGCTCTCATGGTTCGACCGGACGGGGTCGACCACCTATCTGCACACCCCGCACGTCGTGCACGCGTACGTGATCGGTCCGGACCTCCGTGACCGTCCGCCTCGTCCAGGACGTGTCGCCTCCTTCGATCGCGAACCTCACCGCGTCGCCGGACCCGCAGGAGCAGGGACAGGCGGTCGATGTCGTTGCGACCGTCGTGGATTCCCATTTGGCATCGGTCTACGTGAACGTCACGTATCCGGACGCGACCTCGGTCAACCAGACGATGGTGTCCGGTGGCGGGGATGTCTACCACCTGAATCGCGCATACGGCCAAGTTGGGACCCACGCGTTCACGGTCTACGCGCGCGATACGTTCGGCAACACCGCGTCGTCCGCCGGGACATTCCGCATCGTTCCCGTCAATGGAGCTCCAACGATCACGGGCGTCACCGCAACCCCCGACCCGTCCGAGGCGGGTGCGCTCGTGAACCTCACCGCAACGATCCAAGATCCGGACGGGATTTCGGTCGCGACCGTCGGTATCACATTCCCTGACACTTCCGTCACGACGGCGAGCTTGATCCACGGAATCGGGAACGTCTGGTACTTCACGCGCGCGTACGGCCTTCTCGGTTCCTATCCATTCACGATCACCGCCACCGACGGGAACGCTTCGTTCCCGAGGACGGCCGTCGCGACGGGCTCGTTCACAGTTCGCGACACGACGGCCCCGATCGCGAACGCGGGACCCGACCAGACCGTCCCCCAGGGCACCCTCGTCGTGTTGGATGGACGGGGGTCGACGGACAACACCGGGATCGCGAACTACACGTGGTCCTTCATCGACGGGACGGTCGTCACCCGATTCGGCGCGACGCCGGGCTACCAATTCGCGAACGCGGGCGTGTTCCAAGTCACGCTCGTCGTTCAGGACCTCGCGGGGAACGCGGCCTCCGACGACGTCAATATCACCGTGCGGGACATCACCCCGCCGGTCCTCGGAACGATTTCGATCACGCCGTCGACCGCGATCGTCGAGGCGCCTGGGACCGCGACGATCACGTTCACCGCGTCCGACAACGTGGGAGTCGTCGGTGCATGGGTCGCCGCGTCCGATCCCCTCGGCACCCCCCTGGGCAACGACTCCGTCTTCACCCCGCCAAACTCGTACGCCCCGAGCCCATGGTTCCTCGCGTCCCTCGGACTGTATTCGTTCACCGTCTCCGTCGCGGACGCGGCGGGCAACTTCGCGGTCCGAACCGTGTACGTTCTCTCGGAGGATACGACGGCTCCCTCATTCCTGGGCATCGGGGCGCAACCCGCCACGCAGCAGGTGCGCCAGCGACTCGTGCTGTGGGCCCGCGTCACCGATCCGTTCCTCGACCCGTCCGCGGTGGATGCGACGGTGCAGGACCCGGGCGGCGGCCTCTTCGGTCCGCTGAACATGCCGTACAACGCGTCCGCCTCCCGGTATGAGGCCTCGTTCGTGCCCGCCGCGCTCGGCGTCTACACCCTTTCCGTCACGGCCTCGGACACGTCGGGGAACGTTGCCTCCGATGCAGCCGCGTTCGTTTCCCAGGACACGGTTGCGCCCGTCCTCCAAGCGATGGTCGTCGCACCCCAGCCGCAGGACGTCGGAGGCACGGTCGACGTTTCCGTCCGCGCGTCCGATGACTTCGCCCTCGCTGCCGTCACGATCGCTATCCAGGACCCGTCGAACACCCCGATCGGGACCTTCTCGATGGTGCTCGGAGGCGATGGGAAGTACCACGACGCGCGCCCATACCTGTTGACGGGCATCTACTCGTTCACGGTCCGCGCCGTCGACACGACCGGCAATTCCGTATCCGTTCCGGGCACCGTCTCGATCATCGACCGGGTCCCGCCCTCGATCTCCGGCTTGACGGAGGCGCCCGACCACTGGGAGGTCGGCGGCACGATCGCGGTGAACGCCACGGTCACGGACAACGTCGCCGTCGCGCGCGTCTCCCTGGAGGTCACAGACCCGACGAACGTGGTCTCGGGGAACTTCACGATGGTCTGCGACCCTCAGGGCCTTTGCGGATACGCGCGCATTTACAACATCGCCGGCAGCTACGAACTTCGCGTCTGGGCGGTGGACCGGAGCGGGAACACGGCGAGCGCCTCGCTCACCCTCGACATCGCCGTCGGGGACACGCCGACCGCGGACGCGGGTCCGGACGTGACAATCGACCCCGGTCAGCGCGTGACGTTCAACGGGAACCGATCGGGGGACGACTACGGCATCGTCTCCTATCGATGGCGGTTCACGTACGACGGGCAACCCGTGACCCTGGCGGGGATCGCGCCCGTCTTTCAGTTCAACGCGAGCGGTTCGTACGTCGTGACGTTGACCGTCGACGATACGGCGGGCCACACCGGCACGGACATTCGACCCCCTGCTGCTCGTCCCCCTCGGCCTGATCATCGTGCTCCTCGTCCTCGTTGGCCTTCGGTGGATCCGCCGGCGCGGCGGGGCTGCGAAACAGGGAGACGAGGCGCCTCCCTCCGAGTCCGCGGAGTCCCTGACAGACGCGAGCGTCGATGATACGACGGCGTCAGAGCCCGAGACAACGTCGAAGATCGAAGAGGAACTCGAGCTGTAATCAGGGGAGCCGGTCGCCGCGGGCCGGGAACGGCGCGACGGGTCGAATTTGGCGGTGGCGGGCGAACCGCGACGCCGCGAGGGCCGCAAGGAGCGGGTCCCGCCGATTGTGGAGCAGGGCGTCCGCGATAAGCCGACCAACCGCGGGGCACAGTTTGAATCCATGGCCGCTGAACCCCGCCGCCACGACGAGCCCACGGGGCCCGCACGGTCCGAGGATCGGATAGTGGTCCGGCGTCACATCGTACAGGCCCGCCCATCCTCCGCGAACTTGCGCACGCGCGAATCCGGGAAACCGTGCCGCCAGACGTGCGCGCAGATCCAGGGCGGTCGATTCGGGCAGCGTCCCGTTGAAGGGCACGGGCCGAATCTGGGCCGTCCGCAAGTCCGTACTCATGTAACCGACAAGCGTGTCGCGGAGCCCGTCGGGGCGGGAGTACGTGTTGTTGTAGAAGTCGAAGTGGAGCCGTGGCGGCGGTCCAAAGTCCGGAGGCCGACGGAACATCGCGACCGCGCCTCGTACAAAGCGGATTGGGAGGCGGACCTTGGCGGTGGCGAGGAGCCTCGGCGTCCAGTTCCCGGCGGCGACGACCACGTTGTCGGCTTGGATCGAGCCGTGTCGAGTGTGGACTCCGATCGCGTTGTCGTCCCTAAGGACAATCCGACTGACCTCGTCGTGTTCCCGGACCTCCACACCTTCGTCTTGGGCGGCGGCGGCGAACGCAAGCGTGGTCGCCACCGGATCCGCGTATCCCGCAGATCGGTCGTACGCCCCTGCCGCCAAGTCGTCGATGCGCATGCCTCGCTCGAGGTGTCCGAGTTCGGAAGCGCTGACAAGTTCGGCGCGAACGCCATGGGCTCGCTGGAGACGCAAGAGTCGTCGGAGGGCCGGGATGTCCGCGCGCCGCGCTCCCGCCGTGAAACCGACGCGGACGAAGCCGGCATCGTACCGCGTGTGTGATCGGAATCGCTCGAAGAACCGTTCGCTCTCAAGCGCAAGGTCGAGCCCCACGGGGTGCTCGTAGTGGCGGCGCACGAGAGCTCCCGAATGGCCCGTCGCCCCCGCCGCCAAATGCGTGCCTTCGAGGAGGACGACGCGCGTCCCGCGTCGCGCGAGGTGCCAAGCGATGCTGGCGCCCATGCAACCCCCGCCAACGACGACGACGTCCGCGGTTCGCCTCTTGGCGGTCATGAAGGCGTGACCTGCGGACCCGCCAAAAAGATTCCCGCCAGGGGTCGGGATCTGAGGGAGTGCTCCGCGGAGGCTCTCTTCTGCACATTCGAGGGGAATAGACGTACAGTCATAGACATCAGCGCTCATAAGTGCTATATAGCGCATCCTTTCATCTATTCCATCGGAAGGTGTCCCGATGGAAAACGGACATGATGTCAAGGTCGTGCTAGACCTCCCGGCACGAGGGAGCCGATCCCACCCCAGGCGTTCGAACCCCTCTTCACGAAGGAGATCATCCGCCAGGAGATGTCCCCGAACCGCTTCGAGCCGATTTCCGCGGAGCTCCAGGAGGCATATCTTCGCCTCGGCCGTCCCACGCCCTTGTTCCGCGCGCGGCGCCTCGAGAAGGCGCTGAACACGCCCGCGCAAATCTTCTACAAGCGCGAGGACCTGAGCCCCGTCGGCAGCCACAAGCCGAACACCGCGATCGCGCAGGCGTACTTCGCGATGCGGGAGGGCGTCGGCGCGCTGAGTACCGAGACGGGCGCGGGTCAGTGGGGATCCGCGCTCGCCCACGCGACGAACTATTTCGGGCTGAAGTGCAAGGTCTTCATGGTCAAGGTGTCATACGACCAGAAGCCTTACCGGAAGTACATGATGAAGATGTTCGGCGCGGAGGTGTTCCCGTCGCCGAGCGACCAGACGAACTACGGCCGGAAGCTGCTCGAGAACAACGGGCACAACCCCGGCTCCCTCGGCATCGCGATCAGCGAGGCGATCGAGTCCGCGGTCTCGAGCCCGAACACGAAGTACTCCCTCGGGTCCGTGCTCAATCACGTGCTCATGCACCAGACGATCGTGGGTCAGGAGACGCTCAAGCAATTCGACGTCCTCGACGTGACGCCGGACGTGATGGTGGGGTCCGTCGGCGGCGGCTCGAACTTCGCAGGCTTCACCTATCCGGCGATTGGGCAGACGTTGGCGGGGAAGATGGACACGGACTTTGTGGCGGTGGAACCGTCGAGCGTCCCGTCGCTGACCGCCGGGAAGTACGAGTACGATTTCGGGGACACCGCAGAGATGACGCCCCTCGTGAAGATGTACACGCTCGGCCACAACTTCGTGCCGCCAAGCATCCACGCGGGCGGGCTCCGCTACCACGGGGCCGCGCCGACGTTGAGCCTCCTCCTGCACGAGGGCGTCGTCCAGGCGCGCGCGTTCGACCAGCTCAGCACGTTCGAAGCGGGTCGGCTCTTCGCGGAGACGGAGGGCCTGATTGCCGCCCCGGAGACGGCGCACGCGATCAAAGGCGTCGTGGAGCTCGCGCGCGAGGCGAAGAAGGCGGGCGAGGCACGCGTGATCGCCTTCAATTTCAGCGGCCACGGGCTCTTGGACCTCCAGGGGTACGCCGACTTCTTGGAGGGTCGTCTCGAAAACACGTGACTGACGGTTCGGCCCGGCACGCCTGATTCGGCGCCATAAGTTCTTATACCTCCCGCCATCTGAGCGGCTCAGACACCGGACGACGGCTTCTGACGAGCCACGGGGGCGGTGCTCCCGAAAGGACACGTCTTTTAGCCCGAGACAAGGTGGACACAGGAAAGGAATGAACATGGCAGACGAAAAGCCCTTGACGAAAGTCAAGGACCTGACGCCCGAGACCAAGCAGACGAACGTCTTGATCAAGGTCGTCAGCAAGGGAGAACGAAGGACCATCGACAGCAAGTTCGGCGGATCCCGCCAATTGGCGGAGGCCGTCGTGGGCGACGAGACCGGGACGATCCTGCTCTCGCTCTGGGAGGACCAGATCGAGTCCGTGCAGCCCGGGGAAGTCGTCCTCGTGGACAACGGGTACGTGTCCCTCGTGCGGGGCCACATGCGCCTCAACGTGGGGAAGTACGGGTCCTTCCAGCGGACGGAACAGGACATCGCGGACGTGAACACGGCCGTGGATGTCAGCGCGCAAGAGTTCGAGCGCCCCCAGCGCTATGAGCGGCGGAGCTTCGGCTACGGCGGCAGCGACTTCGGAAGTCGTGGCGGCGGTGGCGGAGGCCGGGGCGGCGGCGGACGAGGCGACGACCGCGGCGAGCGCCGCGATCGCGGCCGGCGACGCTTCTAGAACCCACTTAGCGCCTCGAGCGCGGGGCGGCGGGCGACCGCCGCCAATCTTTCATTTTCTCGAACGAACGGCGGGACCGCTTACCGCACGTCCACGACCGTGATCGCAAACGTGAGCGCCTTCCCCGCCAACGGATGATTGAAGTCGAGGGTCACGGAGTCGTCCTCGATCTCCGTCACGTACCCCTCCGCCATGCGGCCGTCCTTGAGGCGGATCCGGACGCCGATGCCGACGAACAAGCCGTCGGCCGGCAGCGAGTTCTTCGGGACCTTCATGAAGAGCGAGGCGTCGTGCGCGCCGTACGCTTCTCCCGGCGGGATCGTGAACGTCTTCTCCTCCCCCGCCGCCATCCCGACGAGGTGGCGCTCGAAGCCCTCGATGAGCCCCCCCTCCCCGATCCGGACCTCGAGCGGCTCGCCCTCGACGTTCGAGTCGAACACCTCCCCGTCCGCGAGCGTCCCGTGGTAGCGGACCTTGACTCGGCTCCCCGTCTTCACCCGGGCCGGCTCGACCACGTCACCCACCGAGGACCGCGCGGTACGCTTCCATGTCCATGAAGCCGTGGCCGCTGATGTTGAACGCGATCGTCTTCCGCTCGCCCTTCTCCTTGCACTTCAAGGCCTCGTCGATCGCGCACGCGACCCCGTAGGCGCTCTCCGGGGCGGGGAGGAATCCCTCCGCCTGCACGAACATGCGCGCGCGCTCGAAGACGTGCCGTTCATCGGCGGGATACGCGACCGTCTCGATGTAACCCAGGTGCCGGAGCAGGGAGAGGATCGGCGCGGCGGCATGATAGCGGAGTCCGTCGCCGCGGATCGGCGTCATCTCCTTCCGGTGTCCGAGCGTGTACATCTTGAGCTGCGGCGTGAGCTCCGCGTGGTCGGCGAAGTCATAGCGGTACTCCCCTTGCAGGTTCGGCGCCGCCTCGGATTGCGCCGCCAGGAACCGGATCGGCCGCCCGTGGAACGCGTCGGGCATGAACGGCAGGGCGAACCCGCCAAAGTTCGAGCCCCCGCCGAGGCACGAGATCAGGACGTCCGGATACTCGCCGAGCATCTCGAACTGCTTCTTCGTCTCGAGGCCGATGATCGTCTGGTGCATGAGAACGTGGTTCAGCACGGACCCGAGGCAGTACACGGCCTTCGGGTCGGCCCGCGCGTCCTCCAGGCCCTCGCTCACCGCAATGCCGAGGGAGCCCGGGTGGTTCGCGTCCTCTTTCAGGAGTTGCCGGCCCGTCTCCGTCACCGGGCTCGGCGACGCGTGGACCTCGGCCCCGTACAAGCGCATGAGGTTCCGCCGGTCCGCCTTCCAATCGTGCACCGCGCGGACCCAGTACACGGTCGTCTTCAGTCCAACGAGGCTCGCTGCGTACGATAGGGCGGTCCCCCACTGCCCCGCGCCGGTCTCCGTCGTCACGCGCTCGAACCCCGCCGCGGCGGCGTACCACGCTTGCGCGAGGGCGGTGTTGACCTTGTGGCTCCCCGTCGGCGAGTAGAACTCGGACTTGAAGTACAGTTTGGCGGGGGTGTCGAGCCGGCGCTCCAGACGTCGCGCGCGGAAGAGCGGTCGCGGACGCCCGGCTTGGCGGTAGAGGTCGAGGATCTCCTGTGGGATCGGGATCCACCGCGAGGTCGCGGTCTCCTGCCGCAAGCACTCCTTCAGGAGGACTTGGGACAGCATCTTCAATCGGGGCTGACCCGCCTCGTCGTCCTTCGGCGGAGGGAGCGGCTCGGGCAGGTCGGGGAGCACGTTGTACCACGCGTCCGGCCCTTCCTCCGGGGGCAAATGGACGCTGAGCGTGTCTCCTCCCAAGGGAACCCAGCCGCGCGGGGAATCGTCGGCGCCGGTATAGCCTTTCCGTAGTGACGGGCTTGGGAATCACTTCCGATTCGCACGACGCAAGGTTGAACGACGGAACGCGCCGTCACGAACTCAGGAGACGCGATGGACGAGCGGTATTTCCTTCGGATTCTCCTCGGCACCTCGGTCAGTCCAAAATCCGCGCAGGAGCTGAGCCGCATCTACCACGTCCCGATGGGGCTGTGCACCGGGATCCTCGAGTACCTCGCGAAGCGCGGGTACGTTTCGAACGTCGTCACGCTCTTCACGCCGGACGGCCAGGCCGTGAAGTACTACCTCCGCACGGACATGCGCTTGCGCGGGTTCACCGAGGCAGAGGCGTTGCCGCCGCTCTCGCAATCTCCCGTGTGATCTTCTCGGCCTCCGCCCTCGGGTTTTCGGCGTCGTAGATCGCCCGGCCCACGATGATGTAGTCCGCGCCGGCCGTGATCGGGTCCGCGGGCGTCCCGCCCTGCGCGCCCACGCCCGGAGACAGGATCAGCTTGTCGCCGACGATTGCGCGGAGCGCCTTCACCCGATCCGGCCTCGTGGCGGGCGCGATGATCCCCGCCGCGCCGACCGCCACCGCCAGGCGCGCGATTTCGTCCGCGATCGGGGCGTTCCATCGCTCCGCGCCCGGATGGCTCATCTCCGCCACCACGAACACGTCGCCTCGCGCCGCGTCCACGCACGCCCGCACGGAGTCCTCGCCGACGAACCCGTGCACGATGATGCCCTTCGCGTGGTGCCGAAACACCTCGTCGACGATGAGGCGGTTCGTGTTCGGGATGTCCGCGACCTTGAAGTCGCAGATCACGTCCCCGATCTTCGCGAGCTTGTCGATGAGCCCCATCCCGCGGGCGAGGACGAGCGGCACGTTCACCTTGAACGCGTCCACGTAGTCCTTCGTGTCCGCCGCCAACCGGAGCGCCTTCGATTCCTCCGTCACGTCGAGCGCGACGATCAGGCGCGTCTTCCGCCGCATCCGTCGCCCCAATTCCCGTCCCTAGATAAATGCGCGGTGGAGGTTGGCGGGAGTTTCCTACCGTTTTAAGTATCTCGGCGGCGCAGAGAGAGGGACGTGCAGGCGAAGGACGTCCGCGCGGTCGAGAATCCGATCACCGCGATTTTCGACCTCGCGGAGGACGTCGAACGACAGGCCCCGAAGATCGAGCGGCTGCTCCGGTACACGCGCCTCTTCCTCTACGTGTTCCTCGCCCTCGACTTCGTCTTCATCGTCATTCTCTCCGGGGAAAAGCCCGGCTTCACGCTCCTCCTGACGGTCGGGCTGTGGGGCCTCCTGCTCGTCCAGTTCGGGGCGCGGGACCCGATGGCGAAGGCGTTCGCCCTGGCGGGGACGCTCGCGTTCGCCGTGCTCGCGATGCTCTCGTTCGGAAAAGGGGTGATGCTCGGCGTGATCCTCGTCTCCCTGTTCTACCTCGGGATGGTGATCCTCGACCTCGTCCACGACACGCGCTCGTTCTTCGATTACTACGGGTTGCGTTATCGGATCATCCGTGCGGTCCGCGAGGCCGACCCCGTGATCCTCGTCCCCCAAGGAGCCACGCCGGTGGATCGCCTCCTCACCCTCCTCGGGCAGCGGAGCGCCGCCGTGGCGGGGATGTTGGCCAACCGCCAGAACGTGCAGGTGCCCGCGATCTTGGCCGGCCGTTCCGGCGTCGCCTACCAGTTCGACGCGTTCCTCGCCTGGCCCTCCGGGACGCTCGCCCCGTTCGGCGTCGGACCGCAGGGATCCGCCGTGTACGTGAAGGCGTTCGAGCGGCCGCCGACGCGCGCGGACCTCGAGGCGCTCCGGCGTGCCATCGAGGACGTCACGGGGACCATCGCCCTCCCGCCCGGTCGCGTGATCGCGCTGTGGAAGTCCGACGGGCGCACCGAGATTCCGGACGAGACGTACGCGTTTCTCACGAACGAAGTCGTCCGCGTCTCCCTCCGGGGTCGGTCCCACGCGTGCTCGATCGAGCTCGCGACCGAGATGCCGGACGGGACGTACGACTTCATCCCCCTGATTGTCGAGCCGACGGCGACACCGACGACGACCCCCGCCGGAACCGCATGGGGCGCGTGACGACCCGACCTATTCCCGGAGAGGACCCGGGGGAGGTCGATACGCGTAATGGTCTCGGATCTGCTCTTGGTAGACCCGGCGATAGAATTCGTTGTACCGGCGCACGTGGACGACGCCCTCTTTCGTCAGGAAGATCCGGTAATGTCCCTCCTGCTCCTCGACGCGGACGTATCCGTCGCGTACGAGGTAGTCGACGACCTTCGTCGTCATGTAGTGGTTCGAGCGGATCTCGCGCTTCACCTGCTCTTTCGTGAGGAAGACCGGCCGCGTCGCCAGAAGCCCGTCAAGCTTCTCCTCCAGGTCCTCTTGTTGCAGGTTGATCCCGAGCTCGGACACGAGCCGGTTGAGGACGAAGCAGCCGTAGATGATGAGGTCCTTGTACGGCCGCGACGGCATTACGGGTTCGGCGCCCGATGCGGAGGCGCCTACTTGATGATTGTTGGCGCGTCCATCTTAAAGCCCTCGGCAAAACGTCTGCTGACCTTTAGTTCGATGGCCTCCTTGATGTACGCCGCATGATGGCGCAGGACCTACGGGGGCGCGACGATGCGAACCTGATCGCGCTCCGACGATGGCTCGAAGGCCATGACGAGGCGCTCGAGGACTGGCTCGGCGGGCGCGTGAGCCCGATTCGGCGGCGACGCCGGACCCTCGCGCCGCGGCGATCGGACAAACCCTTATCCCGTTCCGCCTCCGTGATCGCGTCGCCTTGGCGGCTGCGTCGGCCCTCCCTCTGATGACCGGTCGAGTCTGCATCGTCACCGGCGCGAACTCCGGGATTGGAAAGGAAATCGCGCGCGGACTTGCCGGGCTCCATGCGACCGTCATCCTTGCGTGCCGAAGTGTCGAGCGAGGGGAGCGCGCGCGGGCGGAGATCGCGCAGGAGACAGGCGCCGTGCCCCTCGCGGTGATGGAACTCGACCTTGCCCGACTGGAATCGGTGCGGGCGTTCGCCGCGGCGTTCACGGCGACACACGATCGCCTTCACCTCCTCGTCAACAACGCCGGGATCTACACCGCCAAACGCGCCCTCACGGGCGACGGGGTCGAGTCGACCTTCGCGTCGAATCATCTCGGTCACTTCCTCCTCACAAACCTAGTCCTCGAAACCCTGCGAGCAGGCGCCCCTTCGCGGATCATCAACGTCTCGTCCGAGGCCAGCCAAATGGGAACGATTCATTTCGACGACCCGAACCTCTCCAAGGACCTCCTGTTCACCGCGGAGCTCGCGCGCCGGCTCGAAGGGTCGGGCGTGGCCGCCTATTCGATGCACCCCGGCGCCGTCCGTTCGGGGTGGGGGCGGCGAAGCGGCGGGTTCATGTCCATTGGGGTCCGCCTCGCGGCCCCCTTCTTGATCTCCCCCGCCAAAGGCGCCGATACAGCGGTATGGCTCGCGTCCGCGGCGGACGTGGGTGCCCCGCCAGGCACGTACTTCTACAAGCGCAGGCCGTTGGCGCCGAATCCCATAGCGAGAGACGCCACGAGCGCGCGTCGCCTGTGGGACCTGAGCGAAACGTGGACCGCCCTCCACGCGCCGGTCGGGATCCCCTCTTAAAGCCGTCGGAAAGACCTCTTCTGATTCCTCCATGCCTGTGACCCGCCATCCCCCGGGCAAGGTGGCGGTAATGGAAGCGTACCGGAACCGGAGCGGGCGGAACCTCGGGATCGCGTGTTTCACGTTGACCCTCGTGGTGATCGCTTCGCTCGGCGTGGCGTCCCTGCTCGTCCGGACGGGACGGCTGGGAGGTGTGGCGAACGACCCGGCCTACGTGGCGGCGATCTCGTATTCGGGGCCGAAGACGGACGTGGCGGCATCCACGGAAGGCGCGGCGACGGCCTCGGCGCGGAACGACGCGGTCGTGTCGCGTGCGGCGACCCCCGCCGACGCGGGGACGCGTGCGGAGTCGAGCACGGCGGGTTCGCGAGCGGACTCCGGGACGACGCCGCCAGCCACGGTCGATTCGACCCCGGGTCCGAAGGTCGGGCCAACCCCGGCGCCGGTGACGCAACCCTCGATCGGGGACTGGAACGCGAGCTCGTTCGAGGCGAGCTCCCCGCTCAAGGACGCGGACCGAACGATGCCGACCGCGAAGGGCGGCGGGACCGTCGGGCAGGTCGCGAGTTGGTTCTCCCCGCCAAAGGACGTCTCCCCTCCGGCGGGATCGAAGGTCGCGGGTATTGACACGCTCCTCACGCCGCCCGCGATGGGCGACGCCCACAAGGACGGGAACTGCACGACCCGCGAGTCCGTGGAAGCGACCGATGCAGACCACGACGGGAATCCCGAATACGTGCACTATCGGAGCCTGACCCTGTGCGCCGTCGACAAGAACAAGGACGGCCACCCCGAGTGGTCCCTTTGGATCGCGCGGGACGTCCAGCTGTGGGACAACGACAGCTCCGGGACGTTCAACGCGATCGAGGGCGTCCAGGCCGCGCGCGAGATCGCCGACCCGAACTCGGATGGGAAGGTCGAGTACCTCGCCCAGGGCAAGTGGACGCTGTCCGCGGTCGACAAGGATGAAGACAAGACGCCCGAGCACGTCCTCATCACATTTGGCGGCGAGCAGGGGCTCGACGCGAATACGAATGGCAACGTCGAGTTCTATCGCGCGGCGGTCCTCCGGCTCGAGCTCACGGACGCGAACAGCGACAAGTTCGCGGAGTTCGCCTCCCTGGACGCAAAGGTGTTCCAGACCGCGGACGAGGGCGACGACGGCACGTACGAGTACGCGGGAATCCTCCTCGCGAACGCGACGATCGTGGACGCGAACAGCGATGGGCACAACGAGACGATGGAGCTCCACGCCCTTGCGTACGAGCGATACGACGCGAACCTCGACGGCAATCCCGAGGCGCAGCGCGGGCTGAAGTTCGATGCGGAAGCGATTGACGCGAACTCGAATGGCTTCGCGGAGCGCGCGGAGATGTGCCTCCTCGCCTTCGAAGCCGTCGACGCGAACTCCGACGGGCGCCCCGAGGCCGTGAAGGCGATCGAGGTCATGGCGAACAGCACGGACCGCGACGACGACGGGCATCCCGAGCTGCAGACGGTGGACGTGACGGCGGTCGCGATCGTGGACCAGAACGAGAACGACGTGCCCGAGTTCCTCGCGGTCCTGCTCGCGCACGGCGAGCGGGTCGACGCGGACTCCGACGGCATCGCGGAGCGGACGTCCTTAACCGCAAGGGCGGGCGCCCGAGTCGACGCGGACGAGAACGGCGTGTTCGAGAAGGAATCGTACCTATCCCTCGACGCCCTCTCCGTGAACGCGATCCCGGACGAGTACCCCGAGGAGCAGACCCTGGCACTCCGCGCTTATGAGCGCGTAGATGAGACCCAGGACGGCGTGCCGGAGATGGAGCGTGGGTTGGCGTTGGATGCCCGCGTCGTCGATGCGAACAGCGACGGCCACCCGGAGGACGTGAACGTGACCGCGCGCGCCGCGGAGCGCGTCGATGCGAACTCCGACGGCACTCCCGAGGCCGCCGCGTACTTCGTGCTGTGGGCCTCCTCCACGGACGCGAACAGCGACGGGAACCCGGAGCTGCAGTACGTGAAGGCGTACGGATACGCGTACCGGGACGCGGACGAGAACGGCGTCCCCGAGGAGCAGGCCGGAATCAAGCTCGAGGCGTATCGCGTCGATGCGAACAGCAACGGCGTTCCGGAGACCGTCGACGTGACGTTCGTTGCGATCCATGTCGAGGACCGCGACCAGGACGGCACGCAGGACTGCGGCGCGTGGGTGGTCAAGCAGTACCACGCGGAGGACCACGACGAGGACGGTACGTGGGACACGATCGACTACGTGGAATGGTACCACCAGGACGACTGCCCCTGAACCCCTGGGCACGGAACCCGGGACGGTCGGCGGCCGTCCCTCCCCCCTTTTTTCTTGTTACGGGCGCAGGACCGCGCGCCCGACGATCTCACCGTTCTCGAGCGCGCGCAGCACGGATTCCGCGTCCGCGAGCGGGGCGGTGCGCGCCACGACCGGCTTCAGGAGCCGGGCCTCTGCGAGGTCGACCGCGCGCGCGAAGTCCGCCATCGTGGAGGAGTGGGCGCCGACGAGGGTGATCTCCTTTTCCATCAGCAACGACGGGGACACGGAAATCCCCTCTCCGCCGGGGGCGACCTCGACGAGTCGCCCGCCTGGTCCGAGCGCGGCGAGCCCCAGCTGCATCGCCTCACCCGTCGAGACGAGGTCCACGACGAGGTCCGCGCCGCGGTCCTTCGACGCCCCGAGGATCGCTGCCAACGCCTCCTCCGGGGTCGCGACCTCGTCCGCGCCGACGCGTTTGGCGGCCTCGCGTGCCTCCTCGCGAGGGTCCACCGCCACGACCGCCGCGCCGCGGGCCTTCGCGACTTGGACGGCGGAGAGGCCGACCCCGCCCGACCCGATCACGGCCACCACGTCCCGTTCGTCGGCGCCGCCAAGGGTGACGACGGTGTGGTAGGCCGTCGCGCCACTGCAGGCGAGCGTCGCCGCGGCCTCCGGTTCGAGGTTTCGCGGCGCAGCGAGGACGACATCCTCGGGCACGTGAACGTACTCCGCATACGCGCCAGGAACCGAGAAGCCGAGGGCCGCGCCCTGCGTGCACAGGTTCGTCCGCTTCTGGATGCAGGAGCGGCACTTCCCGCACGGGAGTTCGAAATGGACGACGACCTGGTCCCCGGCGCGGACGCGTCCCACGCCGGGTCCGATCTTCTGGACCGTCCCGGCGGTCTCGTGACCGGGCACGAGCGGGGCGCGCTCGCCCGAGGCGACTTCCTTGAGCAGGTGGAGATCGGTGCGACACACGCCCGCGGCCGCCACGCGCACGAGCACCTCGCCCTCGGCGGGCTCCGGCGTGGGGAGGTCGACGAGCTCCACGACCCCGCCGGGCTGGAATCGGATCGCGCGCACCGGAGCCAGGTACGGATTCGTCCATGAAAGGGTTTGTGGGACGCCATGCCTAAATACGGGACCCGCAATCGCGGCCCGATTCCCATGACCCAAGAGCTCGAAACGATGGTCCGACGGATGGACCCCGAGACCGCGTCCCAGATCCTCGTCGCTGTGCGCGGAACGCTCGTCGCGCTGCGCAACGACGTGTCGACGTTGAAAACCACGCAGGAAACGAAAGAGGTTCTCCGCCGCATCGACGCGTACCTCGGACACGTCGAGTCGGAGCGGACCCGCCTCGCAGCGTGATCACGCCGGCGCGGCGTCCGCGAACTTGTAGGTACGCTTCACTCGCCGGCCCGAGCCTTCCTCCGAGACCGCGACGAGGATCGCATCTTCCGCCAGGTCGCGGCACAACGACCACGCGGCGAAATACGCCTTCCGTCGTTCGCCGGGCTCCTCCTGCAGCAAGAGGTCTGTGACCGCTTCGACCCCGAACACACCCGTCCCGAACTTCGCTCGAAGCTTCGGGAGCATTTGTTCGCGGCGGCTGCCCTTTCGGCGTCGCTTCTTCGTCGCCGGCGGGGCCGAGGGGGCGGGCACGGGGGCTGGGGCGGGCGTGAACAACGACGGCGCCTCATTCTCCTTCACAGGCTGGGGCAGAGCTCCGAGGATCTGGTCGAGGGAGAGGATCTCTTCGCGGAGTTCCGCCTCCCGCCGAACGAGCTCCGTGAGTTCGGCTCGCAGCCGCTTCGTCTCCTCCTCGACCGCGACGCGCCGCTCCATGAGCGCATTGAGGATGAGTCGCTCTCGCCGGTCCCGATCGACGGGCTCCATGCTACCGGGCCTCCGCGGGTGTCGGAAGGGGCTTGTTGACGCGCAACACGCGGATCGGCCCCGTCGGCCCGGGCCGGCTGCCCGCGATCTCCAGCGCGCGGTTGCGCAAGAGGGTGTTGGCGAGCGTCCACGCCGCATCGTACGACCGCGTGCGGCCATCGACGGCCT
Organism: Methanobacteriota archaeon; assembly: GCA_005878375.1. GTDB lineage: Archaea > Thermoplasmatota > Thermoplasmata > RBG-16-68-12 > EA-27 > EA-27. The sequence continues at coordinate 2,908 of VBMQ01000011.1, read as the reverse complement.
CGAGAACGTCCTTCATCTGACTGACCGTGAACCCGTCGGGATGCCGCTCGACGAGCGCCGCCAGTAGTTTCTCGTGGGATTCTTCCGGAGCACGCATCGCGAAGATGGCGGGTGTGATGGGAGGGCTCTGGGGCGTTTCCTGATTTTCGCCAGGCACAGGCGAAACAATCGGTTTCTCCGTTTCGATGGGCGGAGCGATCGGCGACTCCGTCGGAGCGGCCCGGTCCGCAGGCGCGAACCGGCCGTGCACGGCGCCGAGGGCGAGCGACCGGTCCGTGAGTTCCCGCAATCGTCGTCGGAGCCCTTTGCCCCGCTCCTGCACCTCGTCCAACTCCCGTTGGCGTCGATCGCGCGCGTGCTGGAGCGCTTTGCGTAGAGCTTCTTCACGCAACATCGGCGGTTGTGAATTGCGGATGTGGTTAATACGGGTTTACCCCATCAAGTGCCCATCCAAACGCCCGCGGCAGCGCACGGTCTCTCCATGTCTTGTAGAACATTCCAGCGCAACCATTTTTTGGCTTCGCCCTGAGACAAGCGCAACCCTTATGTCGCGCGTCCCACGTACGCGGGACGTGCCCCGCGGCGAACGGATGAAAGCGAAGGTGTGCCTCGTCGGGGAGGCCGCCGTCGGGAAGACGTCGATGGTCCGCCGCTTCGTGCTCGACGAATTCGACGACCGGTACGTGACCACGCTCGGCGCGAAGGTGAGCAAGAAGGAGCTCGCCCTCGAGTTCACCGTCGAGGACCGCACGGTCCACATGGACATGACCGTCTGGGACATCATGGGAGAGAAAGGATTCCGCGAGCTGCTGAAAGACGCGTACTTCCAGGGAGCGCGGGGCATCCTCGGGGTGTGCGACCTGACCCGGTACTCCACGTTGAAGGAGCTCGACGACTGGGTCACGTCCGTCTTCCGCGTCGTCGGCGAGATCCCCGTCGTGTACGCCGTGAACAAGCACGACCTGAAGGACGAGGTCATGATCCTGTACGGGGAGAAGGAGATCGGGCAGAGCGCGAAGGCGTTCGCCGCCCCATGGATGTACACGAGCGCGAAGTCCGGCGAGAACGTCGAGTCCGCGTTCCGCGCGCTCGGGGAAAAGATCGCGGCGGCCCGGTCCGCGTAGTTCGTTCTCATCCGGACGAACGACGCCAGCACCCTTTAAGTAACGGCCGGCGGCTCGCCCGCACGAGGGGCCGCGTGGCAGACCGGAAGACGCTGAAATCGAAAGTATGCCTCGTCGGCGAGATCGCCGTCGGGAAGACATCCCTCATCCGCCGGTACGTCCAGGACATGTTCGACGACAAGTACATCATGACGATTGGCACGAAAATCTCGAAGAAAACGGTCCGCCTCGAAGGGGTGCGAGGCGCGCACGACGTGACCCTCGACATGACGATCTGGGACATCATGGGCGAGAAGGGGTTCCGGCAGCTCCTCAAGGAGGCATACTTCTACGGCGCGAACGGCATCCTCGCGATCTGCGACCTCACGCGGACGAACACCCTCGAGGACCTCGATGACTGGATCGACCACGTGCTGAAGGTCGTCGGCGAGATCCCCGTGTACATCGTCGTGAACAAGGTCGACCTCAAAGAGGGCGCGAAGTTCGACGACGACGCCGTGCGCGCGTTCGCGAAGGCGTACAACGCGCCGTGGTCGTACGCGAGCGCGAAGACCGGGGAGAACGTGCAGGACGCGTTTGAGGCAATCGGCCGCGCGATGGCGGAACAGCAGATGTCGGCGAAGTGAGTCGCGTCACGCGCGCTTGAAACCCGGCGTGCTGCTCGCCTTCCCTGAGAACCCGCAGTGCTCGCACTCGAACCATTGGCGGGACTGCAACCACTTCCAATTCCACGTGAGTTTGCCGCAGTTCGGGCACGTCTCCGGATGCGACGGCTTCGGCGCGACCCACGCCTCGGGCACGGACCCGCGAACGGAGCCGGGTTACATAAGGGGCGCGCACGCGTCAGACTCAAATAGGCGTAAAACTCCCCACCAAACTTCCCTTGTTCCTCCGCCGCCATCGGCGGGGCCATGCGCAGCGCGCGAGAATCGTTGTCGACGGGGAATGTGAGCGAATGTTGGCAGAGTCGGCAGGTGCGGGCGCGTGCTGTTCTTTTCGTGGGAATGATTCTTCTCTCTTCGACAATCATTCTGACTCCGAGCGCGACGTCCGATCCTCACATCGATGCGGAGGGCGGACCCATTCGCCGGGCGACCTGGGATTTCTCAACGCCCGCCGACTATTCGGTCTCGGGAGTGGCCCTCGCTCCCAGAAATGCAACGCTCGACGGAGAGTCCGTCACGCGCACGAGGTCGACGGACATGGACTTCGTTTTGGCGCAGTCGGAGGCGAACGGGACGCAAGTTGGCGGCGGTGTGCGCCTCGCGGGCGACCCGTCGGAGCGGATCGCGGACGGCGGGTTCGACGAGGCTCCCGGCCCTTGGACGTTTTCGGATGGCGCGACCGGTGAGGTCACTGCCCGTCTCTCCGGCGGCCGGGGCTTGTTGGAACATCGGACGGCGTCGCTCGCCTTCGACGGCCTTGATTCCCTGGGTGGTTGGCGGCCGATCGCGGCGAACGACAGCACGAGCGCGCTGTCCTCTGATTTCAGCATCGTCCATCAGGGATCCGCTTCGATGCAGGACGCGCTGTACTTCGGATTCGACCGCCAATTCGCAGGGGCTGCCCGGGACGATATCGGGACGTGGAACTGGTCCGCGTACACGCATCTTGCGATGTGGATCCACAGATCTGGCGGGGTGAACCGGGCGACGCTCGTGTTGCGGGACTCGACGGGCGCGAGCCGTTCGATGGGAGTGGGCCTTGCCGGCGGGTGGAGTCGGTACCTGTTCGATCTCACACGGTTTGCAATTGATCGGACCAAGATCGACGCGATGGACCTG
>VBMQ01000010.1 GCA_005878375.1 Methanobacteriota archaeon | reverse complement strand
GGGTCATCGCGATGGGCGAGTGCACGATCTGCGGCGGGCCGTACTACGACTCGTACAGCGTCGTGAAAGGCTCCTACACGTTCGTGCCGACGGACATCTTCATCCCCGGTTGCCCCGTGCGGCCAGAGGCGCTCATCGACGGATTCCTGAAACTCAGCGCGAAGATCCGCGCGGAGCGGCGGGGATGGATCAAGACGAAGAAGGGCCGGCTCATCGATGCCACGAAGGGCCAGCTCGCGGACATGGGCGGGGAGTACACGTATGAAGTCAAAGCCGTCCGACCCCACTGAGAGCTCCGCGGGCCACAAGCGACCGCGCGGCTCCTTCTGGAAGCCGTTGGCGGCGACGATGAAGCAGACCCTACAGACGACGCCGATCATCAACAAGCTCGTGCCCGGAGGCCGCGTGCCGGTGACGCGCCTCTATCCGTACGAGAAGATCGAGCTCCCGCAATCGTTCCGCGGCCAGCACGTCATCGATGCCCGAACGAATGCATCTACTTCGAGTTCGTCGAGGTCGAGGAGAAGTCCCCGTACTTGCTCCCGGCCCGCGCGATCATGGACGAGAACAAGGAAGTCGTGCGCCGGCCGGCGGTCGACATCGGCCACTGCCTCTTCTGCGGCAACTGCTCGGAGTACTGCCCGACGGACGCGTGGATGTTCTCCCAGGAGTTCGAGCACGCGGACTACTCCCGCGAGGACCTCTTCTACCACGCGGAAGAGCTGAAGAAGCCGGACGACGAGTCCGACAAGAAGATCGTGCTCATCAACCGGATCGGGGAGCACCCGACGCTCGAGGTCGACGTGTGCATCGGGTGCAAGAAGTGCGAGCGCGAGTGCCCGACGCGGTGCATCGACATGGTCGACGGGCCGAACCTCCGGAAGGGGAAGCCGATCGTAATCCCGGAGTTCGATTACAACAAGTGCATCGGGTGCCAGCAGTGCGTCGACGTGTGCCCCGTCGACTGCCTCCACATGGAAGAGGTCGGCTGGCCGGACGGGATGAAGGGCTTCTACAACATCAATTTCGAGGGCGAGGTCAAGTTGCTCGAAGAGGCCGAGCCCCAGATTAGAGCGGTCACCTCCGGGCGTAGCCTCCGCTAGAGCTCATTGGACTTTCGGCCTAGCCGAGTCCGTTCCAAGGCTTCGCAAACGCAGATTTCGCTCGGGAGACCACAATCCGGGCAGATTGGCGGCCACCTTGGGGGAGTTAGGATTCGTGACCATGGGACGCGAATGAGAGGCGATGCTTTCCGCGTCCGCAGACTAGGCGCGCTCCTCGACCGTGTACCCCTTGTTCCTCAGAAAGCCGACGACCTTCTGGCGGTGATCCCCCTGCAACTCGACGTGCCCTTCCTTGACCGTCCCGCCGGCCGCCACGTACCGTTTCAATTCCTTCGCAAGCGCGTCGACGTTCGCGTCGTCGGTGAACCCTTCGACGACCGTGACCGCCTTTCCATAGCGGCGCGTGTCGATCCGGACGCGCAAGGCGGCCTGCTCGCGGGACAGCTCTTCGCAGACACAGATTTCTTTCGGGAGGCCGCACACCTCACAAACGACAGCCGCCGTCACGCCGCCTCCGACGGGATCGCGGACTGCCGCAGCGACTTGTAGTACTTGCGCAGGGTGACTTCGCTTACCCCCGCGACCTGAGAGACGTTCGACTGCTTAAGCTTCTCGCCCTCGAGCTCGCCCGCGAGGTACAAGGCGCCCGCCGCGGCCCCCAAGGGCGGGGCCATCGCGAGCGCGTCCGCGTGGTCCGCGAGGAGGGCGAGCGCCCGCTCCGCGACCTCCGGCCGGACGCCGAGCTCCGACGCGAACCGGGACACGAAGTCCGCGGGGCGCGGGGGCATCGTCGTGACCTTCGTCTCGCGCGCAATGAGCTTCGCCGTCGCCGCCAACCGGTGGACCGTCACCTCGCCCGCATGGGCGACCTCCTGCAGGCTCCGCGGAGCCCCGAGGGCGCGGGTCGCGAGGTACACGCATGCCGCCACGATCGCGTCCATCGACCGCCCGCGCGCGAGGTCCGCGCGAAGGGCCTTCCGCAGGATCACGGCTGCGCGCTCGCGGAAGTCCGTGGGCAAGGACAGGCGAGAGGCAAGCTGGTTCACCTTCGCGAGTGCGCCGGACAAGCTTCGCTCCGTACCGCGAAGACGGGTCCACTGGCTCACGCGCCGGAGCCGACCGAACCGGGCCGCCTCGCCCGCGCTCATCGGACGTCCCGCGGCATCGCGCCCGCCCGCGCCCATCGTGTTCCCGAGACCGCCATCCGGGAGCAGGACGCTCTCCGGCGGTCCCGCCCGCGCGGCCCCCTCTTCGTACGGGGACCAGTCCGGGCCGGGATCGACGGGTTGCGTGCCGAGCACGAGCCCGCAGCTGTCACACACGAGTTCGCTCCGGACGGGATCGAAGAACAGCGAGGTGCTGCCGCAGTTCGGGCAGCCCTTCGGCCGGTCCTCGACGATCTCGTCCCGAGGTTTTTGCATCATCATCGATTTCGCCATCGTTTCACCTTGAACCGGATTCAGACCGCTTCGAGATCCATGCGCGCCTGGAGCGCGGTCAGCCATCGCTCCGCCCACCGCTCGACGGCCTCGATCGCGACGGACAGGTCCTCCCCCATCCGCGTGAGGCGGTATTCGACCGCGACGGGCCGCTCCTCGCTCCGCACGACGCGCTCGGCGACGCCGAAGTCTTCGAGCTCTTTGAGGGTCCGCGCGAGGGAGCTCTGGCAGATCCCCGTGAGCTCGCGGAGTTCGTTGAACCGCCGCCCTTGCGCCATCAGGCTGTGCATGGTCACCAGCTTGAGCTCCGAGCCCAGGACCTTCAGCACGGTCGCCGCGGGGCAGTCCCCCGTCGCGCAGCAGCCGGTGTCGGGCATAGGTCAGTGCTCTCAGTGTCTCTCTCATGGGCATCCTCGGCATATATAGTTTCGTTTTGAAACTAGGTATCAGAATCGTATCGCCGAGGCGAAAACGACGCGATTTCACGCCTTTGATGTCTGTTAGTATCCATTTTCAGACCGTTTTCGGGCATCTTCAGCCCGGCTCCCGGGCCTCACGCTGTCGGGGGTGAATTCCCGCCGCGGCCTCGTAAACGGATCTTCGATCCGAGAAGATCCCCCGATTCTCCGTCCATCTGAACGTTTTTCTAGCGCGCGGGGCTGTGGCCCCCGCTTCCGAGGTCTCCAACTCGTGCAAACCACCGTCGTTGGCAGCTATCCGCGGGTGTCGAACGGCCCCGAGGGTCAGCGCCTCCGGAAGGCGATCGCGATGTGGGAGCGGCAGGAGATTTCTCGCGAAGATCTCCGCCGTGTGCAGGTCGACGTCCTCCGTGAAGTCGTCGCGGAGCAGGCCGCGGTCGGCGTGGACCTCGTGACCGACGGCAACATCACGTGGTACGATCCGCTGAGCCACTTCGCCGCCAAGATGGATGGACTCGAAGTCGGCGCGCTCGAGCGGTACTTCGACACGAACACGTACTACCGCCGACCGCAACGGGTCGGCCCCGTCCATTGGCGAGGGCCCATGACCGTCGAGGACTACTCCGCCGCCGCGGCGGCGTCCGCCGCTCCCGCCAAACCGGTCTTGACCGGGCCGTACACGCTCGCCGCCCTGTCGGCCGAAGGAGCCTCCGAGGAACTCGTGATGGAATTCGCCGAGGCGCTGATGCACGAGGTCAAGGCGCTGGCGGCGGCGGGCGCGCCCCACATTCAGATCAACGAGCCGGCGCTCGTCCTTCGGACGGACCTTCCCCGAGGATACAACCACATCGCGGGCCTCGTGCTCCGGGGGAAGGGGAACGCGAAGACGACCCTGTTCACCTATTTTGGCGGCGTCGGTCCCATGCTCGACGACCTCCTGATGCTGCCTTTCGACGTCCTCGGGCTGGATCTCGTCCAGGGCGCGAGCACGCTGAAGGCGTTGGCGGTGACGGACGTCGAGAAAGGTCTCGCGTTCGGCCTCGTCGATGCGCGGAACACGAAGCTAGAGGATCCGAAGGCGGTCGCAAAAGCCGTCCTCGCGTTCAAAGACCGCGTACCGCTCGACCGGTCCTACCTCGCGCCGTCGAACGGCTTAGAATTCCTTCCGCGGGCCCGCGCCCGGGAGAAGCTCGAGGTCCTCGTGACCGCCGCCAAACTCGTGGGGGAGGCGACGACATGAGCAACGCCTTGCGGACGACGACCGTCGGGAGCTTCGCGAAGCCGGACTACCTGCAACGCGCGCGGAACCGACATTCGGCGGGGAAGGTCACCGCCAAAGAACTCGACGGCCTCACCCGCCAAGCGACGAAGGAGGTCATCGAGGTTCAGAAGGAGCTGGGCCTCGACGTGTTCGTCCACGGGGAAATGGAGCGGGGCGACATGGTCGGGTATTTCGGCGAGAACCTCCCGGGCATGCGGCCCGGCGAGCTCGTTCGATCGTACGGGAATCGGTACTACCACAAGCCCGTGATCGCGAGCGAAGTTCGGTGGGATGCGCCCGTGACCGTCGACCTATGGCGGTACGCACAGTCGCTGACCGACAAGCCCATGAAGGGAATGCTGACGGGGCCGTACACGATCGTGGAATGGTCGTTCGACGAGCACTACGGGAGCCGGCGGGAGGCCGTGCTCGCCATGGCGCGCGCGATTCATCACGAGGCCGAGGCGCTCGCGAAGGCGGGGGCGAAGTACATCCAGGTCGACGAGCCCGCGATCCACACCCGGCCGGGCGAGGACTTCGATTTGGCGGTGGAGGCGATGGGCGTCGTCGTGAAGGGCGTGTCCGCGGAGTTTCACACGCACATCTGCTACGGGGACGTGCCGAAGATCTACCCGGGGATGCTCCGCCTACCCGTGACGCAGATCCACCTCGCGTTCAAGAACGCGAACTTCGAACTACTCCACCTCCTCGAAGCGGACCCGTGGGATTCGAAGAAAGAGCTAGGGCTCGGAGTGCTCGACGTCCACGACCACCACGTCGAATCTGTCGAGGAAGTGAAAGAGGGGATCAAGCACGCCCTCCGGCTCGTGCCCGCCGACCGTCTCTGGATCGAACCGGACTGCGGGCTCAAGACGCGGACGCCGGAAGAGGTCCGGAAGAAGCTCCGGGTGATGGTCGCGGCGCGCGACGAGGTCCGACGAGACCTCGCGCTCTAGTCGGGAATAACCATTTAAGTCGGCAGGGCGATGTTGACGCGAGGAGAGAGGTGTGACGGACACCCAACTCGACATCGCCGCCAGCCCTCGGCGGATTTTCACGGTGGATGAAGCGAACGGGATGCTCCCCGCGATCGACGCGATCTTCCGCGAGATGGACGCGAAGTCCGCCCGCGCGCGAGAACTGAGCGATCTCGTCGCGGACCTCGAGGCGTACTGGGGCAAGTCGATCGACGAAGCCGCGAACGACGAGCACGCGCGGTACGTGATGCTGAAGGAGGAGTTGGCGGCCGCACTCCAGGCCGTGAACGAGGCGGCGATCCGGCTGACGGGCCTCGGGTGCGAGTTGAAGGACCCGAACCGCGGCCTCGTGGACTTCTACGCCTACGTGAACGGCGACCTCGTCTACCTGTGCTGGCAGCGCGGCGAGAAGGACGTCGCGTTCTGGCACACCCTCGAGGCGGGCTTCCCGGGGCGGCGCCCGTTGCTGAAGTGACGACGGACAGTTTATTAGCCACCGCCAGTTAGTTCCTCTCACTATGGCTGTCAGCCGCGACGACGTCGTCTCCGTCCTCCGGAAGTGCTACGACCCGGAGATCCCGATCAACATCTACGACCTCGGCCTCGTGTACAACATCGACATCGCCGAGGAGAAGGTCGCGATCCGCATGACCCTGACCGCGCCCGGTTGCCCCGCGTCCGCGTACATCCATCAGGACGTGAAGCGGAAGATCGAGGCGCTGCCCGGCGTGAAGGAGGCGGACGTCGCGATCGTGTGGGACCCGCCGTGGACGCCGGAGAACATGTCGGACATCGCGAAGAAGCAGTTCGGCATGGGCATCTGAGACCACGCACGGTCATTCGCAAATCTTGATGTAGGCGCCCCCGTTTCGCCCAGTCCGGAGGCTTCTATCCCTTGAAATCGCCGCCAAAGTCGTCCGAGGCCGTGCGGCAGGCGGCCCAGGTCGACCGGGACGGGGCGGCGTTCTTCCGACGCGCGAACCTCTTGGCGGCGGACCCGCGCGTGAAGTTCATCTTCGGACGCGCGGCCGAGACGTTCGAGAATGCCGCCAAAGTCCTCGAGCCCGTCGCGAAAGGGCGCGGGAAGCCCAAAGTGCCCGCCGTCTTCCCGTTCGAAGAGTACGAGGAGATCGAATGTTACGTGTGCGGCCACGTCGCGAGGGCCGACGACCTCCCCGAAGTTTGTCCGGAATGCGGAGCCGCGCGGTACGCGTTTGAGCGCGAGGTGAGCCAGGGCGGGGCGTGGGACCTCGTCCTGCGGACCACGAAAGAAGCCGCCGCGTTCGCGCGCAAGGTCGCGACCGCGGTGAAGGACACGGAGCAGAAAGAGGCCCTCGCAAAGGCGGCGGAGCTTCGGAAGGGGCTGCTCGACGAAGCGAAAGAGGAGCGGGCCCGAATGGAGGGCGCGACGCCGTAGGTGACCCATGGTGAAGTTCTCTGATTTCTCGGAAGATCTGCACGCCTGCAACATGTGTGGTTACTGCGTGCCTGTGTGTCCTCCGTACCAGGAGATCGGCTGGGAGTCCGCCGCCCCGCGGGGGAAAGTATACTTCATGAAAAACGTCGAGATGCGCTCACCCCTCGACCGCATCTTGCGGCGGCCGACGAAGATGCGCGACTTCGCGGGCCGTGCCACCCAGGAGGCGCTCGACTTCACGCGCGCGGTGTACGAGTGCACGGGGTGCGGCGCGTGCGAGGCCGTATGCCACGCGGAGATTCCGTTCGACGGCTTCTGGGACGACGTGAAGGAGTGGCTCGTGAACGAGGGCTACGGGCCGCTGCCGGAGCACCGCCAAATGCTGAAGAACGTCGAGACGACGAAGAACCTCCCGGGCAAGGACAACGAGAGGCGCGGAGATTGGTTCAAGGAGGCGGGCGGCGTCCAGTCCGATCAGCCCGAGGTCCTCTTCTGGGTCGGATGTGCGGCGTCCTTCGAGCGTCAATCGATCGCGAAGGCGGTCGTGAAGATCCTGAACGCGGGGAACGTCCGGTACCGCGTCCTCGGGCGCGAGGAGTGGTGCTCCGGCGGCCCGATCGCGCGCATTGGCGGGGGCGATTACGTCAAGAAGACGCTCATGCCCCACAACATGGAGGCGGTCGAGGGGACGGGCGCGAAGGCGCTCGTGACCGCGTGCGCGGAGTGCTACCGCGCGTGGACGAAGGACTACCGGCGCTACGGCGGGAACCCGCCGTTCGCGGTCTTCCACATCTCGCAGTACATCGAGAAGCTCGTGAAGGAGAAGCGGCTCAAGTTCACGAAGAAGCTCGATCGGAAGGTCACGCTCCACGACGCGTGCCAGCTCGGACGCGTGTGCGGGCAGTCGGAGCCGCCGCGGAACGCGATGAAGTACCTGCAGGGCGTCGTCCAGCTCGAGATGTTCCACAACCGCGACACCACGTTGTGCTCCGGCGCGCACGGCGGATTCCGGGAGGCGTTTCCGCAAGAGGCAGCATCCCTCGCCGCCCGGCGGCAGGCGGAGGCCCGCGACGTCGGCGCGCAGCTCATGGTCACGACGTGTCCGCGCGCGCTTGCGCACATGAACGAGGTGAAGCGCGGCCGCGCGTTGGACGTCGTCGACCTCGCCGAACTCGCGGCGGAGCACCTCTAGACTACACCGTGAAGCTCAGTCCGCAGGAGCACGAGGCCTTCGCGTTCGGGTTCTTGATCTTGAATTCCCCGCCAAAGAAGTCCTCCTCCCAGTCAAGCGTCGACTCTTTGAGATAAGCGACGGACTTCGGATCGACTGCGATGCGGACGCCGTCCTTTTCGGCGATGAGGTCGGAGGCGCGCAGCTCCTCCGCGAGGTCGATTCGATACTGCATCCCCGAACAGCCCCCGGCGACGATCCGGAGTCGGAGTGAGGCATCGGGCTTCCCTTCCTTGCCCTGGAGGAACTTGATGCGCGCGACCGCCGTCTCCGTGACCACAAGCGGGGCCGGAGCATGGATCGGTTCTTGCACGGTCGCCATCCCGCGTTTCATGGGCTCCGCTGCCATAAAGGTTCTGTCGCCGAATCGCCCGAACGGAAGGAAAATTGAACCGCCTCCACAATTCGCGCTTCGCGCGAACATAACTATATATAACGATGTTATAGTGGACACGATTGGGACGCGAATGAGCCAGCAAAAGGCCCTCCAAGAACTCACGACGGCGGAGTACAAGGCCGGCTTCTCCACCGACATCGACATGGAGTTCGCCCCGAAGGGACTCAACGAGGACATCGTCCGATTCATTTCGGAGAAGAAGAACGAGCCC
>VBMQ01000044.1 GCA_005878375.1 Methanobacteriota archaeon | reverse complement strand
ACGCGCCCCGGTACCTCGGCGAGATGGCCCTGGGGAAGGGGGACGATCGGCTCGTCCTCGGCGTCGCGACCGAGCACGTCGAATCGACGGACGCGTTCCTCTCGATGACCGAGGGATGGCGGACCGAACTCGCGAGCGAGGTCCCTTCGGACTTCGAGTCCGCGAGCATCGCCCTCGCGGGTCGTCTCGGTGAGGCGATTGCCGGACTCCACACCGCGCTCTCCGACGGCCATCCTGGTCCGTTCCAGATCGAGACGTTCACGGAGGAGGACTCCGATGCCGCGCAACGGGCGGGGCTCACGAACCTGGGCGACTCCCTCCGCCGCTTGGCGGTCTTGGCAAAAGGACCGGAGCGGGGGCCTGCGGAATTGGCGGCGGACTCGCGAGCGCTCGTCTTCGAGAACCGGGACACGATCGAGAAGGTCCTCGAGGGGATCGCGGCGGGCGTCGGCAGCCCGAAGGCCGTGATCCATGCGGACCTTCACTTGGGGCAGGTCCTCCGCACGCCACACGACGACATCCTCTTCATCGATTTCGAGGGCGAACCCGAGCGAGCCCTCGGGGAGCGGTCCGGGAAGCTTCCGCCGCTCCGCGACGTCGCGACAATGCGGCGCTCCTTCTCGTACGTCCGGCACTACGCGTGGCGGGAGGTCACGAAGGGCGCTGCGACCGCGGGATGGCGGCTCCTCGAGCCGGAGACGTGGACCCCGGCCGAGGCCGCAATCGCCCGCCGACTGGCGGCGTGGGAAGCGGCGGCGGTCAATCGCCTGGTCGCCGCGTACCTCGAACACACGACCGTCTATCGCGCGCTCCGCGCGGAGGACGCGCGGCGCGTGATCGGCGGGTGGGCCATGGAAAAGGCGCTGTACGAGCTGCGGTACGAACTCAAGCACCGGCCGCAGAACATCTTCATCCCGCTCGAGGGCGTGCTCACGCTCGCCGCAGCCTAGCGCGTGGCCGTGTACACCATCGCGCCCAGACCGCACGCCTCAAACGCGCCGATCGCGAAGAGGTAGGGGCTCAGCGCCGGCATGTAATCCATCATCGTTCCGTATCCGTAGATAAGCAGCAGATTCTGAAGGAGGAACGCCACTGCAAAGACGAACAGCGCGAGCGCAAACGCGGACTTCGCTTTCCGGTAGACGGCACCGTATACGGCCAAGAGCGCCGCCGCGAGCATCGCGTTGATCACGCCGACGATCACGCTCCCCATCGCGAACGGGTCAGCCATGCCCATCTCCTCCGATGACGCCCACGCCTTCAACGCATGCCATAATCCTGCCTCACCTGCCCAGAGCGGCTCGGCGCACCTCCTCGAAGACAGCCCAGTTCTCCTCTACGTACTTCGACAGGAAATACGGTGCCGCGTACGCGTCGCCCGCGGGCCGCGTGAGCAGCCCGTTCTTCACCATGAGATTCAGGTGATGCCGGATTGTGCGGTAGTCCAGCCCGAGGACCTCGGAGAGCTGGTGGCCGTTCCTGGGTCGCTCCCTTAGCGACTCGAGGATTCGTGCGCGGTTCGCCCCGCCCCGGGTCCCCCCGATGAGGTACCACAGGAGCTGGCGGAGCGCGGCGCTCACGGCGCCGCCCAACGACCGCCGGCCATAAATAGCGTGCCGCGAAAAGGAAAGGTGGCGCGCGGGGCGCGCCTACAGCTTGAACAGGGGGCAATGGAACATCTTCACCGTGCCGCTGATAGTCAGGTCCCCGATGGACGCGTGATACCAGATCGCCTCGTCGCTCGTGAACTGCGTCGGTGCCATCCCCGTGAAGGTCACCTCATGCACGTCCCAACGCCCACTATTGTACTCCGGATTGCCCGGGCCCGCCTCGCCGACCGGGATGAGGTCCGTCCCGGGGAAGACGAAGATCTTGTCCAAGCTCTGCTCCGGCCCGCCCTTGATGTCGTTCGTCGCGAAGGTCGCCCACAGCTGATCGTCCGCGTACACACGGCCCGTCGCCTGCGGCGGGGGCGTTGCGGACGCAACGTTCGCCAACCACGCCATCGCTAGAACCGCGATCGCGAAGGCGCTCCAGATTCCTTTCCTCGAATTCATTTCTCACCTCGGGGTTCTCCCCGCACCGCCGACCGTTCCGATGGAGAAACCCGTTGCCCACGGTCTCGCTCCGGTCTCACCCGAATCTCGCCCGAGTTCGCTCCGAAGGGTTATATACGGACGGATTCTACGAGCCTCCGGCATGGCGAAGCAGCAGGCCCGGACCTCCGCCCGTAAGGTGAAGGACAAGTGGAAGGCGAAGGGCTGGTACAACCTCCTCGCCCCGGAGATGTTCAACCGCCAGGTCATCGGCGAGACGCCCGCGGAGGAGCCCACGAAGGTCATGGGCCGGATCACGGAGGTCACCGTCCAAGACCTGACGGGCGATTTCAGCAAGATGCACATCAAGCTCATGTTCAAGGTCAGCGACATCCGCGGGAACGACGCCCACACGCAGTTCGTCGGCCACGACATGACGTCGGACTACATCCGCCGCCTGACGCGCCGGAAGCGGACGCGGACGGACACGGTCGTGAACGCGACGACGAAGGACGGATGGACGATCCGCGTGAAGCCGATGGCGATCACGGACCGCCGGATCCAGGGTTCCAAGCAGCACGCGATTCGCGAGATCATGGGGAAGGTGATCACGTCGATCGCCGCGAAGTCCGCGGTCGGGGACATGGTCCGGTCCGTGATCTCCGGGGACATGGCGAAGGAGGTCGCGTCGGCGTGTAAGCCGATCCACCCGATTTCCCGCGTGGAGATCCGGAAGTCCGATGTCCTCGTGGCGGGGACCCCGCCGCCGATCCCCGAGCCTGGTCCGGCGCCCGGAGAGGCGCCTCCGCCGCCGGAAGGGCCTGTCGAGGAAGAGCTCGCCCCGGAGCCGCCCGCGCCGCCGACGGACGAACTCGAAGAATCGTAGGCGTCGGATCGCGACGAGACCGCGCCCCTACGTTCCGGGCGGCGGTGGCAGGGTCGTGCTGGGCTCGGAAGTCGGCGCGGCCATCGTCATCATCGGAGGCGGGACGACCTCCGCGGTCGCGCCGGTCTCCCAGTTCTGGGGCTTGAGGCGCAACCGGATCGTCTCGGGCCGCGGACGGATCAGGTTCCAGCCCGCCTTCACGAGCGACCCTCCGACGAGGAACGAGACGACGTATAGGCCGAACGTGAGCATCGCGATCGCAATCGGGAGGAGGACGTTGCCGAGGTCGAAGCTGAGGTTCCCGGACATCTCGGAGCGGCCGCCATTGTTGCCGGAGTTCTGTACGTTAACCTGAGCCCCGGCGGACGCCTGGAGGCCGTTCTCATCCTTCACGGTGAGCGTGACCGTGTAGTTCCCGCTCGACGCGTACGTGCGCGTCGGGTTCGCCTGGGTGGAATTCGAGCCATCGCCGAAGTTCCACGCGTAGGAGGCGATCGCGGAGCTTCCGGACGTCGTCAGGTCTTGGAAGGTGACCGTCGTCCCTTGCGCGGTCCACGCGAACGCGGGCGTCGGCGCGCGGCCCTGCGTGTTGCCGCCAAGCTGCCGCTGCATGAACGGTCCGGGGTTCGCCGCGATTCCCAGTACGGTCGCGAGCACGAACATCAGGATGACGATTCCCGTCGCAAGGAGGCCAAGGCCGAGGAACATCGCCGACTTCTCGCGTTCCATGGTTCGCGCGAGCCCTCGCCCGTATTTAATGGCCCCGCCTCCGGTTATCAGCCGGGCCACTACGCGCGGCCGGCAAGGTTTCTATACGCGCCGAAGATACGCGCGCGTCGGGGTGGCTCAGCCTGGTTGAGCGCCGGACTCATAGGGTTCTGCGACGTTGACGGCGCGCTCCGGAGACATCCGGAGGTCGCGGGTTCGAATCCCGCCCCCGACATCCCGGCAGGGTCCCGCGCCGGCCGACGAAACGTTCATCCGACGCCGGGCCGTCGGAGCGGCCGAATCGCATGGTCGACGATTACACGTTCGCGGTCGAGCAGGACCGGAGGGAGAAGGACCATTGGTTCCGTGACGGCGAGGACTCCCCGATTCCGCACGAGGGGCGCCATTCGTTCAAAGGGCTCATCTACTTCCCGGTGGACCCCACGCACCGGTTTCGGGTCACGCTCCACGCATATCCGAAGCAAGAGGTCCTCACCTTCCCGACGAGCAAGGGGACGGAGCAGCAATATTTCCGCCACGGGTACTTCGAGTTCTCGGTCGATGGGAAGACCGTGCGGCTCAACGTGTACAAGCCCGTTCACAGTCATTCCGCGCACGACTACCTCTTCGTCCCGTTCCGCGACGCGACGAGCAACAAGGAGACGTACGGAGCGGGTCGGTACCTCGACCTCGACCCGAACCCTCGCGGCGAGTACGATCTCGACTTCAACAAGGCGTACAACCCGTACTGCGCGTACAGCGACGACTACGTCTGCCCTCTGCCGCCCACGGAAAATTGGCTGCCCGTCCCAATCCGGGCGGGCGAGAAGACCTGGCGGGCGTGACCGGGAAAGGCTAAGTGCGCGGCGGGAGTCCCGCCGCCATGGTCGTCGTCGTGTCCAACCGAATCCCCGTCGCGAAGGGATGGGAGGCCGAATTCGAGCGGCGTTGGCGGGATCGGAAGTGGTCGATCGCTTCGCTGCCCGGCTTTCTGCGCACGGAGGTCCTCAAGCCCGTGAAGGGCGACCACTACGTCGTGGTCACGCACTGGCGCTCGATGGAGGACTTCGAGCGGTGGACGGAGAGCGAGGCGTTCGGCGAGGCCCACGCGAACACTCCGCCCACAGAGGCGTACGCGGGCCCGAACGTGTTCGAGATCCACGAGGTCCTCGCCGCGAAGGAGGCGGACGCGTCCGCCGCCAAACGTTGATAGGGACGGACTTCCTCGTTCCCGCCGATGCCCGTGTGTCCGTCCTGTGGGACCGACGTCATCGTCCTCTGCGCGGAGGACGGACGGTGTCGGGACTGCTCGGACTGTTGTCGTGCGCCGCCCATCCGCGCAGTTCCTCTCGACCAACGGCGCTAGCTACTTCACGATCTTGTAGACGAGGTCCCCGGGCCGCGCACGGTCGCGGACCTTGATGCCGACGCTCTGCCCCGGCTTCGCCTCCGGGACCTTCGCCTTGTCGATCTCGAGAGAGTCCACCACTTGGTCGAAGTTCGTCGACGGTCCTTGGAAGAGGAGCGTGTCACCCGGCTTCACGACGGCGTCCGTGACGTGGATCGCCGCGACCATCGGCTTCGGGAAGAAGTGGAACACTTGGCCGACTTTCACCTTCTCCATCCGACCCTCACGCCTCGGATGGGGATCGCGCGATAAATACGTTGTTCACGCGCGGCGGGCCTCAGGGAGCCCCTCGTACGTCGCGAAGACTCCGAGCGTTGAACCCGCGAGCGCGATCGTTCCGCCGATGAGCCCGGGGATCGTCAAGAGGGCGATTGCGGAAGCGAGGATGCCGATGATCGCGAAATGTTTCGCGGTGCGCGCGCGGCGCCGTGCGAGGAGAGCCAGCGCGAAAAGGGCGAGCGCGACGACAATGGTCGCCAGACTGATAGGAACGAGCCACCCGTTTGGCGGGGAGGCGAGGAGCGTCGATGCGATGAGCCCAACGTTCCCGCCAAGCGCGACCAGACATCCGGAGACGATCACGAGTTCGGTGCGTCCGGCGCGCCACGTCCTTGGCAGCATCGACACTCGCGGGACATGTGGGGCGCCGTCGAAAAGGATTCCGAAACGGAACCTTTAAGACGCCAAGCCAGATTCGCGCGCTTGGGGAAGCCGTATGGTGATGCCTCTTAACGTGCTAGAGAAGTCTATCAACAAACGCATCTCCCTCCTCCTCAAGGACAACCGCATCCTCGACGGCAAGCTCGTGGGTTACGACGAGTACATGAACATGGTCCTCGAGGACACGGAAGAGACGAAGGACGAACAGGTCCGCCGCATCGGCACGGTCGTGCTCCGCGGGAACAACGTCGTGACGATCGTTCCCAAGTGAGCGGAGATACGTTCTTAGCGCCACCATCGTTCTCGCGCGCGTGCAAGCCGTCCTGATTGCCGGCGGGCTCGGCACGCGGCTGCGCCCCCTCACGCTCACACGTCCGAAGGCCCTCGTCCCGCTCCTGAACCGGCCCATGGTGCTCCACCTGATCGAGCGGTTGCCGGAGGTCGTCGACGAGGTCATCGTCGCCGCCAATTACCTGACGCCCCAGCTCGAGGACTTCTTCCGCCGCGAGGACGTCGGCCGCCCGGTCACCGTCGTCCGCGAGAAACGTCCGCTCGGCACCGGCGGATGTCTCAAGAACCTGGAAGACCGCCTGTCCGGGACATTCCTCGCGTTCAATGGCGATGTGATTTCCTCGCTTGCGGTTGTGGACTTCCTGGCTGCCCACCGCCAAAACGGAGGGATTGGGACGATTTCTCTCTGGGAGGTCGAAGATCCCACCGCCTTCGGCGTCGTCGCCCTCGAAGGAACTCGAGTCAAGAAGTTTGTGGAGAAGCCCCCCGCGGACGAGGCACCGTCCCGCCTCGCGAACGCAGGCGCGTATGCGTTCGAGCCCGAGATCCTGGACGTGATTCGCGCGAAGGAACCTGTGTCCCTCGAGCGCGACGTGTTTCCGAAGGTGCTGCGGAAAGGGTTGCATGGATTCCAATTCACCGGATACTGGGCCGACGCGGGCACGCTCGAAACGTTCCTCCGCGCGACAGAGATTCTCTTGCGCGCCCAAGGGAGCGAGGTGAACAAGCTCGCTCGGGTCCTGCCCAGCGCCAAGGTCGTGAAGCCCGTCGCCATCGGCGCGGACGCGCTCGTCGAGGGAGAAATTGGCCCGGTCGTCACCGTGGGGCGGGGCTGTGCCATCGCGGATGCTCGGGTCTCTCATTCCGTCTTGCTCGATGGGGTGACGGTCGACGCGGGCGCAAGCGTTTCGGGGAGCATCCTAGGCGAGCGGTGCCGGATCGGGTCGCAGGCGTCCGTCCGGAACTCCATCTTGGGCGACGGCGTATCCGTCAAGCCGGGGGCAGAGGTCGTGGATGCGCGGGTGAAGCGATGAGGCTCTTTGGGACGAACGGGATCCGCGGCATCGTTGGCCAGGCACGTTGGCGGTGGGCCGCGACACCCGTTCCTCCGGACCGATGCTCCGCGGCGCGGTCGTCTCCGGCCTCCTCGCCTCGGGCGCGCACGTGCTCGACCTCGGGATTCTGCCGACGCCTGCCGAGCAATACTACGTGAAGGAGCGCAAGTTGGCGGGCGGCGTCGTCGTCACCGCCTCGCACAACCCGCCGGAGTGGAACGGGATCAAGGTCGTCGACGGGAACGGGATGGAGATCCCGCGGGAGACCGAAGAGACGATCGAGGGCCTCGTGGAGTCCGGTGCGTTCGCGGCGCCCGCGTGGCAGGATATCGGAGGGACCGCCGCTGCGACGGACGGGCCCGACCTGTACATGCGGGGCATCGCCGCCAAAGTCGATCGAGAGGCGATCGCGAAACGGAACCCGCACGTCGTCGTCGACCCGGGCAACGGGGCGGCGTGCGTCACGACGCCCTTCCTGCTCCGCGACCTCGGATGCCGCGTCACCACGCTGAACGCGCAACCCGATGGCGCGTTCCCCGGGCGAAAGCCGGAGCCCACGGCGGAGAACCTCGAACACCTGCGCACGATGGTCCGCGCTCTCACCGCCGACCTCGGGATCGCGCACGACGGGGACGCGGACCGGGCGGCGATCATCGACGAACGGGGGGACTTCGTCGATGGGGACCGGCTCCTCGCCTTGTTGGCGGGGGAGGTCGTGCGGCGCACCCCGGGCCTCGTCGTCACACCCGTGAGCTCCTCGAGCTGCGTCGAGGATGTTGTGAGAGCCGCGGGCGGGCGCGTAGAGTACACGAAGGTCGGGGCTCCCCTCGTCGCGCGCGCGATCTACGGGAAAGGCGCGGTCTTCGGCGGGGAGGAGAACGGCGGGATGATCTTCCCGGAGCACCTGTTCGCGCGGGATGGCGGGATGACGGCCGCGAAGGTCGTCGAGCTCCTCTCGCGCCGCGGCGAGACGTTCTCATCCCTCCTCAAATCGGTTCCTCGATACTATCTGAAGAAGTCGAGCGTCCCCTGTCCGCGGGACCGGCGAGAGGCCGTGCTCGCCCGTCTGAAGTCTCTGGCGGCGGACCGCAAGGTCGACGCGACGGACGGCGTCAAGGTGTACGGCGAGGGCGGGTGGGTCCTCCTCCGCCCGTCCGGGACCGAGGCGATCCTACGGATGTACGCGGAGGGCAAGACCCCGGAGCAGGCCGAGGCGATGCGGGCGCTCGGGGAGAAGCTCGTCCGCGAGGCGCTCGCTACCTGACGATCTCGTAGAGCACGAACGCGATGAGCGCGCCGAGGCTCGTCGCCGCGAAGTTCGTCGTCCGCTTGTTGAAGATCCCGCGCTGCTCGAGCGTCGCGCCGAAGACGCTGTCGATCTGGCAGCCGACGAACCCGAGGACCGCGGGGATCAGGATGAAGTCCGCGCTCGACGGGAAGGAGACGGGCAGCCCGAGCCACTCGGAGAGCGGGACGAGGACGGCGAACCCGAGGAGTGCGGAGTAGAGGGACGCGCCGAGCGCCACGAGTTGCCCGAGCGCGGAGACGCCCCCGTCCGTGCCGGGCTTCACCTTCGTCAAGTCCGTGATCAGATAGACGCGCGGGGAGAGGACGCCGATCTCGCTCGCGAGGGTGTCCGCGCCGGCGACCGCGAGGGCGCTCACGAACAGGAGGCCGCTGAGCTCCTTGCTCACGACCGCCCCGCCAATCCCCGGGTAGCCGAGGACGGCGGCGAACGCGGGGGCGAGCCCGTTCGCGAGGACGTTCGATGCGCGGCGCTCGCCTCGCGCGCCCTCCTGGACGCCCATCGCCTCCTTGAGCGCGAACCGGTACCGCGTCGCCGCGAAGGAGCTCAGGAGGAACACGAGGAGGAGGATGAGCCAGGTCACGTCCCCGAAGACGCCGATCACGATGCCGATCCCGAACGCGGCCATCGTGCCGTCCCACGTGAGGACCTTGCGGTAGTACGCAAGGCCGGAGAGCGCGACGCACAGGAGGACCGTGATGGCGACCGACACCAGGGGTGCCAGGGCCATGGGGCCGCGGATTCGGCCCTCGATATTAGAACGTTCGTTTCCCGGGTTCAAAACCACTGGTCGAGGCTCTTTTGGCCCGCACGCGTCCGCGCCTCCACGACCTTTGCGAGCGCCGGGGCGACCCGCTCCTCGGAGAACGTGTGCCCGTCGACGAGCATCCGTGTCGCGCCCTCGACGTCGGGGTCCCGCCACTCGATGCGGTACTCGTCGGTCACGTTCGGGTGGAGGAAGATGTCGCGGATGGCATCGGCGTTCTCGATGGCGGTTCCGATCTCCTGGAAGATCGTCTCGAGCGTTCCGTGTTTCCGAACGAGGGCGAGTGCCTTTTTCGGGCCGATTCCTTTGATTCCGGAGTTGAAGTCGGTCCCAATCAGGATCGCGAGGTCGACGAGCTGCTCCCGGGTGAGCTCGAGCTTCGCGAGTGTCGCCGCCAAGTCCGCCTGCTCCGGGGTCACGTCCACGTAGGCGGCCTTACGTGGCAACTTCCGCTTGCCACTGAGCGCGAGGTTCCGCACGAGGACGGGCGAACCGAACAGGAACGAATCGTAGTCCTGGCTGGCGGTCGCCCACGCGTCACCCTTCTGCGCGAT
This sequence comes from Methanobacteriota archaeon, assembly GCA_005878375.1. Classification (GTDB taxonomy): domain Archaea; phylum Thermoplasmatota; class Thermoplasmata; order RBG-16-68-12; family EA-27; genus EA-27. The sequence continues at coordinate 13,344 of VBMQ01000044.1, read as the reverse complement.
CCGCGCCGCCTGCGCCTCGCCCTCCGAGGGCGCTTGGACCCACGGCACACCGAGGAGCTCGAGGAGCCGCCGACTCTGCTCGACCATCTCGCGCGTGAGCCGGGAGGTCTGCATCGCCTTCGTCCGCGCGGTCGCGAGGTCCCCCTTCAAGAGCGCGTCTTCCCATTGGCGCTGCGCCCTCACCTTCGTCTCCCCGCGCACGGCGATCGTCCGGGTCTTCAGCTTCGGCGGCTCCCCGTCGAACACGAAGATCGGCCGGATTCCGAGCGCGAGAAGGTTCGTCGTGCGGTAGACGATGCCGCTGAGGTGGGACGTGACGCGGCCTTGCGAATCCATCAGCGGTGTGCCGTCGGGCTGGCGGATGATGCTGAGGAACTGGTACAGGGTGTTGAACGCGTCGATCGCGATCGCTCGGTTCGCGAAGTCCTCGAGGGAGCGCGGCGTGGCGGGGATGAGGTCGGAGAGATCGACGCCCACGGCCCGGCCGAACGGGCGCGGGACGTAAAAGGGTTGGTCACGCCGCCATGCCCGCCTCGGCCGGCCGCACGCTGATGGTGAAGTTCTCCGTGCCGAGGTTGCATTCGACGACGTATCCGTCCGTGATGTCGCCGCGGACGAACCGGAGCGCCTGCGTGTTCGTCTCGTGCGAGATGAAGTCCTTCCACTTCTTGAGGAGCTTGTTTAGGTTCTCGCTCGCCCGGATCTTCGTCTCGATCCACACGTCCCGCGGGAGCTTGAGGTCGCCGCGGACGTCGCGGATGATGTTCACGAGCTCGCGCGCGTACCCCTCCGCGAGGATGTCCTCCGTCATCTCCGTGTCGACGTACACCTTCCCGCCGTCGAACGGCTCCTCGACGACGTGGTCCGGCACGGCCTCCGTGAACCAGACCATCGAGGGATCGATCCTGACCTTCTGGCCTTCGACGCCGACGTGGTACTCGCCCTTGTCGAGCCCCTGCTTGATCTTCCACGCGTCCTGGGATCGGAGGAGGATCTCGATCTTCCGCGCCCACACCCGGTACGCCTTCGAGATCGCCTCAGAGTCCAGATTCAGGTGCAGCTTGAGTCCCCGCCACGTGTCGCCGGGCGCCACGATGTCGAGCTCCTTCGCGCCCGCCTGCGTCACGATGATCTTCCGGAACGACTGGACGGCGTCGAGCGTCTCAGGCTTGTCGACCTTCACCGCCACGCGCTTCACCGGCCACACCTTGTCCATGCCTGCCGCGTCCCGCGCCGCGAACACGGCCTCGACGACGCGCCGCACCGTGTCGATGTACACCTGCATCTGGTCGTCCGAAACCTGAAGGCCCGTCATCTCCCCGTGCGTCATCACGGCCTCGCGGAGCTGCGCGTGCAATTCCTCCCGTCCCACCTTGTAGGACGCCACGGCCTTCTGCACGAACTCCGACGCCTCGGCGAAGTCCTTCGATTCGATGACCGTCCGCGCCTCTTCCACAAAGCCCGCGCCCTCGTCCTCCGGGGCCGCCTCCGCGACAAGGCGCATCGTCTCCGCAAGCGGCGAGCCCGCCAAGGGCCCGAGGTCCGCCTCAGGCGCTTCCGTGACATAGAGCAGCCGTCGGACGAGCTCCTCGATTCCCTCGAGCTCGGTCAGGAAGCCCGTCCATTTCGTGAGCCGCTCGCCGAACCGCTCCTCGATCTCCCGCAGGGTGTCGACCATGTAGATGGGCAGGACGACGGGTTCCCCGCCAGCGACGGTCGCGGCGAGGTACACGCTGGGCCCGCGTTCGAACAGGATCTTGTTCCCGCCAAAGTCGATGCGACGGAGCCCACCTTGCGCCCGCGACTGCATCGTCTCCTTCACGTGGTTGAGGACGACCGTGAGCATGCCCGAGAAGATGTCCTCGTCCATGGAGTCCCGGAACCGGCGGGACTCGTGGTGGATCAGACGCCCGTCCCGGTGGATCAGGAACGCGTCCTCGACTTGGTACGTGCCCGGCCGCTCGGCTTTGATGTGCTTGCTGTCCGTGAGCTCGTAGGCCCTCTCGTCGAGGGGGCGGAAGTACCGGATCTCGACGTCGACGGGGACTTGGCCCGCCGCCTTCGGGCGCACGCCGATCTCAAGTCGCTTCTTCTCGTTCGGGTCGATCCGGGGGATGGGCTTGAGGCCGCGCACCTCGACGTCCCCCGCGAACTTCAGGTCCACGTTCTTCGCCGCGATGGTACCCTTGTTCGCGAGCTCGAACACGAACTTGTTCCACGATTCCGCCTGGAAGCCCGCCGTCGGCAGGGACAGGAACAGCTTTGGGTACCGATTCTCGAGGAACGTCTGCACGCGCTGCTTTGCGACCTCGCTCGCCTGGCGGACGATCGCATCGAGGTCCTCCGCGCGGCCGTCCGCGAGCGCCTCCCGTGCCCGGAGGAGCAGCCCTTCCGCCTCCCCCGCCTCCGCGCCGAACGCTTTCGCCTCGACGAGCATCGCCGTGAGCCGTTCCATCTCCTCCGTCGAACGCTTGAGGAGCGCCTTCTTCCGCCCCTCGCGCAGCGAGTCGCGGGCGCGCCGCATGTGGTCGTCCACGGCGCGGAAGTTCCGGCGCTGCAAGGCATCCTCGATCTTGACGAGGAACGCCTCGGCCCGCGTCGGGTCCACGCCCTCGTTCCGCGCCTGCTCGATCTCGTGGATGAGCGCGCTGAGGTCCTCCTCGACCTTCTTCGACATCGCGTCGCCCTGGGCGCGGTCCAGGGCCGCCCGCACGTTTTGCGCGATCTCTTCGACCTTCTCGTACTGCCCCTCGAGGAACGCCTCGCGGGCGTCCTTGAGTAGGATCTCTGCCGGCCCTGCGTCGGCCCCGAGCCCACGGAGCTGGTCCACGGCCTCGGCGGTCTGCTCGACGAGGAGTTCCATCCGGTCCACGAGCTTCTCCTGGCTCTCCTTGACCTGCACCTTCGCCTTCGACAGGAGTTGCCAGGCCAGCTCCATGTCCGAGTCGAGGGAGTTCTCCGCCTTCGAGAGGAGCTCTTCCACATCGGAAGTCTCGGCGCCAGATTCCTTTGCCTCGCTGAGCATCCGCTCGAGCTCCGCGACCTCGGATTCCGCGAGAGCGCCATGTTCCGCATCCGGCGCCTCCGTCACAAGGACGAGCTTGCGGATCGTCTCGTCGATGCCCGGCAGCTCGTGGAGCATGCCGGACCACCCGTTGAGGACGTCCCCGAACTTCTTCTCGATCTCCCGCAGGATCTCCGCCATGTACAGGGGCAGGAGCGCAGGTTCAGAGCCGAGCACGACGGAGGCGAGGAAGCAGTGCGGGCTGCGCTCAATCAGGATCTTGCTCTGCCCGAAGTCGAGCCGCTTGATCCCGGTGTGGGTCCGCTGCTTGAAGGAGTCACGGATGAAGTCCTGGACGACGGTGAGCATGCCCGAGAAGATGTCCTCGTCGATCTCCTGGCGGAACTTCCGCGATTCGTGGGCGACGAGCCGCCCATCGACGTGGATGAGGAACACGTCCTCGACGAGGTACGTGCCTGCCCTCTCGACCTTGATCGACGCGGCATCCTTGATTTCGTACCGGTTTTCGTCGAAGTAGCGGTTGTAGAACACGCGGACGTTCACGGGGACCTCGCCCTCATGCTTCGGGCGCACGCCGAGCTCAATCGCTTTCGTCTCGTCGACGCCGAGCTCGGGAATTGGCTCGACGCCCCGAACCTCGACATCGCCGTCGAACTTGAGGTCGATGTCCTTCGCGCCGATCGCGCCTTTGTTCGCGATCTCGACGACGTACTTGTTCCAGGCATTCGCCTGGAGCCCGCCCGTAGGCATCTTCACGACGAGGTTCGGGTACTTGTTTTGGATGAAGGACTGGATCTGGAGGCCGGTTGAGACCTCGGCCTGCTTCACGAGGATGTCCGCGAGGGCGAGGTCCTTGCTCTCGATCGCGGCTTCGGCCTGTAGGAGGATCCGTTCCGCCTCTCCGACGCTCGCCCCGATCCGCTTCGCGGCCTCCAGCATCGCCGCCAACCCGCGCATCTTCTTGCGGTGCTCCGCCACGACGTGCTCCAGGCTCGACGCCTCGAGGACGCGCCGCGCCTCCGTGATCATCTGCGCCATCGACTCGAACTGGCGCTCGTCCTTGAGCTTCCGGGCTTCGTCGAGAAACTCCCGGGCCTGGGGGACGTCGAGGCCGGACGCGGAAACCTGCTTCGCGAGGTCCTGGAGGCCGAGGTAGTCCTCTTCCGCTTTCGCGGCCAGGAACGACTCGCTCGCCTTGGCCGCCTTCTCCTCGATCCGTTTCACGAGGACGTCGAGCGCCTCGTAGTTCCCATCGGCGAGCGCCTTCTCCGCATCTGGCATCAGCGCCTTCGCGTCATCGACGACTGCGCCGAGAAGCTCCGCCTTCCCGATCGCGATTCGCGCCCGGTCGAGCTTCGCCTCGAGGACCTGCTTGCGCGCGTCCTTGATTCCCGCGCGGATCTGGTCCGTGTATTCGGCGACCCGGTCGTATCGGCCGAGGGCGACCTCCGCCTGCGCCTTCTGGAGCAGCTCCTCCGTCGCCTGCGTGTTGCCCCCGAGCGCCGCCATCCGGAGGAGGTCGGTGCGCAAGACTTGGACGTCGGCCTCGAGCTCCCGGAACTGGCGGACCCGCTTCGCGTCGTCGACGATGTCGTCGATGACCTTGTGGTACTCGATTGCCTCGACGAACCGGCGGTCTTTGATCGCCTCCGCCGCGTTCGTCAGTACCATGTCCGCGCGTTTGACGTTCAGCCCCTCTTTCTTCGCGACCTCGACACTGTCGCGGCTCTTCTTGATGAGCTCCTCCGCCGCCATACGCAGCCCGTCGTGCAGAGACTCCGCGAGCGACTCCGATTCCGCGAGGATCACATGCACTTCTTCGAACCGTTTGGCGGCGAGGGCCTCCTCCGCCTGCTCGATTGCGGGCACCATCCCGTCGACCGTGATATCCGCGCGGTTCAGGTCCGCCATGATCTGCTTCATGCGGTCAATCTTCTGCCGCGCGGTCTCCACGCGGAGCTTCTCCTTCCGGGCGTCGTCCTCGGACCGCAGGCGGAGGGCCGCGTCCACGCGCTGCTTGGCGGTGTTCGCGGACTCGACGGCGTCGTCGAGCTTCCCCTTCGCGAGGAAGCCGTCCGCGCTCTCGAGGAGGCTCTTCGCCTCGGCGACGTCGACGCCCTGTCGCTCGCCGTTCTGGACCGCCTCGCGTGCTTTGGAGATGAGGAACTTCGTGGCGGCGATCAGTTCCGCGCGCATCTCGCGGGCCGTCTCCTCGAGGTCGCCCAGGACGAGGTCGACGCGGTCGAAGTCCCGGCCCTGCAGCGCCCTCTCCGAATCGACGAGCGCCTCGTCCGACCCCTGGATGTCGATGTTCGCTTTCTTGAGCTCCTCGACCATCCGCCTCACGCGGACGAACCGGTCCGATGCCTTCTTCGCCCGTTCCATGTCTTTGCGCTGGACCGCCGCCGCCTTTTCATCGCGCGCGCGCTCGATCGTCTCTTCGAGCGCGCGGATCGCGTCGATTGCCTCCCGGTACTGGTCCTCCTGGACCGCCTCTTCCGAGCGGAGCAGAACCGCTTCCATCTCTGGGGTCATCAGGCCCGTTCCTCCGCACTCTTTCGGAGCGCGCCGCGCATCCCCTCGATGATCCGTTCCGTCGCGTCGAGGTGCGCCTCGACGTCGTCCACGCGCTTGTCCTCGAGCGCGCGTTGGGCGCTCGCGAGCGAATCCTTGGCGGGCTCGACGTCGACGCCGATGCTCGTCAGGTACTCGATGTGAGAGACGAGGAGGTCCGCCTTCTCCCGGGCCCGCTTCACGCGGTCCGAGATCGCCTTCATCGTCTCGACGTCCCGCTTCGATTCCTCTTCGAAATGGCGCTTCCATGCGGTCTCGGCACGGGCGAGCGCGATGCGGCTGAACTCGAGGGCCTCGTAGACGTTGCCGGTTGCCATCGAGCTCTCTGCGCTGTTCAGCATCCGCACGGCATCCGGGATCGCGATCCCAGCGGTGCGCGCTTTTTCCGCGGCCGCGCGTGCGTTCTGCAGGGTCTCCGCGGCGGACTCCTGTAGCGTCTGGATAAGCGTGCGGGCCATCTCTTCGAGCTCGGCGATCTGCTTGTCCGCTTCCTCGAAGCGACCTTCGTCGAGTGCGAGTCCCGCGTATTGCAGGATGTCATCGGAGCCCGCGATGTCGATGTCCGCCCGCTTCAGTTCGAGGAGCAGGAGACGGACGTCCCCGAGGCGCCGCGTCACCTCTTTCAGTTTTTCCGCGTCGACGACCGTAAGGCGCGCCTTCACGAGCGCATCGACGTCGACGGCCTCGCCGCCCGCGACCATCGCCTCGACGTCTTGGATGAGGTCTCGCACCTGCTGGACGTCGACGTGGCCCGAGGCCGCCGCGGCCGCCACAATCTTCTGGATCGTGTTGACGACGATCTCTTGCCGGCGGATTTCCCGCGCGTCGTCCGCGGCCCGCCGGCACCGTGCCGCCAACCGCGTGCATTTGTCGAAGTCCTGCCCCGCGAGGGCCGCGTTCGCCTCCACGAGCAAGCCCTCGGCCTCGGCGGGGTCGCCCCCGATCGTCTTCAGGTCCTGGATGTCCGTCGCGAGGGTCCCGAGCGTGCCTTGCAAGCGACGGGCGATAATTGCGTCCTTGATCGCTTCCCGTCCGTCGCGCGCGAATTCGCGCACTTTCCTGTACTCGCGCGCCTCCAGGGATTGGCGGGCTTGGCCGAGGACGCCGCCGGGTCCCGCCATGTCGATTCCGCGTCGTTCCTCTTTTCGTGCGGCCTTCTCTCCGCGCTCGACGAGGACCTCGGCCGCGCGGTACCGCTTGGCTTCCGCAACGGCCTCCTTGGCGGTGGACGACTTCGCCTGCACCTCCGCGAACAACCCGTCGCGCAAGGCGTGGCGCGCCTCAGTCAGGATCTTGCGGGCGTCCGCAAGGTTCGCGCCCGCTTTCCGGGCGGGCTCCAGGCTGCGCTCCGCGCCGATGACGAACTTCTCATAGCGCGAGAACTTCCGCGCCCGCTCCGCGGCGTCGCGCGCTTTCGCAGCGGCTTCCCGCGCCGCGTCGAACGCTTTCCCGCGGAGGGCCTCTTTCGCGCGGGCGAGTTCCTGCTCCGCGGCGGTGACGTCCGCGCCTCGCTCCTTCGCGTACCGGACCGCCTTCTCCGCGGTCGCGAGCACGGACTCCGCGGACTTGACCTTCGTCTCCTCCGCCGCACGGACGGACGCCTTCTTCAGCCACGTGGGGACGGACTTGAGGCGCCCCGCATCGAGGGAGGTGGATGCCTCCTGGAGCGCGCGTTCCGCGGCAACCGTATCGGCTCCGCTCCCCTTCGCGAGCCGCACCGCTTCCTCAGCGCGGGCGATGTCCTCGTGAAGGCGCGCCCGGGTCTTCGCGATCGTCACCGCGCGCCGCGCCGCTTGCGCGTAGACGAGTGCGTGCGCGTGTTGGGATTGCCGGATCCCCGAATCCGCCTTGTCGAGCAAGCGTTCGGCGGTCGCGGCCTCCACGCCGGTCGCCCGGACGAGCCCGAGTTCCTTGCGCGCCTGGTTCGCGGCGCGGCTCGCCTGGCCTGCGGTCCCCTTGGCGGTGTCGAAGGAGAACGTTGCCAAGGTCCCACACCCGGTGCAGGCTCGGCTGCCGTCGGGGAGAGAAGCATCGCACGCCGGACACGAAGGCATGAAACCGTCCCGGGTATCCTACCTCGCTTAATAGGAGTTTGCCGGCAGTTCCCCCGGCCGGGTATAAAGCCGTGGCCGTCCGTATCACCGCCGATACCTATCTGGACAGGTCGGGCCTCGATAGGGCATCGTGGGCCCCGCGGCCGCGTCGGTCCGTTTTTTCGAGCCGTCCAACGGGGTGCGGATCCGCGATTTTGGCGGGGAGAAGTCCGCGCGTGGAAATCTTCATGTGGGGCCCACCCTTGCGCCGAGCCGATGCCGATCAAAGGCGCCCACGGACTCATCGGGAAGCAAGTCGCGGACTCGGAGGGCGTGGAGATGGGATATGTCTCCTCCGAGGACGACCAGTTCCTGACGATTGCGGAGGGCCCCGTCGGCAAGTTGCGACTCGGCCGGCGCTTCATCGCTTCGTCCGCAGAAAAGGTGCTGCTGCGAGGCCCCGCGCGCGAGATCTTCGCGGGCCTCAACGTCGTCGACAACCAGGGCGAGTTCTTGGGCATCGTGCGCGACACGATGGAGACTGAGGACGTGCTCGACAGCCTCCTCGTCGAGGACGAGGGCGGGGAGATGGTCTCCGTCCTCCTCGAGGACATCAAGACGATCGACGAATGGGTGGACCTCGACATCTCGTCCGATGACGTGTACGGGAAGCAGGAATCGGGCGGTTAGGTCCCGGTCCCGCTCGGCCCGAGGAAGATGATCGCGAAGCCGAGCCAGACGAGCGCGACCATTGTGAGCAGGATGCTCGCGTAGTTCCAGATCGCGTTCGTGAGGAGAAGGAGGATCGGGATGCCGACGCCGACGAACACCGGGAGGAACCGCGACAGGAGTCGGGCCATCGCGCGCGCCAAAACCGCGAGGCCCTAAATAGGTTCCCGTGGCCTCGCGGGCGCCGCCTACTCCGTCCCCGTTGGCGGGGAGGATGCGGCCGCGTCTTCGTCCTTCTTCCGCCGCCACCAGAGGATGGCGAAGATCAGGAGGAGGAAGGCCGCCACGAGGAACATGAGCTGGACCCAGTTCGTGGTCACGGGCGCGCTGGCGGGTTCCCGCCAGGTGGCGGTGACGGCTCTCGGCCCGTCCATGCGGATCGCTGCGCTCGGGGCAGACGATGTCGAATCCGCGCTCCATCCCGCGAAGTCCCACGTCTTGCCGCCGTCGTTGACCCGACCCGGGACGGCGAAGGGGGCAACGGTGCCGGCGTTGTACCAACCGTCCCCGGTCGCGGTCCCGTGGGGGCTCGTGACCGTGAGCTTGTACTGCACGTCGAACGTGACGGTCAACGTCGTGGCGCCCGTGACGGTCACCGCGTGGGCCCGCGCGTCCCCGTCGGACCACGAGGCGAAGGCGAATCGGGTGCCGACCGTCGCTCCCTGCGGCGTCGGCGCCTCGAGCGAATACGTGCCGGCGGGGACCCAGAACGTGGCGGGGGTCGTCTCCGTTTCGCCCCCGAGGACGATCTGGCGGCCGGAGGGCGTCGAGTACACGGTCAGCGGATACGCGGTTGCGAAGGTGGCGAGGATCGTCTCGTCCGTCGTCCCGGTGAGAACCGCGTGCGCGGGCTCGCCGCCGTCCGACCACATCATGAACGCGTACCGGACGCCGCCGTTCCCGTCCTGGGGCGAGGGCGCGTCCGCAAGGATTGCGGAACCCGCGGCGTACGTCGCGGCGATCGGGGCGACCCGCTCGTCGCCGTCCACGCGAAGGACGAGCCCGGGCGGGCTTGTGTCGAACGTGAGGCGCGCGCCGGGCGTCGTGTACCAGACTTGGTCGACGCCCTCGTGGAAGTCGGCCCACGTGATCGCGGGCCACCACGCGCCGCCGCGGGCCTGCGTCGTGATCGCGAAGTCGCGGTCCGCGCCCGTGAACGCCGCGGAGGAGTTCGCGACGTACTCCATCGGCCCGATCTCCTGGAAGTCTTCCGCGACCCAGCGATACATGAGGCCGGGTTGCGCGGTCGCCAAGAGGTGATAGCGGCCGCCGATCGAGGGATCGACGCTTCCGGCGCCGTCGGGCGCGATGTGCGTCGCGTATCCGAAGCCGGACCACACGCCTCCATCCGAGAACGACGACGGGTCCGTCGGGTCGAGGTCGAGATACCACTCCACGTCCGGCCCGTTGCCCGTGCCGGTCGTCACCAGGAGGGAGCTTCCGTCGTGGGCGGCCCCGATTGCCGGCGGCTGGGCGGCGGCGCTCGACCAGAGCGCAGGTCCGGACCAGCTCACGCCCCGGTCGTCTGACCAGGTGATCCGTCCGTTCGTCGCGGCCTGGAGTGTGGTCCCTTGGCGGTACACGACGAGCACGCGGTCCACGCCGTCCTTGCCCCGTTGCACCGCCACGGCAGGCTGCACGTGAGCTCCGGCCGAGGACCCCCCGTCATCGAGCACGAGGGTCCACGTCGACCCATGGTTGTCGGAGCGGTACACGAGGACGTCGCTGTCATCGGGCGAGAATCCCCGCTGCGAATCCATCGTGACGTAGACCCGGTTGTCCCCCCCGTTCGCATACTCCACCGCGATGTTTGGGCGGGAGCACGCCGCGTACGGCCCCCCGATGCACGCGCGGACGAAGCTCGGCGTCCACGTCGTTCCGTCATCCGACAACGCGACCCGGATCTCTTGGGACGCGCTCGCGTAGTATGCGACGAAGGCCCGCCCTGAGAACGGATCCACCGCCAGCGCCGGCCAGATTTCGGATTCCGTTGAGCCGGCGACAAGACCGAAGGTGCCCCACGACATCCCGCCATCGGACGACTTCGCGGAGACGAGGTCGCTCAGGCCGGCGTTGACGGACACCCACACGGCGTACAGGTCGCCGTTCGGCGCGGTCGCGATCGCGGGATTGTATGTGGAATCGACCCCGCCCGCCACATGGACGTGGGGCACCCAACCCGTCCCGGTCGCCCCTGCATCGGGCCCCGACCCGCCCCCCGCCAAGGCTCGGGGCTGGGCCGTCGCTCCGAACACCGTCCCCGCGCACGCGAGGACGACCAACGCCGCGGCGATTTCTCGGCCCCGGCGCGACCTTCGCCAGGCCATGTGCATCCCGGCGCGCCGACCCCGGTCTGGCACAATAAAGATAGTGGTCCGATAATCACGCGCATCATCACATGCGGAGGCTTTTGACCTCGTCGACGACGCTCTCGACCGTGACCTTGAGGAAGGAGGCGAGGAAGCCGAGGAGCATGATCGCGAGGCCCACGACCGTCACGACGGCGCCGAGGACGAAGCCGCCAATCCCGGGCGTCGCGGGCGCGAGGCCGATGCCGCCGAGCACGGGGAGGCCCATGAGGTACAACCCGCCCACGAGGACGACGAGCCCGATCAGGGCCCACAAAAGGCCGAAGACGACGACCGCGGTCGCGGCTTTGAACGACTTGACCCAGGTCGGCATGCGCGCGCCCGTTCCACGCGGTTTCGACGTATTTCTACGTTCCGAGATGATTCCGGCGGACGAGATTCACGGCTTCATCGCGATCGCGCGCTGCATGAGGTCGTCGACCTGCGAGGCGTCCGCGCGCACGACCTGGTCGACCCCCGCCAGACAGAGCCACACCGGGCGGTAGATCTCCCGCATCTCCGCCAGCGAGAGGGGCGCCTTCCGCTTCTCGATCATCCCGAGCATCTCGTCGACGAGGAGCTCGTACGAGGACGGCCCCGTCGCACGGCCTTTTTCCACGGAGCCCTGGTCGTCGAACACCCAGTTCCCCTTCTGCCCCGTCTCGATCTCCTTCTCCGTGTCCGTGAACGCGAGCTCCAGGACCGCGCCCTTCTCGAACTCGAGGCGGAGGCGCTTGAAGCGGACGCCCGGCGGGAACCCCTTTCCGACGCGGATCGTCGCAGATGCGTTCGGCGCGAGGTTCGGGCCCGTGAGCCGGAAGTGCGCCTCGATCGCGGTCGGGTTGGCGGGGTCGTACGCGGGGTTCACGACGTACCCGATCGCGTCCTCGCACGACGCGAAGTGGGCGCCGCACACGTTCGCGAGCATCGCGCTCGGGTGGATCCAGTCCATGAAGATGCCGCCGTTCTCGGGCTTGAAGAGCCATTGGCGGCGGAGGTCGTCCTCCGAGACGTCCTCGATGAACGTCGCGATCGCACGGACGAGCTTCCCGCTGCGCTGGCGGGCCCACGGCCACAGCTTGTGCCGGAGCTCGAGCGCGAGCGCCTTCTCCAGGTAGTGGACGTGCGGCGCGACGCGGCCCTCGTGGCCGTTCCTCTGGATGTACGTGAGGATGTCCTCCGTGCCCGCCTCGTTGATCGCGAGCGTCTTCTCGACGACGACGGCGACGCCGTGCTCGAGGCACTCGACCGTCTGCGCCTGGTGGAACTGGTTGTGGGAGGCGACGTGGACGACGTCGATGCCCTCGAAGAACGCGTTCGGCAGGGAGCCGCCGACGACGACCTGGAAGTACCGGTCCTTCGTGAGCCCGTACGACTCGAGGATGTCGTGCTTATCCTCGAATCGGGTGATCCCCACGGCCTTCAGGAGGCGGACGCGTTCCTTCAGGAACGGATGGAGGCGACCGTACCAATGGCCGCCCGCCCCGATGCCGCCAAGGGCGTACGTTCGTGCCATGGTCCCGCCCGCGCGAACCGGGCCCGGACTTTAAGGTTCACGTTCCCGACCTTGCGCAAGACGTATCCCCGTCGATGACATCCGCGCGATTCATCGGACTTGGCGGTGGAGGAATCCGTCGCCCAAGGAGGATGAGCGATCATGTGCCGGAACATCCGGACGCTGTTCAACTACGATCCGCCGGTCACGGAGGAAGAGGTGCGCGCCGCGTCATTGCAATTCGTACGAAAGATCAGCGGGTTTCAAGGGCCGTCGAAGGCGAACGCGGCGGCGTTCGAATTGGCGGTGGAGCAAGTCGCACACGTTTCCTCTCAGCTCCTCGCCTCCTTGGTGCCGACTCGCATGCCACGGAATCGCGACCAAGAGGCTGCGAAGGCGCGGTCCCGTGCGGCCCAACGGTTCGGAACGGATCGTACTGCCTGATTGGTGTGAACCGGCCTAGGCCGTCTCGTATCCGTGCTCGCCGAACGCGTCGCGAATTCTCGCCTGGACGCGGATCGCGTTCCCGTAGGTCGCGCGCATGCCCGGGTCCGCGAGCCTCTTCAGCTCCGTCGCGACGTGCGACCCGTCCTCGAGGTCGAGGTATGCCGCGCACGACGGCGCGGGATGCCCGAGTTTGGCGGCCAGCGCCAAGCCTTCCTCGAACACATGGCGGTCTTCCTGCGGGAGCGCGGGCTCGAACCCTTTGAGCTCCTTCGCTTTGGCGGTGAGCAGCGGGTCGAGCGCCGCCTTGTCGCAGAGCCCCGCGCGGAACACTTGCGCGAGGATGGGGACGTTGATTTGGCGGTGCTGCGCGATCGACACGACCTCTGCGAGGTCGAGGAGGTATCCGAGCGCGAGCACGCGCGCCACAGTGCCGACGTCCCCGCCGGAGGGCGCGTCGTCCAAGCGGATGTGCGCGCGCAGCTGGTTGTACAGCCGAAGGACATGGCTCGACCCTTTGACGGCGAAGTTCGCGCGGGCGCGCGTGGCGGCCTCGTCGGGCCGGAGCTCCCCGCGGGACCACCGCCGAAGGTCGAGCGTGAGCTGCGTGAGGGCCGTCGGATGACCGATCGTTTTGGCGGTCTCGACCGCGATCTCCGGCAAATCTCCCCCGCCAATCTTCGGCTGGATCGTCGA
>VBMQ01000043.1 GCA_005878375.1 Methanobacteriota archaeon | reverse complement strand
AGGCGAGGCCCGCCGCCGAACACGAGCTTCCGGAAGAGTTCGTCCGCTTCGTGCGCCATAGCTGCCCGACCGGGGCTTTCGCTGCCTCCAGGTCTTGAAGCCGCGAAGACCGCTCATATACGTGTTGCGGCCGTTATCAGAATCAGTAGCCGCTTTCGTCTCATGGGTTTCGCGGGCGACGTTACCTTTATCGAAACTGTGCGGGTTGCCGCCTTGTGGTCGTCCGACTCGCGGTGATTGGCGGCTCGGGCTTGTACGACCTGCGTGATCTCAAGGGTGCGAAGTCCCGCGCGATCGAGACCCCGTTCGGCGCACCTTCGTCCCCTGTCCGGGTTGGCCGGATCGGCGAGGTCGAGGTCGCGTTCCTCGCCCGGCACGGCGTCGGCCACGTGATTCCCCCGCACCGGGTCAACCACCGCGCGAATCTGTGGGCCCTGCGAGAACTCGGGGTCCGCCAAGTCGTGGGCACATCCTCCGTCGGGTCCCTGAAGCGCGACCTTCGCCCGGGGATGCTGGCGGTGCCCCACGACTTCCTCTCCCTGTGGGACCTCCCGACGTTCCACGACGACAAGGTCGTCCATGTGACCCCGACGCTCGACGAGCCGATGCGGGCGGCAATCGCCTCAACCGCCAAAGCGCACGGGGCGCGCGTCCGATCCCGAGCCGTCTACGCGCAGACGCGAGGTCCGCGCCTCGAAACAAAGGCCGAGATCCGCCTCCTTCGGGACTACGCGGACGTGGTCGGCATGACGATGGCGTCGGAGGCGACGTTGGCGGCGGAGATCGGCGTCGCCTACGCGAGCCTCTGCACGGTCGACAACTTCGCGCATGGGATCGCGGACCGCCCCCTCGCCTACGCAGATATCGTCTCCGCGCAGAAGTCCACCGCGTCGCGCGTCGGGCGCCTCATCGGTCCTCTCGTCGCCGCGCTCTCCACAAAATCCGGAAGGATTTAACGGCGGACGGGGCATCGACCCCGCCGTGGGCATCTCGATCCGCGACGTGCTCCTCCCGGACGGCCGCACCGCATCCGTGACGGTCGAGGGGGACCGCATCGCGGAGATCGGGCGTCCGCGCGAGGCGGACGTCACGATCGATGGGCGGGGGAAGGCTCTCCTGCCCGGGTTCGTGAACACGCACACGCACGCCGCGATGACGTTGTTTCGCGGATACGCCGACGACATGGACCTTCAACGCTGGCTTTCGACGAAGATTTGGCCCGCCGAAGCGAGGCTTACTCCCGAGGCCGTGTACTGGGGGACCAAGCTCGCTTGTCTGGAGATGCTTCGCTCGGGGACGACGTGCTTCAACGACATGTATTTCCACATGGACATGGCCGCGAAGGCCGTCGACGAGGTCGGCTTGCGCGCGGTCCTGAGCGAAGGGTTCATCGACCTGTCCGATCCCGCGCGCGCGGAGCGAGAGTTTCGACAGACCCGGACCGTCCTCGCGAAGATCCGAGGGCTTCGGTCCCCTCGGGTGCGGCCGGCCTTGGGCCCGCATTCGGTCTATACGGTTTCGGAGCCATCGCTCCGTGAACTCCGCACGATGGCGAGTTCCGAGCACCTTCCGATCCACATCCACCTTTCGGAAACCCGCGCAGAAGTCGATGACGTGAAGAAGGAACGAGGGATGCCGCCGGCATCGTATCTCGACTCGATCGGATTTCTCGGACCCGACGTCGTCGCCGCGCACGGCTGCTGGTTAGACGACCTGGAGATTCGGCGGCTGGCGCAGCAAGGGGTGGCGGTCGCCCACTGCCCCGTGTCGAACATGAAGCTCGCGACGGGGCGCGCCATGCCGCTCGCTGCGATGCGAGACGCGGGCCTGACCCTGTCTCTGGGAACGGACGGGGCCGCGTCGAACAACAGCCTGGACATGTTCGAGACGATGAAGATCACCGCGCTGCTCCACAAATTTGCCGCGAGCGACGCTCGGGCCGCGCCGGCGCGTGCGGTCTTTGAGATGGCCACCGCAGGCGGGGCTCGTGCGCTGGGGCTGGAGGCGGGCGAGGTCGCCGTGGGAAAACTCGCGGACCTCGTCCTGATCGACTTGCGGCGGCCCGGCCTCACGCCGACCCACGACCTCGTGTCGAACCTCGTGTACGCGGGACGCGGGGACTGCGTCGAGACCGTGATCTGCGACGGTCGCGTCCTCATGCGGGACCGCGTCGTCCGCGGCGAGGCGGAGGTCCTGGAGCATGCCTCGGCGATCGCTGCCAAGCTCGCGGGGGCCTGAGCCGTGTCGCTGGATCGACTCCGTGCAAGTCTCTCGGAATGCCCCGTGGTTCGATTCGGGGACTACGAGTACTTCGTCCACCCGATTACAGACGGGATCCCGCTCGGCCGACCGGAGGTGCTCGAGGAGGTCGTCGACGAGATTGCGCGCGTCGGGGACTGGCGGTGTGACAAGATCGTGACCGCGGAATCGATGGGCTTCCCGCTCGCCGCGGCGGTGTCGCTCAGGGTGCGCAAGCCGTACGTGTTCCTCCGGAAGCGGAAGTACGGCCTCCCCGGCGAGGTCGCCGTCGCGCAAGCCACGGGATATGGGAAGGCGGATCTGTACATCAACGGCGTGCGCTCTGGAGACCGGCTCGTGTTCCTCGACGACGTGGTCTCGACTGGCGGGACCTTGCGAGCGATCGTTCCCGCGTTTCGGCAGATCGGCGCGCTCGTCGTGGATATCGTGGTCGTCTTCGAAAAGACTCGAGAGAAGAAGACTCTCGAACGCGAGCTGGGCGTCCAGATCAAGACCCTTTTGAAGATTGACGTCGTCGACGGAAAGGTCGTCGAACGCCCGTAGGCCCGAAGAAACTCAGATTTGATAAAGGGGACACAAGCCACATTAGAGGCCTCTCCCCGTCGGCCGATGATGGCGAGTCTGCACCCTCCCGCGGCGCAGGGACGCGTCAACGGTCTCGAGCGCCCTCACGGCCCGACCGGCCGTCGCGTCCGTCTGTCCCGGTCGCGCCCGTTGTCGATGATCGCCGCCGGCGCAGGGCTGTACATCGTCGCCCTCGTGTTCCCGCTGTTCCTCCGCCAGGTGAACGGGACGATTTTTGTCGTCGCCGTGGCGGGGACGATCCTGCTCATCCTCGGGCTGCACGTGCGCTGGACCCGAACGCCACAACCCGTCTGATCGCGAGAAACTTTTGGCGCTTCACTGAAGCATCGAGAAGAGATCGCACCGGCCCCTATTCGGGTCGGCCTTTGGTCGGGCGGTTTTCCTTGAAGACGATGACGTTGACGTCCATCGTCTCGTCCTCGGGCTTGTCGAACCGCACGCTGCGACCCTCGTTGAGAATCTTGTGCAGCCGAATCCGCATCGGTGCCCCGTGGGGAGGCCCTAGGCCATAAATTCGTTGGAACCAGTATCCGGCTTGAGAATCGGCGTCACTGCTTGAGGAGGTCGACGCCGTTCCAGTCCCCGCCGAAGTCGCGCACCGCGCCCGTCGCGAGCTGGAAGCGCGCGCGGAGGCGGCCGTTCTCGAAGAAGATGTACGCGTTTTTCAGGCACGACGTGTAGAGGTTCTTCCGCTTCCCCTTCTGCGTCAGGATGCGGTCCACGCACTGGATGAGGCCCGCCTCTTCGAGGGTCCGGATCTTCCGGTAGCATGCCGCGATCGGGATCCCGTATCGCTGGCTGATTTCCTGCGCGCTGATCCGTCGCTTGTACGTCGCGAGCAAGATCTTTGCGCTGTATTCGTCCGTCAGAAGTTGGGACGCCTCGAGTGGGTTCATCCCATCGTTCTCAGGCAAAACCGGACCACCGTTCTCGACGCTCTCGAACCCCATGTTCCTCCAGTGGGTGGCGGGGCTATATAAAATATCCGGCGTGATTCTCACGCGAGAAAGTGGGTCCGGGGTCTGATTCTCACAAGGTGCGCGCGCCGTTGAGCTCGATCCACTTCCCGTTGATGTCCTTCTCGTAATCGAAATCGAACTTCACGCGGAAGACGCCGTCCTCGTAGACGAGGTGTGCGGATTTGAGGAGAGATCGGTACAGTTTCATCGTTTTCCCCTTCGGCGTCGTGACGATCTCGGCGCACCGCAGGAACCCGGCGCCCTCGAGCTCGTGGATCTTGCGATAGCATGCCGCGATCGGGATGTCGTGCTTGTCCGAGATCTCCTGCACGGACCGCGGGTTCGCTTGCGTCGCGCTCAGGATGCGTTCCGCGTACTCGTCCGTGAGGAGGCGGGAAATGTCCTTCTCGCGCATCTCGCGATTCCCATCGGGCGAGCGGCTTAAAGGGTTATCTACCCCAATATCGGAACTGAGATTCTCTCAGACGATGGGCGTCAACACCGCGCTCGGCGCGCCCGTTTCGTAGGAGAAGGAGAGGTTGTACAATTCCGTGTATGGTTTCTGGCCGAACAGGAGGATCGCGCCGTTCACGTTCTGCACTTTGAGGTGCACGTGCGCGAGGTTCGCGAGCTTCTGGGTGCTTTTCGTCATCGGGCTCACGTGTCCCATGAGGATGTCTCGGGCGCGACGCACCGCGGTGAGGTGGCCGGTCATCTGCTCGAGGACGCCTTCACCGTAGACCGATTCCAGGGTGTCGAACGCGAGGAACGAGAGGAACGGATGCTTGCTGTTGGGGAGGCGGTACTCCACGTTGCTCCATTTGAGGTCGGTGTCGACGTTCGAGCCTTCCATGTGGAGGGCGTTCGGACTCCCTTCGAGGCTGCCGAGCGGCGAGGATTCGAACACGCGCACATTCTGATCGAACACGCCCGACGGCAGATATGTGCCGAGCCACTCGTACACATTCTCGACCGAGGACTTCCGTCCGGGCACGTACGCGACGCCGCGGCCGAGGGTCGCGAAGTTCGAGATCAATCCGATCCGGAGGCCGTCGAGGTATGCGCTCGGCACGTCGGGTTCGACCTCGAGCGCAACGAACGAGCCCGCATGGAGTCCGCCCGTCAGCTGGTCGAGCGCGCGGTGCCCCCAGGATACGGCGTCCTTCCCGAGGTCCGGAATCGGGTCCCATGAACCGCCCTTCGGCGGCTGGGATGGGGGACGGTTCGTGAACGCGCGAATCCGGCCATCCTTGAGCGTGTAGATGTATCGGTGCTGGCGGATCTCTGCGCCGCGCAGTTTCTCGAGGGTCATGACGCGGATAGGCTTTCGAACTTGATCACCCCGTCGCCCAAGTAATCGAGCTTCGTGTCCCCCGTGCTCTCGAGGACGTACACGACGCTCGCGTTCCCCTTCTCGACGAGGTCCTTCTGGAGCGTGTTCACGAGCTTGCTCGCGACGATCCCGTACCGCTCGCTCAGCCCGTCGATGCTGTCGACGAGGACGAGCGTCCCGTGCGGGAGGTTCCGCTCCACCTCGTCGTACGCGAGGTCGATCTCCGGCAAGTCGGACCCGAGGTCGAAGATCAGCGAATCGTTTTGGATCTCGCCCTCCCCGACCTTCTGATACGTCTCGTCGCCTTCCTGCCCCATCTCGACGCGGCCCTCGAGCTTCTGCAACTCGGTGCGGTCGACCTTGAGCCCGCGCTTGCCCTCCTTCGCATCGGGGGCGTCGGCCGCGCCCGCGCCCGCTTCCGCCTGCACGGTCCGCTGAAAGTGGCGCCCCTCGCCCGTCTTCTCCTTCAGCCACGGAAATTGGCGGTACAAGCTCTGGTCGCCGACGCGGATGCTCATGTAGTACGAACGTGCTCCTTCGCCGAGTTCTTCAGCGAGTTGCAAGGCGAACGTCGTCTTCCCCGTGCCGGCGGACCCTTTCACGATGAGGGAATGGCCCCCGGGCAAGTGGAAAAACTGGAGCACTTCCTCCGGGATCCCCAATTCCTGTTTCATCGCCGGCCTCGGGCGAAAACGCGCCACCCCGTTGAATACCTTTTCCTCGCGGTTATCAAACGCCAATTGCGGAGACGAGCGCCGCTCAGGCGCTGAGAAACCCTTATGCTGACCTCCCGCCATGCGCCCGACCCGGCAAGGGATGGGTGCATCGCTGCTCCGCAGGTTCGTGACGAGCGAGCGGGCTCTCCGCTCGATGGCATGAGGCGCCGATCTTGATCGAATCCGATGCGAAGCCGGTTCGGTCGTCGGAGGCCAATACGGTCATCGAGGGCGATCGCGTTCGCCTGAAGTTCCTGTACCCGAACGGCGCCATCGAGGTGCTCGACGGTACCTGGCTGTCCGCCTCGACGCTCGGGGCCCCGGAGAATCCGAACGGCGCGTGGGTCGTCGTCTCCGTCGACGATCGCGTCCTGTGGAAACCGTTGTCCCACTTGATCCAGCTCGAGGTTCTCGAGGCGAATGAGGTCGCGCGGAACGGCCGCCGCCATGCGGGCGGGGACCTCGACCACTATCACCGCTGAGCGAGCATCGCCGAGAACCGGAGCGCGTCGCCGTACATCGCGATGTTGTCGAACAGGACGTACGATTCGTCCACCTCATCACAGAAGCCGAGGATCCTCCGCAGGTCTTCGTCGGTGTACGTGTGCGCGTGCATCTTCGGCCCCGGCGGCGAGCCGTGGAGGCGGTAGTATGCGCGCGGTTGGTCCACGAGATCCATCGCGAACGGGTCCGTCGCATGTTGGAGTCCGAGGTCCTCGCAGATTCGCTCGGTCACATGGAGGGGCCACGGTCCGCGGGGTTCCCAGGTAGGCACGAACCCCTTGGCGGTGATGCCGCCGAAGAACGCGTAGAGGTTCTCCTTGTTCTTGGCGGTGGGGCCGAACGATTCCGGCGTCTGGAAGACGATGAACGTCGCGCGCATCGCCTCGCAGACCTTGCGCGTCTGTTCCCATGCGGCGAAGACCTCTTCCGTGGGGCGGAAGCTCCCGTACCGGTCCCGCCGATTCTCGTCGATTGAGATCCCCGCCTTCCGATAGGTCGGGGACGGCGGCTCATGCGTGATCAGTTGCCACGCTTTGGCGGTGAACTCGAAGTCCGCGGGGGCCCGCTCCCGCCACCGTTTGGCGGTCTCGATCCGCGGCGGCTTGTAGAACGTCTGCTGGACCTCGAGGAGTCGGAGGGAGCGAAAGACGGCGGCCTGCGCCTGCGCGAATCCGCAGATGCCGACCTTGATTGCGGATCGGTCCATGGACGACGGATGCGGCTCCGCCGCCAAAAGCGCTTTGGCGGGACGCACCACGAGAGCGCTAATAAGGCGCGCGGGAGTTCCATCGACCGTGCGGAACGACGAAGTCGCCGCGCTCCTGTACGAGATTGCCGACCTCCTCGAGATGTCCGAGGAAGACCGGTTCCGTCCGATCTCGTACCGCCGCGCCGCGCGGAGCGTCGAGGGCCTCGCGGAGGACATCGAGGACCTCGCCCGCCAAGGGAGGCTCCGCCAGATTCCCGGCGTCGGTGAGGCGATCTCAGAGAAAATCCAGACCTACTTGAAGGAAGGGAAGCTCGACTACCTCGAGGAGCTCCGGAAGCGATTCCCGCCCGGCCTCGCGGACATCATGCGCATCCCCGGCGTGGGCCCGAAAACGGCCCGCCAATTGTACTTCGACCTCAAGATCACGAACTTGGACGAGCTTCGCGCGGCCGCGGAGCAGGGGCGGCTTCGCAAGCTCAAGGGGTTCAAGGAGAAGAGCGAGGAGAACGTCCTGAAGGGGATCAACCTCTTGAAGGCAGGGCAGGGGAAGTTCCTCCTTGGGATCGCGCTCCCGCTCGCGGAGAGGGTCGTCGCTCACCTCACGGCGAACGCCCCGCTGGACCAGGCGAGTTACGCGGGCAGCGTGCGCCGGATGAAGGAGGAGGTCCACGACATCGATATCCTCGTGACGACGACCGACCCGGAGGCGGTCACCCGCGTCTTCACGACGATGCCGTTCGTCCGAGAGGTCGTCGAGTCCGGGAGGACGAAGTCAATCGTCCGGACCGCGCCGGAGGGGATGCAGGTCGACCTCCGCGTCCTCGAGCCGAAGAGCTGGGGCTCCGGGCTCATGTACTTCACCGGGAACAAGGATCACAACATCAAGCTCCGGACGCTGGCGCAGAAGCGCGGGCTGAAACTCAACGAATACGGGCTCTTCCGCGAGGAGGAGACGGTCGCGGGCGCGACGGAGGCGGACGTGTACCGCGCGCTCGACCTCCCGTACATCGAGCCGGAGATGCGGGAGGACACCGGCGAGATCGAGGCGGCGGTCGCGGGGAAGTTGCCGGCCCTCGTGACGGAAGCGGACATCCGTGGCGACCTCCACGCGCACACGAACCTCACGGACGGCGTGAACACCCTTGAGGAGATGGCGGCGGCCGCGCAGGCGAAGGGATACGCGTACCTCGGGCTGTCGGACCACAGTCCATCCCTCCGCGTGGCAAACGGACTCTCGGAGGACCACCTCCGGATTCACGTCGGGCACATCCGAGAGTTCAACCGCAAGAGCCGGGACTTCAAGCTCTTGGCGGGGACGGAATGCGACATCCTCGCGGACGGGACGATGGACTACCCCGACTCCGTTCTGAAGGACTTGGATTACGTGATCGGGTCCGTCCACACGCGGTTCAAGATGGCCCAGAAGGAAATGACAGCCCGCGTCATCCGGGCGATGGAGAACGAGAATGTCGACATCATCGCCCATCCGACCGCGCGGAAGATCGGCCAGCGGGAGCCCATCGCCCTCGACCTCGAAAAGGTGTTCTCCGCGGCCGCGGACACGCGGACCGTGATGGAGGTCAACGCGTACCCGGACCGGACGGACCTCAACGGTCCGTACGCGAAACTCGCAAAGGAACACGGCGTGAGCTTGATCATCGACACGGACAGCCATTCCGTGGAGCAGCTCGACTACATGCGCTTCGGGGTCGGGACCGCGCGGCGCGGGTGGCTCGAGAAGAGAGACGTCGTGAACACGAAGTCCCACGAGGAGATCCTCACGTTTTTCCGCTGAGGCCCGCGACGGTGATCGCCTTCCGAAGAATCTCTTTGTCGTTGCGACGACGCATGAGCCGGACCGCTTCGGCGCGAATCGCCCACCGCCAATCCGAGAACCGGTCCTCGAGGCGGACCACCCCGCCCACGGGGTAGGCGAGGAAGTACACGACGCGCTTGTCATAGTTCACGTCCTCGGGCGGCCAGTAGTACCCGTACCGGACTTCTCCGATTCGCCTCCCGATCTCGCACTCGAGCCCGCACTCCTCGCGGATCTCGCGCGCGGCGGTCTGCTGCAGGGTCTCCCCGGCCTCGACGTGGCCTTTCGGGAAGCACCACGTCCCCTCGTCGGCCCGCTTGAGGATCAGCACGCGACCGCGTGTGTCGAACAGGACGCCGCCCGCGGACACGACCTTCTCCGTCGGGCGATCGGGGCGCGACCGGCCGCTCGCGACCCGCGTCATCCCGCCTCCATGCGTTGACGAGCCTTCCTCAGGTCGGCGACGAGGATCCGAAACAGTCGGCGATTGTACAGGATCGCGGCGGGGTGGTACGTCGCGAGGACGGGAGTCCCGCCAAAATCGGTCCAACGTCCCCGAGTGGTTGCAAGCGAGGCTGAAGGGCCGAGCACGTCTTTGGCGGCGGACTGGCCGAGCGTCACGATCGCGGAAGGCCGCACCGCCGCGAACTGGGCGAGCAGGTATGGGCGACACGCCGCCAATTCCTTCGCTCTCGGCCTCCGGTTCCCCGGCGGTCGGCACTTGACCGTGTTCGTGATGAAGGTCCGCGTCCGGGAGATCCCCGCGCGGGCAAGGGCCTCGTCGAGGACACGTCCCGCCAATCCGACGAACGGCCGGCCCTCCGCGTCCTCGTTGCGGCCCGGGGCCTCGCCGACGAGGACGAGACGGGCATTTCGAGGGCCTTCGCCCGGGACCGCATGCGTCCGCGAACCGGAAAGGTCGCACCATGTGCACCTCCGGATCTTCGCCGCCAATGCGGGAAGGCCGGTGGGCGGGGAGGACATCGCCGCCAAATCGGGTTGCGGCCTAAAAGACCGACCCTCACGCGCCGGAGCCCAGGAGGTCCTTGCTCGCCTCGGTCAGCGCCTTCGGATCGAGGAGCTTCTCCGCCTCCGCCTTCGAGAGGATTCCCTTCTCGATCACGAGCTCCTTCACCGTCTTCCCCGTGCGCATGGACTCCTTCGCGAGCTCGGCGGCCTTGTCGTACCCGATGATCGGGTTCAGGCGCGTCACGATCGCCGTGCTCATCTCCGCGTCCCGCCGGATCTTCTCGAGGTTCGGTTCGAGGCCGTCGATGCACTTCTCCCGGAAGACGACGCTCGCCCGCGCGAGGAGGTGTGCGGATTGGAGGAGGTTGTGTGCCATCACCGGCATCATCGTGCACAGGTCGAGGTGATTCGCGAGGCCCGCGGCGGCGACGGCCGCGTCGCTCCCGAACACTTGGGCGCACACCTGGAGGACGGCTTCGGGGATGACCGGGTTCACCTTTCCCGGCATGATCGAGGAGCCGGGCTGGAGCTCGGGGAGCTTGAGTTCCGCGAGCCCCGTCCGGGGGCCCGACCCCATGAGACGGACGTCGTCCGCGATCTTGAAGAGGCTCACCGCCACGGTCCGGAGGACGCCACTTGTCTCGACGAGGGCGTCTTGCGCCGCCTGCGCCTCGAACGCGTTCGGCGCGCGGACGAGCGGGAGCTTCGTCTCCCCCGCCAATTTCCGGATCGCGATCGGCGGCATGTCCGGGTGCGCGTTGATCCCCGTCCCGACGGCGGTGCCGCCGAGCGCGAGTTCGCCGAGATGGCGGTAGGTGCCGCGGACGCGCGCCACCGCGTGCTCGACTTGGCTCGCGTACCCGGAGAATTCCTGACCGAGGCGGATCGGGGTCGCGTCCATCAGGTGCGTGCGCCCGGACTTCACGATGCCGTCCCACGCCTTCGCCTTCGCCGCCAGCGCGCCGTGGAGCCCTTCGAGGGCCGGCACGAGCTCGCGGTCGATCGCGAGGAGGACGGCGACGTGGATCGCGGTCGGGATCACGTCGTTGCTCGACTGGCCCATGTTCACGTGGTCGTTCGGATGCACGGGCTTTTTCGCTCCGACGACGCCGCCGAGCTGCACGTTCGCGAGGTTCGCGATGACCTCGTTCGCGTTCGTGTTCGTCGAGGTCCCCGAGCCGGTCTGGAAGATGTCGAGCGGGAATTGCGCGTCGTGCTTGCCCGCCGCGACGTCTTTGGCGGCGCTTCGGATGGCCCCGCCAATCTTCGGGTCGAGGAGCCCGATCTCCACGTTCGCGTCCGCGCACGCCGCCTTCACGAGGCCGATCGCTTCGAGGAACAAGCGGGGGAAGCGGATCCCGCTGATCGGGAAGTTCTCGACCGCCCGCTGCGTCGAGGCGCCCCACAACGCGTCCGCGGGGACGCGGACCTCTCCCATCGTATCCTTCTCGGTCCGGAACCCGGCCACGTTCGTGGAGAACGACCGTGGGTATTGAAACGTTCGCGTGTAGCGTCTATATTCTATGGGCTACTTCGCCGCGGCCGCGAGCTTCTCGAGCGCGGGCTTGCTGAACCCGATCACGATCGTCTTGCCGTCGATGGTCACGGGGACGCCGAGCTGCCCGGAGACCGCGTGGAGCTCCTCGACGAGCTTCCGGTCCTTCGACACGTCCACCTCTTGGAAGGCGACGCCTTTCGAGCTGAGGAACTTCTTCGCCTCTTTGCACCACGGGCACGTGGGCGTGGAGTAGAGCTTGACGGGCATGGGTCACCGGACCGTGAACTTCGTCGGGAATCCGGACGCGCACGAGGCGCAGGCGCGCATGAGCTGCGTCACTTCCCGGTCGACGTCCGGGCTCTCCACGTACGTCTGGGGGGTCTCGGGCAGTGCCGTGCCGCAGAACGAGCACGTCGCCACGTCCCGTTCCACGGGCGCCCACGTTACTTATACGTTTGCTACCGCGGTGGTGCGGTGGGTCGAACCGCTCACGCGCGCCGCGCCCGGAGCTCCCGGAGGCGGCGGACTTTCGGGAGAATCTTGCTGATCTTCCCTTCGTACTTCTTCACGACGCGCTCGTACTTCTTCCGGCGATCGGGGTCGCGCCGGATGTCCTCCTGCGCGCGCTTGATGATCGTGCGGTACTCGCCCTCGATCCCCGTGAGGTGCTTGATCTTCTGGTTGATTTTCGCGCTCTCGGACATGCGTCCCTCGCGCGTCACTCGAAGGCTTCCGTCCTCCGCCGGCTGAGGGTCAGGTCGAGCACGCCGTCGCGGACGGTCCACCGGGCGTCCGGCTCCACGGGATGGGGGAGCTCCACGACGCGCCGCAAGGGCCGCGCCCCCGCGACCTCGACGAACAGGAGGCGTCCCGAGACCTCCGCGTGGACGCTCGACGGAGTCGTGCCGCCGAGGTCGATCGTCACGAACACGGACTCCTCGTCTGCCGCCAATTCCGGACCCGGCAACCCCGAGTCCGGCGGGACCTGAACGATGAACCGCCGGACGGGCGCCTCCCCGTCCCGCTGCTGGACGCGCCCCACGAAGCCCCGCACATGCGGCCCGGCCTCCGGTCCGTGCTTCCCCTGGACAGCATCCTGCAGCATGCGATTGATCATCTTCCGAACCTCATCGAACTCGTCGTCAGCCCCCATCGGACTTCCCCAACCCACCTGGCGAGGCAGGACCCCGATAGAGATTGGCCGCGTGCATATAAAGAGGCTTCGGCGCTCACGAGCCCGCGGTTTCCGGTGCAGGCTTTTGCGGCGCGGTCCCCGGTACCGGCGGCGACGGCGTCGCGGGTTTGGCGGGGGCGACGGTCGGCGTTGCGGTCGCCGCCTTCGCGGGCGCCGCCTTCTCCGGTTGGATCACAGAGCGCGGGTTCAGGAGCTTCTGCCCGACTTGCGCGATCCGCTCGACGAGGAACCGCCACCTTGGGATGCCCACGTACTCGACGCGGCCGTCGATCAGGATCGCGGGGCCGTAGTTCAGCTTGTGTTGGAGGAGGAGCGGTTTGGCGGCGACGCCTTCGACGAGGGTCACCTTCACGTCCGGGCGCTCGTTCCGGAGCCGCGCGGCCATCTCGCGGATGCGTTCGACCTGATGCGCTTGGACGGACGCGACGAACGTGACCTCCATCGGCGCTCGGATGCGGACGCCGCTTATAGGTTTGGCGGTGCGCCTACGAGTAGTCGCCGCGGATCAGCTTCTTGATGTACGGGGAGAGGACCTTCGCGAAGGTCATGTTCCCGTCCCACTTCTCGATCGCCGGGGCCTGCTGCAACTCCATCTCCGCGACGCACTTCTCGATCTGGCCGCGCATCGCGATCGTGCCGTCTCCTTGGACCATCGCCGCCAGGATCAGCCACTTCCCGCGGGCGATCAGGATGTGCATCTCGCCGAACGTGAGCTCGTCGAGCTCGCCTTCCTCCGAGCGGAAGGAGTCCTTGACGAACGACTGCACGGCCGTGAGCATCCCGCTGAGGATGTCCGTGTCGATGTCCGGCTTCAGGCGCCGGGTCTCGTGCTTGATCAGGATCCCGTCGTGGTAGAGGAGGAACA
>VBMQ01000042.1 GCA_005878375.1 Methanobacteriota archaeon | reverse complement strand
GCGAGAACGCGACGAGGATCTCGCCCTTGGAACATCCGTATCCGAGGATCGCGCCCGTGGCCCCGTGGACGAGGCCGAGGCTCGCGGAGAATCCCAGGAGCGTGACGACGCTCGAGGGCGTGAAGAGCGCGGGCCCGTTCACGTATGAGGATCCGGCCGCCACGATCGCGGAGACCCCGATGCCGAGCGAGAGGCCGACGAACGTCGTGTCGAAGCGCCCTCGATACCCCTTTCGGTTGAGGTAGACGAGTTTGAACCCTTCCTCGAACAGCGCGAGGAGCAGGAGCACGAGGACGAGGGACAGGAGGGAGGAGATGCCGCCTCGGAGGCCGACGACGATCGCGCCGGACACCGTCCCGACGATCATGCCCACCGCGAGGGCGAGGAACACGCGGCGCGTGTCGAAATACGCTTTCGCGGTGTACGGATAGTCGTACGTCCGAAGCGCATGGTAGAGGACCGCGATCGATGGCCCGAACCCGATGAGACCGGAGACGAGAAAGACCGCGGCCTTCATTACGTTTCCCCGAATCTTCGGAACAACCTTTTTAGGGTGGGCCCTTCATGGAATCGGCGCCCCATGGCCGAACCCGACGCCGCGGTCTGCCCCCTCTGCGGCGAGCCCGTCGCACCCGGCGCTCGGCGCTGCGAGAACTGCGGGGCCGACATCTCCGAATCGCCCGAGGATCGGGCGACGGACGCGACGACCCTGTACCTCTGCCCATCCTGCGGTTCCTTCGTCAGCAGCGCGGACGTCCGATGCACGCATTGCGGCGCGGACCTCGCGGAGGAGGGGACCCCACCGGCGCCGCCCGTGGACTCCGAAGAGCTCTTCGAGACGATTCCGGGCCTCTGCCCGAACTGCGGGTCGGTCGCGCCCGGCGGCGCGGACACGTGCGCGGTCTGCGGCGCTTCGCTCCATGCCGAACCTCCCACGCCCCCGCGACCGAGCCCGACCCCCGGGGAACCGCCAGAGACATCGGTCCCGCCAACGGGCGGACCGCGAACCACTCCCGTCGCAGCCGCGAAATCTGCCGGCGCAACCGCACGAGCATCCGCCCCGCTCGCCCCACGCCGTGCGGCCGGGATGAGCGCCGCTGTTTCTTTTCCCGCCAAACCCGCACCCCGCCCCGCCCCCCGGGCCGAGCCTCGATTCGTGCCCGCCGCCGGAATCCTAGGAGAGACGTTCACCTCTCGCCTTGCAATCTATCGCGACCTCGCCGCGGTCGTTGCCTTCCTCGCGCTCCCCGCCGTCGCGGTCGCGGACGTGACGGAGGCCGCGGGGCACGAATGGGGTCAACTCTTCACGTTCGGAGTCCTCCTCGGGATCGGCATCGCGCTCACGATCCCGGAGGTGCAGCGATTGTTCCGGCCGTGGTTCATCGGTGCGGCTCTCCTTGTCGGTCTCATCCTCCTGGTCACGGCGCCGGTCCTCGGGTATGGAGGCGTCGGTTCCGCCGGGCTTGAGGCTCTGGTTCTCGCCGCGGGCCTTGCCCTTTTGGCGGTGGTCGCTTGGCGGCTCCGACGCTCGTTGGGTCCGTCCCTGACCTCGACGGCGGGCCTGCTCCTCCTCACGACGCTCGCGATCTCCCCATTCGTGTTCTCCCTCTCGGGCCCGTCTGCCGTTGGGGCGCTCTGGATCCTAGGAGGCGTGCTCGCGCTCGGGGGCGCGGGGCTCATCCTGCTCCGTCGGTGGCTGGGCTCCCTCGCAAGCACACGACTTGCACGCGCCGATGCCGCGTACGGGCGCCGCGAGTACGAAAAAGCAATCGCGACGTACGAGGCGGCGATCGCGCTCGGGCGTCGTGCTGGGTTCGAGGTTCCCGCGGGATGGTACGGCAAGGGCGCAGCCCTCGTCGCGGCGGACCGCATCGAGGAAGCCGTCACGGCCCTCGATCGCGCAATCGCGCTCGCCCCGGAGAATGAGGTCGCGTGGATCAACAAGGGCACGGCCCTCTCGCGCCTCGGGCGGATGAACGACGCCCTCAAATGCTACAACGCCGCGCTCAAAGTGAACCCGGCGTACGAGGTCGCGTGGAACAACAAGGGGAACGCCCTCGCGAGGCTCGGCAAGCCCGACCTCGCCCTCGCGTGCTACGAACGCGCGCTGGAGATCGATGAGAAATACCGTACCGCCTGGGTGAACAAGGGCTTCGTCCTCGCGAAGCTTGGGCGGTTCGAGGAGGCCGCGGCGTGCGCGGACGCCGCACTCCGCCTCACCTCGGGCGCAGCCGCCAGCGCATGACGCTCGACGCGACGATTCGAATAATGTACCAGACTATATATGGCCGCCAGCCCCTAACTTCGCCTCCTCGCCGGGCGACGCGCCCGGACCGAGGACGCCGTCGTATGAGGTCGATCCTTGCGAAGGGACGGGCCCTGCTTCCCTCGCTCGTCCTCCTCGGACTTGCCTTTCTCCTACTCACGCCCGCCAAGGCCTATCCGACCCGTGCGGTGCACGACCGGGAGATCGCGGCCTACGGCAATGGGCCGTTCCTGATCGCCGACCTCACGGGAGACGGCTGGCCCGATCTCGCGGCGGCGGACGACGCGGGTCAAGCCGTTTGGATCTACACGGGCAGTCCGCAACCGTCCCCGGCGTCCTAGACCTCGCGGTCGCCGCGCTGGACGGCAATGGGCGTCCGGAATTGCTCGCGGCGGATGGCTCTCACGTCCTTGCGATTTCGTACTCGGGGGACGCGTGGACCCCGGTCGTCGTGCTCTCCTCCCAGGGGGCCCGGGCCATAGCCGCGGGCGACTTTGATGACGACGGGCGCACGGATCTCGCAATCCTCGGGCCAACGGGCGCGAGCATCTGGTTCCAGCAGGTCGGAATCCAACGATTCAATGCGACGGCGTCCGTCCCGCTGTCCCCGGCGATCACGTTCCAGTCCTTGGTCGTCGGTGACCTGAACGGCGACGGCCGCGACGACATCGCGCTCGCGAAGCCGTACGAGATCGAGGTGTATCTCCAAGGGTCGCAAGGTCCCAACCTTCAGCCCATCGACTTTACGACGAAGAGCACGGGCGGCGCGGTGTCGTTGGCCATCGTGCCGTCCAAAGGTCTGCCGTATCTCGCGAACTTGAATTCCGGGCAGGGCGGCGGGATCGGGCTGTGGCGTTGGGATGGATCGAGCTTCGAGGCCTCGCCAGCCCTCGACGGGTCGTTTAGCACGAACGTTGCGATCGGCGATGTGAACGACGACCGCCAAGCCGACATCGCGGTCGTGACGACCGACGGCTCTGTCGATGTGTTCCTACAGCGCGCGGGGACCTTTGGCGGCGCTCCCGACCTCATCCTCCAGGGCGCAGGCAACCCATACGAGCGCGTCGGGATGGGCGACGTGAACGCGGACGGGTTCCCGGACGTCCTGGTCCGAGCGCCCGGCATGTTCCTCGTCTTCCTCCAGGAGGACGCGATGCCGATCTTGATCCGTGCGATTCCCTCGACCTACGTCGTGAACCGCGGCACGTTCGCGCGGTCCGTCGTCGACCTCCGGCAGTTCTCCGTCGACGATCACAACCGGCTGACGTTCTCGGTCCTGTTCGAGTCCGACCCCGCGCACCTCCACGCGGCGACCGACGGGACGACGCTGGACTTCGAGGCGCGAGGCACCTGGTACGGCACGGCCCAGTTCCGTGTCGGTGCGTGGGACGGCAACCCGAGCCATGCGACGATCGAGAGCAACCTGTTCACGGTCCTCGTGAACGACCCGCCGCGGATCACGAGCGCCCCCGGGTTGCGCGCCGTCGTCGGCCAGAGCTACACGTACGTCGTCGCCGTGCAAGACGTATATCCCGCTTCGGATTCGCACTCCTTCGGCCTCCGCGCAGCCCCGGACGGGATGACGATCGACGGGGCGACGGGGCTCGTCGCGTGGACGCCGTCGGCGGCGCAGGAGGGCTCGAACGACGTCGCGGTCACCGTGCGCGACGCGAATGGCGGGGTGACCGTCCAACAGTTCGCAATCGTCGTGGCTGCCGCGGGCGCCGGGTCGCCCCTCATCATGATGGCCGTCGGCGTGGCGGCCTCGTCCGCGGCACTCCTGGCGGCGGCCGCACTGCTCAACGAAAACGCGCGGTACCTGTTCCTCCTCTTCTTCGTCCCGTTGTACACGAAGATCAAGCGGGAGCGGGTCCTCGACCACTTCGTCCGTGGCCAGATCTTCGGATACATCCAGGCGAACCCCGGCGAGCACTACAATGCGATCAAGGAGGCGCTCGGGCTCACGAACGGGTCCCTCGCGCACCACCTGCGGACGCTCGAACGGGAGCAGTTCATCAAGTCGAAGCGGTACGGGCTGTACCGGCGCTTCTACCCGATGAACTTCCGCATGCCCGCGGACGACGTGTACCAGCCGAACGAGATCCAGACGACGATCCTCGCGGTCATCCGCGCCCATCCGGGCATCACGCAGAAGGAGATCGCCGGCCGCCTCGGGCTGACGCCTCCGACGGTGAACTACCACATCAGCGTGCTCAATGACCGGCACCTGATTCGCGTCGATCGGGTCGGCCGCAGCACGCACTGCTCGATCGTGGAGGGCACACAGACGTGACGCTCATCGACAAGTACACGCTCGACCGGATGCGGGGACGCGGTGTCCGCCTCAGCTTCGACTGTCCGTATTGCCAGGGCGCGCGGCTCGAGATGAAGGACGCGGAAGGCCTCGATCCCCTGGAGGGCGTCCGGTGCTTCAAGTGCAAAGCGCTCGTCGTCCTGGACGGCTTGTCACTCACGGTCATCCGGGAGGCCGCGCCCCGCGCGGCGGAAGGATGATAAAGCCCGCCTCG
The DNA here is from genome assembly GCA_005878375.1 of Methanobacteriota archaeon. Classification (GTDB taxonomy): domain Archaea; phylum Thermoplasmatota; class Thermoplasmata; order RBG-16-68-12; family EA-27; genus EA-27. The sequence continues at coordinate 6,094 of VBMQ01000042.1, read as the reverse complement.
GTGAACGGCCCGTGGAACGGGACGCGCAAGTGCGATGGGCCGCACGGATCCTGACGATGCTCGCGGCGACGGCCTTTGTCACGTGGCTGCTGTCCTTGGTCGCGCCTCTCCTCCTTCTCGCCCTCTTGTTTGGCGGGGCCGCCTACGCCTTCTTCCTCGTGGATTGGCGGAGGAACCGCGCGGACCTCGAGGGTTACGCGCGCGACCATGATCGCGTCCTCGACGGTTCCGAGCCCACGGTGACCCCGGCCGTGTCCGCGGGCGGCATTCACCTCGCGTTCATGACGCGGAGCCGGTGGCGGGGGAAGCGGTAGCCTACTTCGCCCCGCCCTTGCCGTACATCTTCTCGTACCACTCCATGACTTCCGCGTCCGGGATCTGCGAGGACTCCTCCGTCACCCGCACCTCGTTCTCCTCGCCGAAGGCCTTCACGATCTCCAAGGCCTTCGGGTCCCCGACGACCTCCTCGACGACGAGGTGCGCCTTCCGGCGCTTCGCCTTGAACGCGGCGACGGGCTCCGGGCCGCGGAAGACGAGGTAGGACACGCCGAAGCCCCACTTGTCCGCCATCTGGCGGCGGAGGTAGAGGGAGAGGTTGTCGACGGGCGTGAGGACGAACGTTCCATCGAACCGGGCGGTCCCGATGCGCTCGAGGTCCTCCTTCAGCATCCAGTAGAGGGTTCGCTCCCCCGCCATGAAGAACCCCTTCACGAGGAGACCCTCCGCCTCGAACTCACGGAGGAGCGCGCGGATTTCCCCCATCGGATATTCGAACCGCGTGAACGCGGCGAGGTTCTCCGCGCTGAACATCCCGAACGCGCGGAAGATGGCCCGGATCACCTCGCGCCGCGCCCGTTCGGACGAGATCTTGGGCGACGGCACGGAGATGTATCGCCCGGCGGCATCGCGCGTCACGTAGTTCGCCGCATACAGCTTCTTGAGGGCCGCGTTCGTGGCGGCGAACCCGAGGGTCGAGAAATTGATCGCTCGCGCGCGCGTCACGGGCTCCTGCGCGCGCACCATGGTGAGGACCTGCTTCAAGGCGGGCGTCAGGGCGACGTTCTTCGCCCGCTGGAAGAGCCCGAGCTGGGGGAGCGTCACGTACGTCACGTACTCCGGGATCACGCTGCCCTTGAACAGTTGGCCGCGGCGGTGGAGGCGGTCGAGCGGCGTGAAGTCGCCGACGCGAAGGCGGGCCGCGAAGTCCGATCGGAGCCCGCCAAGCGCTTCCGCGGCCGCGACGGGGTCCGTGAACCGGTGATCCGGGTGGAGGCCTTGCCGCCAGAACACGTAGGCCATCACATCCTCGGGCGGGAACGTTCTCGGGACGAAGTCGCCCTTCGCGAGGAAGTCGCCGATCCGGTGATACCCCGCCGCCGCGAACGGCTTCACCTCGTCGCTCGCGAGATCGGGCACCGCCTTCTGGAGGGCTTGCGTGACGCGGACGACCTCGAAACCCCGCTGGCGGTAGTAGGCCATCATACGATCGATGGCCGCCAACACGTCGGCGACCGGGACGCCGTCGAGGAGGTCCATCTCACGCAGCTCGACCGCTCCCGACATCTCCCACTTCTCGATCATCCCCGCCAATTCTCCGTCGCGCACGATGAGGTAGAACCACCCTTCGCCCCATTTTGCGGCGATCTGGGCCCACAGCCCTTGCGTCCACGGGTCTAGCAGGGAGAGGACGCGCGTCCCATCGTGGACGTCCCCCGCCTTCGTGGCCTCGAGCCCGGCCACCTCGTCCTTCAGGATGATCATCTCCTCGTCTCCCCGAGCGCCCGTCGCGAGAATGCGCTCGACAACCCCTTGCTGCTCGAGCCGGTCCACGAGCTGCTCGAGGTCGTCCCAGCGGAAGCGCGTGTACTCCTTGATCCCGCTCGCCGGCGTCGGGCCGTGCGCTTTCAGGAAGTGGCGCACGATCATCTCCTCCGCCTTTGCCTCCGCGATCTCGGGCTGCACGTCGTAGGCGACGTACAGGTTCCGGGACGCCCAGGCGTCCTGGCCGTGGAACTTCCGGATCACGTACACCTCCCAGTCCAACTTCTCGAGCGCCTCCTTCACCCGCTCCACATCTTCCTTGAGTCGCGACGCGATTCCGTACAGATCGAGGCCCTGCTCGTTCGCTCGGAGGAGGGTGAGGACCTTCCCTTCGAACTCGGAAAGCGCTTCCCGCGGATACGTCGAGAGGAACAGCTGGACGTCCTTCGTCCGCACGTACCGCACCCGGCCTGCGAGGAAACGGCCCTCGAGGATCTCACCCGCCGCACGCCGCCGCAACCACTCCTCCCATCGGAAGCCAGGCACCCGGACGGCGATGTCGTAGGTCATCCCCGCCTCGAGGAAGGTGTCGAAGTAGTCGTCGAGGTCCCTGAACTCCCGGAGCTGCTTCCGCATGAGGAACGCCTTCACGGTCCCGTCCTCGAACACCTTGCGCGTCTCGCTTTTCTTCTGGAGCTTCGAGAGGTCCTTCGCGAGGAGGAACTGATAGTCCTCCCCCAGGACGAAGTGCCCCGACGCGACCGCGCCCTCGTTCTCTAGGTCCTTCAGCGCCTCCGCGACGATGTTCGCCTCGAGGTCGACGGCGAAGGCGAGGTCTTGCGCGCTCAGCGGTCCGTTCACGTCGAGGTGCCGGAGGAGGATCCGGTCGAGCGCCTTCTCGAACGCCTCGCGCTTGACGGGCCGAGTCAGGTAGACGGTCTCCTCGACGCCCTTGCGGTGGACGACGAAGGACCGCTCGAGTTTCCGGACGATTTCGTTGAGCGCGTCCTTCTCCATCTTCGTCTTCCGGAGGAGGCTCTTGTGCGAGATCGGGCCGGCCTCGATGAGCTTGAGGACCTTCTCCTCCGCGGGCTTGAGCCGCGACTTCTGGGCGTAGAGCGAGGCGTAGACGGGGACTTCCTCCGCGAGGGCCCACACGATGCCCTTCGGCGTCCACACGCTCTCGACCTTGCCTTCGTCCATGTACTCGCCCGCCCACTTACGGAGCTCGGGGAACGGGACGGCGCTGTGGTCGAACGGGTTCGCGCCTTTCTGCTGGACGAGGTTGGCCGCGCCGACCTTCTCCACAAAGTCGAGGATCTCCTCCTTCCGATCGACGCGGGGGATCTTCCGCCGGAAGAACTCGCGGATCTCGTCCTCGGGGAACTGGACGCCCGCGATCTGGTCGGGCGGGAGGACCTTCTTCAGGATCTCGCGGTGGAGCTCGCGGAGGAGCGCCGTCCGGTCCTCCATCAGGACGATGTCGCTCATCCCCGCCAGGACGACGTTGTGCGCGAACGGGCTCGGGAGGGGCGCGAAGTCGCTGTACGACACCGGCAACTCCCCGCTCTCGATCCACTGGAGGACCTGGCGGGCGTGGGTGAGGTCCATGACCTCGTTCAAGATCTCATGGTACGTCTCGCGGATGACGGGAAAGTCCTCGATCTCGTGGAGCCAGTCGAGGACGCGCTGGGACCGCATCTGTTGTCGGCCGATGCTGACCTCTCGTCCTTTGTAGTTCCGCAAGATCATGAACGAGCGGGTCGCACAATGCCGGAACCGCTGCTTGAACAGCTCCGTGTTCCGGATCGCCTTCTTCAGCACGTCCTCGAGCTCCGCGCTCGACACGAGCTTCGCAATCCCCTTCAGGTCCGCGCGCTTCGGGACCGTGAGCATGAAGTTGTCGTCCGTCACGCTGACGCGGACGTTCGTCTTCGTCCGCGCGGTGAGCTTGTACGCATAAGCGCGGCTCAGGGCGTCGTTCGTGCGCCGTCCGAACGGGAAGTGGAACACGAGGTTCCGGTTCCCCTTCGGGTCGACGTACCCCTCGACGAGGAGCCGCTCGTCCGTCGGGAGGTCGGCGATCACGGACCGCTGCTCCTGCTCGTAGGAGACGAGGGAGCGGGCGCTCCCGCCGTCCACGCGGTATTCCTCCATGAGCCACGACTGCGCGACATCCTCGCCGTCCGCGTCGATCTTCGCCGCCAAGTCGCGGCGGAACTTGCCGACGAGAAGGGAGAGGTCGAACGAGCGCGGGAGCATCTCGCCCGTCCACGACGGGACGGTCGGGCGGCGCCCGGCGGCGTCCTTGACGTAGATCGTCGTCCCGCGGGCGCGAAGGAACTGGTACGTCCGCCCGCCGAGGACGAACACGTCGGTCGGCTTCAGGTACTCCACGAACGCCTCGCTCAGCTCCCCGAGCGGCGTTCCTCGCTCGCTGAACACGTGATAGGAGCCCTCCTCCGGGATCGTGCCGACGTTCGTGAAGTAGATCATGCGCGCGTCGCGCTTCTTCCCGAACCGCTCCTCCTCCGGGTCGTACCAGATCTTCGCGTACACGCGCACGTCCGGGTTGCGGCTCGAGAGATAGTTGAGCACGGATTCGAAATCCTTCCACGTCAGATCGTGGTACGCGTAGGAGCGACGGACGAGGTCGAACGCCTCCCGGGCCTCCCACCGTTTCTCGAGCGACATGCCGACGACGACCTGGGAGAGGACGTCGAGCGGGTTGCGCGGGATGTCGACGCGGTCGATCCGGTTGTCGTAGGCGGCTTTGACGAGGGCCGTGCACTCGACGAGGTCCCACGGCTCGAAGACAACCATGCGGCCGACGCTCGTGTCCCCGTACGCGTGGCCCGCGCGGCCGATCCGCTGAAGGCCTTTCGCGACGCTCTTCGGGCTCCCGATCTGGATGACGAGGTCGATGAACCCGATGTCGATGCCGAGCTCGAGGCTCGTGCTCGACACCGCCACCTTGAGAAGACCCTTCTTGAGTTTGTCCTCGACCTCGAGCCGGGTGACCTTCGACAAGGACCCGTGGTGCGCCTCCAGGTCTTCGACCCCGCGCTCCTTGAGCTTGAACGAGACGTGCTCCGTGCCCGAGCGGGTGTTCGTGAAGATGAGCGTCGTGCGATGCTCCTGGATCATCTCGCTCAGGAGGGCGTACATCCGCGCGTTCGCGCTCTCCATGTCGACCTCGGTGAGGTCCGGCACGGGGCACAGCACCGCCAAGTCGAGGGACTTGCGCGACTCGACCTCGACGACGTTCATCTCCCGCAGCTTCCCCTGGCGGTACCCCGCCAGGAACTTCGCCACATCGTCGATCGGCGCGATCGTCGCGCTGAGCCCGATCCGCGTGAACTCCGTGCCGATGTGCTCCTGCAACCGCTCCAAGGTCACGCTGAGGAGCGCGCCCCGCTTGCTCGAGCACACCTCGTGGATCTCATCGACGATGACCCAACGGACGCCGTCGAACTTCTCCCGGAACTTCGGCGCGCTCAGGACGATCGCGAGGCTCTCCGGGGTCGTGATGAAGATGTGGGGCGGGCGCCGGGCCTGGCGCTGCCGCTCGCTCGCGCTCGTGTCCCCGGACCGCACGCCGACCCGGATCGACGGAGGGGGCTCCCCGACGGCCGTCGCGAGCTCCGTCATCTCTCGGAGCGGTTCCTCCAAGTTCCGGTTGATGTCGTTCGCGAGCGCCTTGAGCGGGCTCACGTACACGGCGTAGATCCGGTCCTCGAGCTTCCCCTGCTTCTGCAAGCCGTACAGCTCGTTCAGGACCGTCAGGAAGGCGGTCAGCGTCTTCCCGGAGCCCGTCGGGGACGACACGAGGACGTTCTGCCCGCCATGGATGAGGGGGAGGGCGTACGCCTGCGGTTCCGTCAGGCCCTGGAACTTGCCGCCAAACCAGCGGGCCACGAGGGGCTCGAGGAGGGCGAGCACGGTCTCCCGGGTGGCGGCGCTCTCAACCTTCCGTATCACGTACGAATCTCCCCGACAAGTCGGAAAACGGGGGACAAGGACCGGTGTCCCAAAAAGCTTTTTCTTTTGGCGGGGCGAAACAGACGAGCAAGATTCCACACCCGTACAAGAATCCTTAATACCGGCACGGAGGCATGGGAAACCGCTCCCCGGAGCGCTCCATGTCTTCTCGCCTCCTCACGCTCGCCCTCATCCTGCTCGCGGCGTCCTCCGCGATCGGGGTCGCCCGCGCCCCGCCGGCCCCGCCGTGGGCGATGAATTGGTCCCCGACGGGCGTCGAGGTGCCGCTGGACGCCCCGATCGTGATCACGTGGTCCCAGCAGATGAACGCGAGTTCCGTCGAGGCGGCGTT
>VBMQ01000015.1:22327-24541 GCA_005878375.1 Methanobacteriota archaeon | reverse complement strand
GCACGACGACCATGATCGGGATCGCGAGGGAGAGACCCCACGCCGCGTAGATGCCCAAGAACACGGTGAACTCCGCGGCGAAGCCGACGAGCCCCGGGAGGCCGAGGGACGCGAGGAAGGAAATCATGATGAACGCGGACATCCGCGGCATCCTCTTCGCGATGCCGCCAAGCTCCGAAATGTTTCGCGTACCCAGCTTGTGGCCGAGCGCCCCGGCGACCATGAAGAGGGCGGGGCTCACGAGGCCGTGCGCGAACATTTGGAAGACCGCGCCCGCGAAGCCGAGCTTGCCGCCCGCGACCTGACCCGCGCCGACCGCGTAGATCCCCGCCGCGAGGCCGACGGTGACGAACCCCATGTGGCTCACGGATGAGAACGCGACGAGCCGCTTCAGGTCGTCCTGCGCGAGGCAGACGAACGCGCCGTACACGATCGAGACGATGCCGAGGATGGCGAGGAGCCACCACCACTGCTGCGCCGCCGCCCACATCATCTGCACGTTCACCCGCACGAGGCCGTATCCGCCGAGCTTGAGCAAGATGCCCGCCAGCATCACGGATCCGCCGGTTGGCGCCTCGACGTGCGCGTCCGGCAGCCACGTGTGGAACGGCCACGTGGGCAACTTCGTCCCGAAGCCGATGAGGAAGCCGATGAAGACGAGGCTCGGCGTCGCGGTCCCCGCCAACGCGACGAGCGGCTGCTGGTCGATCAGCGCGGTCATGTCGAATGTGCCGCCATAGAACTTCATCGCGAAGATGCCGAGGAGGACGAGCAGCGACGCGGCCTGCGTGAAGAGGAAGAACTTGATCGCCGCGTACCGCTTCCGCGGGCCGCCCCAGACGGCGATGACGAAGTACATGGGGACGAGGCCCGCCTCCCAGAAGACGAAGAACAGGAAGAAGTCCAACGACAGGAACACGCCGAGGATCGTCGTCTCCATGAACAGGAACATCGCGTAGAACTCGCGGACGCGGTGGTGCTCCTCCCAGCTGAAGACGAGCGCGAGGGTCGTGAGGAGCGTCGTCAGGAAGACGAGGAAAACAGAGAGGGCGTCGACGCCCAAGATGTAATTGACGCCGATCTGCGGGATCCACTCCCCCTTCTCCCACGCGTAGTACACGCGCCCGCCCGTGGAGGCGTACTGCGCAAGGTCCGCGGGCGACCACAAGAACGCGTAGACGAGATAGCTGCTCAGCGCGAGCGGCACGAGGGAGAGGCTGGCCCCGAGCCATCGCGCCACGCGGTCGTTCTTCCCGCCGAGGAACGTGATAATCGCGCTGATGGCGGGGAAGAAGAGCAGGATGGACAGCAGGTACGGAAGCACGATCTACGGCCTCCCGAGAATCACGCGGAGGTAGTTGGCGGGGGCGTTCAACGCACCGAGCCAGAGCGCGGGGAAGAACCCGATGCCGAACATGAGGGCGATCAGGACGCCGTACACGACGACCTCGTTCCGCTTCAGGTCGTGGAGCTTCCCGAGCGCCTCGTTGAACGCACCGAAGACGATTTTGTGCATCGTCCACACGTAGTACGCGCCCGTCAGGACGACCGCGAGGAGTGGGATCAGGACGAGGGCCCGGTACGGTTCGAACGGGCCGCCGCTGTACGTGCCCGCGAACACCATGAACTCGCTCACGAAGCTGTTCAGGCCCGGGAGGCCGAGGGATGCGAAGAAGCTGACCATGAGGACGAACGAGAACATCGGCATCGGCTGCCCGAGGCCGCGGAGCTTGGGGATGTCGCGCGTGCCGGCGCTGTGCTTCACCGTCCCCGCCAACATGAACAGGGCGGCCGTGATGATGCCGTGATTGAAGAGTTGGAAAATCCCGCCCGCAATCCCGACGGTCGTGAGGCTCGACGCGCCGAGCAGGACGAAGCCCATGTGGCCGATCGAAGAGTAGGCAATCAGCTTCTTGAGGTCGACCTGCGCGAGGCAGACGAGCGACGCGTAGATCATCGAGACGACACCGAAGATCGCGAGGACCCACCACAAGTTCCGGGCGGCGTCGGGGAGCATCGGCAACGCGATCCGGAAGATTCCATACCCGCCCATCTTCAGCAGGAGCCCCGCCAAGATCACGGAGCCCGCGGTCGGAGCCTCGACGTGCGCGTCCGGCAGCCACGTATGGAAGGGGACGCTCGGCAACTTCACCATGAACCCGAAGAGGAACGCGAGGAACACAGGGACCTGCAACGACATCCCGACGGCCGCCC
>VBMQ01000015.1:0-22301 GCA_005878375.1 Methanobacteriota archaeon | reverse complement strand
AATCGCAAAGATGCTGAGGAGCATGATCACGGAGCCGACGTGCGTGTAGATCAGGAACTTGATCGAGGCGTACGAACGGTTCGGCCCGCCCCAAATCCCAATCAGGAAGAACATGGGGATGAGGACGAGCTCCCAGAAGATGAAGAACAGGAAGAAGTCGAGCGTCAGGAACACGCCGAGGATCGACCACTCCATCAGGAGGAGGAGGCCGAAGAACGCCTTCGGTCGATAGTCCTTGTCCCAGCTGAACCCAATCGCGAGCGTCGTGAGGAGGGGCGTGAGGAGGACGAGCGCCATCGAGAGCCCGTCGATCCCCAGGATGTACGAGATGCCGAGCGTGGGGACCCAGCTGTACCGTTCGACGTATTGGAACGAGACGAGACCGTTCGTCTCCGCGGCGGGAAGGAGCGAGTCGAACGAATGCCAGAGGAACGAGACGGTCAAGATCACCGCCAACGCGAGGTCCGCGAGGGAGATGGCGAGCGCGATCGACCGCGCGCGCTTCATCGAGGTTCCGACCGCCACGGTGAGGAGGAACCCGGCGAACGGCAGCCAGACGAGGAGCGTGAGGAAGGGGACGGCCACTCACTTCACCCCCAGCGCCGGGAGCAGGAAGCGCCAAACGAAGACGAGGAAGATCAGGAGCGAGAGGCCGAGCACGACGACCCCCGCGTAGCTTTGGACCCGCCCCGTCTGGCGCTGCCGGAGGGTGAGGGACGATCGGACGGTCGAGAGGGAGAACGCGTTCACCGCGCCATCGATCACGGTCCGATCGAACCGGTCGCTCAAGCCTCCGAGGGCGAGGGTCGCGCGGCCGACCCCGTTCACCGCTCCGTCGATGATGTGGCGGTCAAACCAGTCCGCGCCGGCGGCGACTCCGGCGACGCCGTACGCGGCGAGCTTGTTGTACGCGCTATCCATGCCGTAGCGGTTCAAGAGAAGGCGATGGATGCCGGCGCCCGCGCGGCTCCGAGTGAAGCGCGAAGCGGGGATACTTTGGCGGGAGTAGACCAGGTATGCGAGCCCGAGCCCCGCCACGGCGACCGCGACCGAGAGCCCCGCCAACGCCGCGTCCGGCATCCGAAGGAACGGCGATAGCGGAGACTCGCCAAGCGGTTCATGATAGAAAATCAGATTGGTCCAACTGCCGGGCAGAAGGAATGTGAAGAGGCCGCTCGCGATCGTGAAGACGGACAGCACCGCCAACGGGCCCGTCATCACGCCGGGGCTCTCGTGAACGTGATCTTCATGGTGGCCGCGGAACTTGCCGGCGAACGTCATGAACCAGAGGCGGAACGTGTAGAACGCGGTCATGAAGGCCGTCAAAATCCCGAGCAGATACAGGATGTAGAACAGGGACTGGCTCGCGCCGACCTGGAACGTGACCCCGAGGATCTCGTCCTTCGACCAGAAGCCGCTGAAGGGCGGGATCCCCGCCAACGCGAGACATCCCAAGAGCATCGTCATCGACGTGATCGGCATATGCTTCCGGAGGCCACCCATCTCGCGCATGTCGTTCGTGTGGACGGCGTGGATCACGGAGCCGGCGGCGAGGAACAGGAGGGCTTTGAAGAACGCGTGGTTCGTGAGGTGGAAGAGCGCGGCGCTGTACCCGCCCGTCTCCTCGATCCCCGAGGACGCGAGGAGCCACGCACCCGCCGCCAACCCGAGGAACATGTACGCGAGCTGGGAAATCGTGGAAAACGCGAGGACGCGCTTGATGTCGTAGTTCGCAAGCGCCATCGTGGCCGCGAAGAACGCGGTGAAGCCGCCGATGATCCCGATGACGAGGATCGCGTCCCACGGGACCGCGGCCGATATCACTTGTCCGTTGGCGGGGTTGACGGGGACCAGGAAGATGAAGGAGCGGGCTACGAGGTAGACCCCGGCCTTCACCATCGTGGCGGCGTGGATCAGCGCGCTCACGGGGGTGGGACCCTCCATCGCATCCGGCAGCCACACGTGGAGCGGGAACTGCGCGCTCTTGCCGACAGCCCCGCCAAACAGGAGGAGAGGAATCAACGTCATCATCCGGAGGTCGAGCGCGGGCGTCCCGAATTTGGCGGCGATGCCCGCTTGGATGTCCTCGAACTTCAGGGAGCCAAAGACGACGAAGATCGCGATCACGCCGAAGAGGAAGAGCACGTCCCCGATCCGCGTGACGAGGAACGCCTTCTTCGCCGCGCTCGCGGCCTCGGGCTTCTGGTACCAGAACCCGATCAGCAGGTACGAGCACAAGCCCATGATCTCCCAGAAAATCAGGAGCTGGAGGAAGTTGTCCGCGCTCACCGTTCCGAGCATCCCTGCGACGAAGAGACAGATCTCCGCGAAGTACCGCGGCTTCCCGTCCTCCTCCGCCATGTACCCGATCGAGTAGAGCGCGATCAGAGTGCTGAGCAACGAGACGAGGGCGAGCATCAGCGCGGACAGGTTGTCCACGAGCAGGTCCCCGCGAGGCCGCCGCCGATCGCGCCGCCTTGGAGGACTTGGATGAGCAAGTACAAGGCGACGACGAACGCCCCGCCGATCGTCCCGACCGCGACCCATCCCACGTGACGTCCAAGGTACTTGCCCGCGAGCCCCGAGATCAGGAAGCCCGCGAGAGGCAAGAGGATGATGTACCAGGCGTACTCGAACACCTCACCACCTCAGCAGCCTCGCCTTCGAGAGGTCGACGGTCCCGTGGGACTCGTACAGCACGAGGAAGATCGCCAGGCCCACGGCGGCCTCGCCCGCCGCGAGCGCGATCGCCACGAGGGCGAACACCTGCCCCGCCGGGTTCCCGAAGTAGGCGGAGAACGCGACGAGGTTCAGGATCGGCGCGTTGAACATGATCTCGACGGACATCAGGACGACGATCGCGTTCGTCCGGACGAGCACCCCGTACAGCCCGATGACGAACAGGAGCGCGGAGAGGAGGAGCTCCCACTCGAGCGGGATCACGGCCCGTGCCCCCCTTCCGTCTTCGCGAGGTAGACGCCGCCGATCATGCACGACGCGAGCACGAGGGCGATGACGAGGACGAGCACGGCGTAGGGGCCGAACAAGGCGCCCGTCAGGGAATTGTTCGGGTCGGACGGGTTCGTCGTCGGGATCTCGCAAAGGCCTCCGCCGCACTGGGTGGCGGGGACGTTCCACGACACCGCCAAGAAGGACCATCCCATGAGGACGAACAGGACGCCCACCGCCACGACCATGAGACCCCGCGGACCGACCGCCAGGCGCGCGTACCGTGCAAGGCGCTCACTGAGACTCATGCGGCTCCTCCATGATCTTGCGACGCGTGAGCATGATCCCGAAGAGGAAAAGGACGGGCACCGCGCCCGCGTAGACGATGATCTGAATCCAAGCGACGAACTCCGCGAGGAAGAGCAGGTAGATGCCCGCGATCGTGATCAACGTGACCGCGAGCCAGAACACGTTGTGCACGAGCTTCTTGGCGGTGACGGTCATCACCGCGGCCCCGACCTCGAGCCCGGACAGGATGAGGAAGGCGACGACCTCTAGGTCCACCGCTGTCGTGCCTCCTCGGCCGGGGGACCCCGGCCCGCGGACGGCGGCCTCGTCAGAACCACCCCATGCCCCGCGCGAGGGTGGCCAGCAGGATCGCGAGGAGGGAGAGCGGGAGGAGCCGCTTCCAACCGATGTTCAGGATCTGGTCGATGCGGACGCGAGGCACGGACCATCCGATCCACACGAAGACGACGAAGATCGCGTAGATCTTCAGCGTGAACCAGAACTCCTGCGGGAGAATCGGGATCGGCCACAGGTTCCCGGGCGACGCGATGTTCGGGATCCACACCTGGGCGAATACCGGCCCGGACCACCCGCCAAGGAATAGAATCGCGATCAGCGCGGCGCCGGCGATTGCCCGGAGCCACTTGAACCCGAACACGATGCCGAAGCGCATGCCGCTGTACTCCGTCGTCCACCCCTCGACGAGTTCCGCTTCCGCCTCAGGGATGTCGAACGGGATCCGCTCGGCCTCGGCGATCACGGTGATGAAGAACACGACGAACGCGATCCACAGGATGGGGTTGAAGATGTACCAATTCGGGAGCCACGGGATCTGCACCGTCCCAAACGGACCGAGTCCGAAGGTCAGCGGCGCGGACTGCTGGCGGACGAGCTGGAACGGGTCCAACGTGCCCGCGAACACGACGAGCGCGATGATCGACAGGACCATCGGGATCTCGTAGCTCATGAGTTGGGCGGCGGCGCGCATGCCGCCGAGGAGCGTGTACTTGTTGTTCGAGGCCCAGCCCGCGATGAGGATGCTGAGGGGCGCGACCGAGAACGCGCCGAGGATCACGAGGACGCCCCACGGGTTCACCACGTCCCCGTTCGGCAGTCGCGAGCCCATGATCCAGAACCCGTCCGACCACGGGATCGCGATGAAGAGGAACAGCGTGGAGGCAGCGATCATCACCGGCGCAGCATGGAACATCCACTTGTCGGCGCTGGCAGGGGTGATCACCTCCTTCTGGAACAGCTTCACTCCGTCCGCGACGGTCTGCAGGAACCCGGTCCCGAGGTGGCTCGCCTTCCGGAAGGGCCGCCCGATCAGGGGGATGCGGCCCAGAGTGTTCCGGAGGATCTCCGAGCTCCCCAACCCGAGCATGATCCCGCGCCGGTCCTGAAGCCGCGAGTACATCTTCCGCTCGATCCACATCACGATCAGGAGGTGGAAGGCGGTCGCCCAGAGGAGGAGGATGTTGATCGCCAGGATGATCGCGACCAGGGACGTGAGGGGCGCACCCGTCACGAAACCGATCATGCCTTCGAGCGGCCCGGGGCTCGGAGCACCCAGCTGGAGCGAAATCCAGTTTCCCAGGCCGAGGAGCTGCGCGCCGATCCAGAGGAGGAACGACGCAAGCGCGTACGACCATCCGAAGAGGTCGATGAGGGCGCCGGTCACTTGTCCATCTCCCCGACGCACACGTCAATGCTGCCCATGATCGCCACGACGTCCGCGACTTTGTTGCCGCGCATCATGAGCGGCGCCGCCGCGATGTTCGAGAACACCGGGCTGCGAATCTTCACGCGGTAGGGCCGGTCGTCGCCATCGCCGATCACGTAGAAGAGGGCCTCGCCACGGGAGTCCTCCGTCCGTCGGAACCCCTCGCCCTCGATCCGTCGTGGCGGCTTCACCCGGTACGGACCCGTGGGCATCTTGTGGAGCGCCTGGAGGATGATGTCGCAGCTCGTCTTCATCTCCTCGACGCGCACCTTGTACCGCGCGTAGGAGTCCCCCTCCTGTTCGACCGCGGGCTGGAAGTCCATCTCCGGGTACGCGTCGTACGGGTCGAGCTTCCGGAGGTCGATCCGGACCTGGAACAACTTGCTCTGCTCGAACACCTTTTCGTGCTCCCCGAGCTTCTTCCGGAAGTGGCCGATGACCTTCGCGCAGTACTTCTCGAAATCCCCCGGAGCGTCGTTCCGCACCCCACCGATCCGCGGGTAGTTCTGGTTCATCCGCGCGCCCGTGATGAGCTGGAGGAGGTCGAGGAACAGCTCCCGCTCCCGGAGCGCCCAAAGGAGCGCGGTCAAGAGGCCCAGGTCCGGCCCGTACGCCGCGAGCCACATCAGGTGCGACGCAATCCGCTGGAGCTCGTTCGAGACGACGCGGAGATACTTGCCCCGCTCCGGAACGTCGAGGTCCATCGCGGCCTCGCAGGCGAGGCAGTAGCAATGGGACCATGTGATTGACGAAACGTAGCAAAGGCGGTCCGTGAGGACCACGTTCTTCTGGAACTCGCGGACCTCCATGATCTTCTCGTACCCGCGATGCAGGTAGCCGATCTCGGGCTCGGCGTCGACGATCGTCTCGCCGTCGACTTTAATCCGGAGGTTCCAGAGGCCGTGGGTCATCGGGTGCTGGGGCCCCATGTTGATCCACATCTCCGCCATTCAGCCACCCCCGATCTTCCGGCGGGACACGTATTGGCGGTCGACCTCCTGCGGGAAGTCCTTGCGGAGCGGGAAGAACTCGAAGTCCTTCGGGAGGAGGATGCGCGTTAGGTTCGGGTGGCCGTCGTAGATGATGCCCATGAGGTCGTACGCCTCCCGCTCGTGAACGTTCGCCCCGTTCCAAAGCGGGACGACGGAATCGATGTGCGGGTCGTCGTGCGGGATCCACGCGTTGATCTGGACCATGAAGTTCCGCGACCAGCTCGTGAGGTGGTAGACGGACTCGAAATGGTCCCGCCAGTCGACGGCGGCGATGGACGACAGATGGGCCATGTCGAACTTCGACTTCAGGAACGTGCACACCGCCACGAGGTCCTTCCGATCGATGACGATCTTCACGACGCGGTCCCGGACGATCGCCAACGACCGGAACGAGGGCTCCCCGAACCGGTCCTTGAGCCCCGCGAGGACCTCGCCCTCAATGCCCATCGAGGCTCCCCCACGGTCTCATATGTAGAGGACTTCCTCCTTCTTCAGGGCGTAGTTCGTGGCGATGAACATGATCGCGATGAACAGCGCGATCGACGCGAACGCCACGGTCGAGCCCCACGTTGCGCTCGACGACAGGGCCCAGAGCAGGAGGAAGATCGCCGCCACGTCGAAGACGACGAAGATGATCGCGAACACGTAGTACTGGAAATGGAACTGGATCATCGCCTCGCCCTCGGGCACCTCCCCGCACTCGTAGGTGAGGTCCTTCAGCGGGCCCGGGCTGTCCTTGCGGAGGATGCGCGTGGCGAAGAACGTGCCGACCGGGAACAGGAGGGTGAAGATTGCGAACAATGCGACCGGGAAGTATCGGGCAAGAAGGTCGGACTCCATCCGGCGTTCGGAAAATCACTGCCTTATATAACCTTACTCAAATGGAAGAAATGACGCCCGCGTTTTCCTCCCGTGCGGCACGCCTAACTTTAAAGTCCGGCCTTCCGGTAGGCGGGGCGATGCCCGAGCCGCGGATCCCGCCGGGACAAAGCGTCTCGAAGCGCTTCCCGCGCCTCGACCTTGGAGTGATCCCGACGGTCGTCCCGGACAAGTGGGATTTGCGCGTCGCCGGTTCCGTGGAGAACCCGCTCCGGTTCAACCTCCCGGAGTTCCACGCGCTTCCGAAGGTCTCAGTCACCCGGGACTTCTCTTGCGTCACGGGTTGGACACGGCTCGACTGCGTGTGGGAAGGCGTCGCGTTCCAGACGCTGGCGGCGATGGCGAAACCGAAACCGTCGGCAACGAGCGTGTGGATCGAGTGCGGCGAGGGCTACACGACGAGCCTGCGCCTCGAGGACCTGATGCGAGACGATGTCTTGCTCGCGTACGGGTTCGATGGGAAGCCCCTCCCCGATGAACACGGCGGCCCCGTCCGCCTCATCGTCCCGCGCAAGTATGGATGGAAGAGCGCGAAGTGGGTCCGCCTCCTCGACTTCCGCGACCGCCACGATCTCGGCTTCTGGGAGGTCCGCGGGTACAGCGACACCGCGGACCCGTGGACCGAAGATCGGTATTCGTAGGTGGCAAACCGCTAACTAGGGAGCCGCCTTCCGTTCGAGCCGTGGCGGAGGAGCAACCCCGACGGATGGGCATTTTCCGGCACCTCGAGGAGCTCCGCCAGCGGCTCAAGTGGAGCATCTTGGCGGTCTTCTTCCTCTTCGTCTTCTTCGCGGCCTTCCGCATCCAAACCGCAGACGTCGGGGGCGTCACGGTCCCGTATCCGTGGCCGGACCCGTTGCAACCCGCCGCGAGCCAATTCTTCAATCTTACCCTGAACTACCTCGTGCCGCCGGACGTGACGCCCGTCGTCCTCGGCCCAACCG
The DNA here is from genome assembly GCA_005878375.1 of Methanobacteriota archaeon. Lineage (GTDB taxonomy): Archaea > Thermoplasmatota > Thermoplasmata > RBG-16-68-12 > EA-27 > EA-27. The sequence continues at coordinate 14,526 of VBMQ01000015.1, read as the reverse complement.
ACGCGTTCGTCGTGCAGCTCCAATCCGCTCTCTTCCTCGCCCTCGTATCCGGGATGCCAATCGTCGCGTACCACATGGGGAAGTTCATCGCCCCCGCGTTGTACGAGCGCGAGCGGAAAGTCATCGTCCGCCTCGTTGTGCCGGCCGTCTTTCTCTTCGTGGCGGGAATCCTCCTCGCGTTCTTCGTCCTCCTCCCCTTCACATTCCGCTTTCTGTACAGCATCGCGGGCTCCCTCGGCGCCCGCCAAAAGTTCCTCAGCCTGGACCAGTTCATCGGATTCACCCTCGTGTTCACGTTTGGATTCGCCGCGACGTTCGAGCTCCCGATCGTGATGTACGCACTCACCGCCGCCACCCTCGTCAAGGCTTCGACGTGGCGGAAGTACTGGCGCTTCGCCGTCATTGCGATCTTCTTCTTCGCCGCCTTAATCACGCCGGACTCGAGCGGCGTCACGATGCTCCTCGTCGCGTTCCCCATGCTCGGCCTGTATCTGGCCGGTTACATCGCCGCCGCGGTTCATGAGCGTCGCAAGGCCTCTCCCGCCGTCTCCCCATGAGCAAGTAGGCAAGTTCTTATGCGGGTCGCGGCTACCACAATCCGAGGCGAGGCTTTGGTCGTCCTGAATGGGGCTGCCGGCGTCCTGCGCCAGATTGGCGGGACGGAATGGGTCATCTTCCTCATCGTCGTCGCCGTCCTCCTGCTCTTCGGCCCCTCGAAGCTCCCCGAGTTCGCCCGCGCAATGGGGCGGGCGTGGGGGGAGTTCCGGCGGGGGAAGATGGAGATCGACCGGGAGCTGCGCCAAGAGTTCGCCCGCGCGGAATCCGGAGAGGAGGTCGCGACCCGGGACGAGGTTCTCCGCGCCGCCAAGGAATTGTCCCTCTCGCGCGAGGGCCGAGACATGGGCGAGATCAAGCTCGACATCGCCCGCGCGATCGACAAGACGGAGGGTCCGCGGCTCGTCGCCGTGGCGAAGGTGTTCGGCCTTGAGGTCGAGGGCGTTGGGGCGCAAAGCCTCCGAGAGCAGATCGTCCGGCGTCTTCACGTGTGACCCACGCCGCATCTTCAAATAGAACTAGGACCGTGAGAAGACACCATGGCCGAAGAACTGCCCCAGCAGCCCGCCATCCCGCCGCATATCATGGCGGCGATGCAAGAGCGGATGCGCATGGCGCAGGCCATGTCCAAGATCAAACACAAGATCGTCGTGATGTCGGGCAAAGGCGGCGTCGGCAAGACCAGCGTCGCGGTGAATCTCGCGGTGACGTTCGCGAAGGAAGCGCGCGTCGGCATCGTGGACGCGGACGTGACCGGACCGGACGTCCCGAAGATCCTGGGCATCGAACACGCGCCCGTCGTGCCGACGGAGGGCGGCCTCGAGCCGGCGATCGGGGTCCTCGACGTGAAGGCGGTGAGCATGGCGCTCGTCCTCGGGGACCGGGACACGCCCGTGATCTGGCGGGGCCCGCTGAAGATCAAGGCGCTCAAGCAGATGCTCATGGACGTAAAGTGGGGCCCGCTCGACTACCTGATCATCGACTTGCCGCCGGGGACGAGCGACGAGCCGTTGAGCATCGCGCAGGAAATCCCGGACGCCGACGGGGCGGTCGTGGTGACCACGCCACAGGATGTCGCGCTCCTCGACGTCCGAAAGAGCATCGCGTTCGCCCGTGCGGTGAATCTTCGCGTCATCGGGATCGTGGAGAACATGAGCGGGATGGTGTGCCCGCACTGCGGCGGCACGATCAATGTGTTCAAGACCGGGGGCGGGGAAGCCGCCGCGAAGGAACTGGGGCTCCCGTTCCTCGGGCGAATCCCGTTGGACCCTCGCATCGTCATTGGCGGGGACGCCGGGAAGCCGTTCGTGCTCGAGCACCCGGACAGTCCGGCGGCGAGAGCGTTCGGCGGGATCGTTCAGGCGATCCAGAGAGAGCTCAAGGAACCGGCAACGGCCAAGACCGCAGCGAAATAGTCGTCGTCAGCGTCCCTTCTTCACGGCCTTCGTGACCTCGAGTTCCACGCGGGGCGAAACTTTCGTGGTCCCCGGCGGCTGGATGATCTCGACCTCCCGGCGCAACAGAGCGTACTCTTTCTCGTTGAGCGCGTTCGAGTCCGCCGGGATGAGGAGAATCGAATCGGAGAGGGACACGTTCTCGTTCAGGTCGTGGAGCAGGGCGAGGACGCTCTGAAAGTCGTTGTGGGCGATGAGGTACTCGAGACCGTCGAGGAGGACGACAGACTCCCGCCCGACGCCGATGAAGTGCTCGACGGCGAGCGCGACGTTCTCCGGCGGGGAGGGGCGGATGGAGTTTTTCTGGGTCGCGACGCGGCTGAGCCAGAGGATCGGCGTCTTCTCGAGCCCGTATTGCTCCATGACGACCTTCGGCGCTTTCCGGGTGATGCAGAGCCCCTGGGCGCCGTGGGTGACGAAGTCCCGGAAGATCTCGAAGGAGTGTTCGGGCGACTGCTCGAGCACGAGGTACGTCAGCCCTCGCTTGATGTCGTACGTGGGCGCCGTCGTCAGCTCCGCCTCGGCCTGCGGGACGAGGAGGTCCTCGAGGAAGCCCCGCTCACGCACCGCGTACGCGACGAGCCCGACGAGCGCCATCTCGAGGACGAACCCCGGGGCCCGGCCGTCGATCGCGAAGAGCGGGAGCGCGATCTCCACGACGAACTCCGCGACGGCGTATCCGCAGACGCCGAGGATAATCATGTACGTGTCCCGCCGGACGGCGGGACGCGCGTGGATCCGCCGCAGGTACGAGAGGAGCATGAACGGGACGTACACCATGATCGTGAGCCACGCGAGCCCGGTCGTGAAGAGGAACGTCAAGGGGAACTCGATCTTCGTGACCGTCGGGAACGGCGGCGTGGGAACGTTGAGCTGCGTGATCCAGACGACGATGATCGCCAGGGCCTGGACGAAGACGTAGAAGAGGAAGGGGTTCGGGAACTCCTCGCGGAGATGGGCGAGGAACGCCTTGCGGGAATCGATCTCCGGCTTCGCGGTCGCGAGGACGAACATCCCGATCGTGACGGAGAACAGGAGGTCGAACGTGCCTTGGACCTTCTTGCTCAGGATGAGGAGGGACGCGGCTGCTGCCAAGTCGGATCCCGCGGACGGCTGGAGGAAGATCGTGAGGAGGATGTTCAGGACAATCGCGCTGATCAGCAGGAGCACCGACACGAGGAACGCGCGCTTTTGGAACGACTTCTTCGTCGCCTGGCGGCCGATCGCGGACACGATGAGAATCGAGAGGAAGAGAGCGGTGGCGGCCCCGAGGATGGGGACGATCGGCGGTTCCGACACGGTGCCTGTCACGAGGACTCGCCGCCTAAATAGCCAGAGCCCGTGGTTATCCACCTTGATAGCGGCCGCCGTTCCGGGTCTTGAGAATCAACACCCATAACGAGCGGGGAACCGCTTTATGGCACTCCCGCGCACGAATCTCTCGGAGGACAGTCGTTCGTGGTTGCGGTCGATATCGGAGGGGAAGACCTCGACCTCCTAACCCGCTTCGTCCTCAAGCTCGGCGGGTACGCGGAAGGGCTCTTCGACTACCACAACTTCGGGTTTCCGAAGGACCTCCTCAAGAGTCACATCGACTCCGTTCGAGAAGACCTGCGGAACCTTCGCGACACGCTCCACGGTCCGACCGTGAACCTCCGCCCGCCGAACATCCCGCAGGACGCGATCTGGGAGGACGGCGACGAGACGTGGAACTACGGGCAGACGCTCCGGTTCGCGGCGGGCGCGAGCATGATTACGGAACGATACCGCCAGCGGATGGACGCGAAGAGCTTGCGCGCCGCGATCACCGCCAAGATTCTGCACAAGTGCCAGGCGGGCATCCTCGACGATCTCGTCGATCAGGGGAAGTACACGTTCATCGAGGCGAAGGACCTGTACCACCACTGCTTCGCCTCCATGATCGACCCCGGGTTCGACATCAACACGTTCCGGAAGGAGCTCGCCCTGATCCTGAAGCAGGAGCAACTCGGGATGTTCGACCTCGTGACGAACATCACCGCCTCGTTCAACGCCCTGTACCAGACGTCGCCGAATGGGCCCGACCTGTTCTACGAGATGGAGCGGGTCGACGAGCGCGTCATCCTTGGCCAAGCACTGACGATGTTCCAGAAGGTGCCGACGCTCGACTTGGGGAAGCTGCGCCGGATCGCGGCCGGATTTTGGGCCCCGGACGGAGACGTGCGGTGGCACGAGCGGCTCTCGAGCTACGTGGCCGGCGCGACGTCCTACAACCTGATCGACATGTGCTTCCTGAGCGAACCCGTCTCGCCACAGGAGCTCAGCGCGACGCTGGATGGTTGGTACTACTTCGACCTCGTCATCGGCCAACTCAACCATATCGTCGGTCTCCACAAGGACTTGCGCGCGGGGATTGTGAACTTGGCGTTGCTTTCGATGCGCGAGCAGGAGGTCGTCGGGCTGACGAGCTTGCAGGGATACAACCCGAACCTCACGTTGCCCGATTACGACAAGCAATTCGCGCGCACCGCAGAGTTTTCGCGTCGGGCGCTCGTGAACGCACAGAAGGGCGGGCCCGATCCGGAGCAGTTTTACCCGTTCGTCTCGCTCATGATCCCCGTCGTCATGATGGCGGATTGGATCGGGAACCGCGACGACATGATTTCGCGATACTTGCAGTCCGTCGCGCCGCTCATCCAGCAGGTGACGGCGAGCGCTCCGGAAATCGTCCAAGAAGTCCCGCTCGCGACCGCCCGAACCCGGTGATGCGGGCGCTCGCGGAACGTACGGTTTGTCCTTAACAAACGGTTAAATAACCCCCGGCACGTGTGCCGCTCGCCCATGACCAGCGGACCTGTTTTTGACGTCGAGAAGGAGCTGTCCCTGGTCGAGGAATGCATCCAACAGGCGATCCGCAGCGACGAATCGCTCCTGACGGACATCGCTCGGTACGTCGTGGGCGCGGGCGGGAAACGGATCCGGCCGACCGTCGCCCTCCTCGCGAACAAGGCGGTCGGCGGCAAGAACGTCGCGCGCGCCGTGCAAATCGCGGCGACGATCGAGCTCATCCACAGCGCGACGCTCCTCCACGACGACATCAACGACGGCGGCGCGCTTCGGCGGGGAAAAGAGGCCGCCTACAAGAAGTACGGCGTCCAGAACGCCCTGGTTGCCGGGGATTTCATGTTCGTGAAGGCGTTCGCGATCGGCGGGACGTTCGAACCGGACATCGTCGACCTCACCGCTCGCGTCTGCACCTCCCTCGCGGAGGCGGAGATCGTCCAGAAGCGACACTCGGGTAACCTCTCGATCACGCGAGACGAGTACCTGGACATCGTCCGGCGCAAGACCGCGCTCCCGATCAGCGCGGGGGCCCGCATCGGGGCGATCCTCGGGGGCGGGACCCCGGAGGAAGTCGAAGCCCTCGCCTCCTATGGCTTGCACGTGGGAACCGCGTTCCAGATCGTGGACGACATCTTGGACGTCGTCGGCGACCCGGCGGTGATCGGCAAGCCCGTCGGGACTGATCTCAAGGAGGGGAACATGACGTTGCTCGTCCTCCACGCGCTCAACGACGGGAGCGAGCGCCGGGCCGAACTCTCCTCGATCATCCGCCAGTCCGGGAAGGCGGACCCGCTTATCAGCCGCGGCCTTGCTTTAATCCGCGAATCCGGAGCGGTCGAGCGCGCCCGCGTCGACGCCGAACACTACGGGTTCCTCGCCCGCGAAGCCCTCGATGGGGTGCGCCCCGGGCCGTACCGCGACCAGCTCAGCCGGCTCGCAGACTTCGTCGTGCGGCGGAACACGTGATCCCATGCATCCGCCGGACGCGGACCTCGCGGCGTGGCGGGGCGTGGAGGCCGTGATTGAGAACCTGCGTATTACGAGCGCGTGAACCTCGTCAATACGTTCGGACGATTGCCCTTTTGGCGGAAGCGTTTGGCGCGGGTCGTCCGTCGGCAAGACGTCGTCCTCGAAATCGGTTCCGGCCCCGGCGGCTTCGCCCGCCTCGTCCATGCGCGCAAAGTCGTGTGCCTCGATCCGTCGCGGACGATGCTTGCGTTCGCCGCGGGGCGTTTGGCGGGAAACGGCTACCGCTTCTTGTCGGGCATCGCCGAACAGATGCCAGTGCGTGGTGGGACGGTCGACAAGGTGTTCTGCTCCTTCTCGTTCCGCGACTTCCTCGACCAGCCGGCGTCCGTCCGCGAAATTGCAAGGGTCCTTCGTCCGGGCGGGGAACTTCACATCCTCGAGGCGGCGCCGCCTCCTGCCGGCCTCCGCCACGCGTTCATGAAATCGTGGTTGACCTTCGGGGTGCCCGCGATCGTCGGCGCCTTGGTCCCCGCCAAGGTGCGACGGACGTGGGGGGAGCCGCCCTTCCGCGCCTTCAGTCGTTCGTACGAGGCGATGGAACCGCCGGAGGCGTACGCCGTCCTCCTCGAGCGCTCGGGATTCTCCGACGTCCGACTCCGATACCTCTCCATGCGGGCCGTCTTCCACCTCCAGGGGGTGCGCGCGCGTACGACGTAGCCGTCGTCGGGGCGGGCCCTGCTGGGAGCACGGCGGCGCGCTACGCCGCGGCTCGCGGGATGCGCACGCTTCTGCTCGACCGGCGAAAGGTCGTCGGCGTCCCCGTCCAGTGCGGCGAGTACGTGGCGAAGAACGAGGAGGTGCGCGCGATCTTCCCGACCGTCGCGGAACTCGAAGATCTCATGGCGGTCCCGTACCGCGGCAAGCGTCGGGACACGGACGTGATCCGCCTCTGGAGTCCGGGAGGCCGCCACTGGGACGTGCCCTTCCAAGGATTCACCGTCGCGCGGGACGCGATGGACCAGGGCCTCGCGGACCAGGCGGTCGAGGCCGGGGCCGAGCTCCGGACGCTCACGAACTGTTTCGCGGTGCGCGGCCACGAAGTCGTCACGGACCATGGGACGTTCGAGGCCAAGGTAATCGTCGGCGCCGACGGTCCCAACTCCCGCGTCGCGAAAAGCGTCGGGCTTCCGAAGCCCGTGACGGGCCCCGCGATGAGCTGCCTCGTCGGAGGCGACTTCTCCTCGGCGACGGACCTGTTCTTCGGGGATTTCGCGCCGGGGGGGTACGCATGGATCATCCCGAAGGACGGATGCGCGAACGTCGGCCTCGGGACGTGGCAGCACTTCGATGGGAATCTTGCGCACCTGTTCTCCGCGTTCCTTCGGAAGCACGGGTGGTCGGAGCACCACGGCACCGGCGGTCACGTGCCGGTCCTCGGCCCTGTCGAGCGCACGGTCGCGCCGCCGGTGATCTTGGCGGGGGATTCCGCGGGACAGGTGATGGCGACGAACGGCGGGGGGATCAACGTCGCGATGATCGCAGGCCGAATCGCGGGCCATGCCGCGGCGGATCACGTCGAGCGCGGCGTCCCCCTCGAAGCGTATGAGACGAAGTGGCGTTCGGCGGTGGGTGAGCCCCTTGCGCGGGGCGCACGGATCAAGCGGCTCGCGGACCGGTTCTTCGGGAACGATTGGATGCTCGACGTCGCGATGCGGATGCTCGGCACGCGTCGGATGGCCCGGGCGATCCGGTGTCAGTCATTGTGGCTTCCGGCGCGTGCGGTCTTGCCGCCAAACGATGGGGAGCCGGCCGCGTCCGCCTAGGACGCCGCATCCGTCAAGAGCGAGAGCCGCTCGAGGGCCTTCTCGGACAACGAGTCGACGTCCTCCCAGTTCTTGGCATCGTACGCCTGGCGGAGGAGTCGAACGAGCTCCCGGACCTCCTCGGTGTCGCGTCCGGTCGCGTGCGCCCGCTTCGCGAGTTCGAGGGCCCGGGCCATCTTCTCCATCGCCCGCCCTTTGGCGGTGCGGGGCGCCTGAGTCGGTTTGGGTGCGTCCGTCGCGATCGACGGGACGGCGGGCGCGACCACTCGTTCGCGTGGCGAAGGCGGCTCCTCGACGGGCCGAATACCGTTCGGTGCGGCATCGGGCTCAAGCCGCACGGACCCGATGGCGGTCGTCAGGTTCTTCTCGAACTCGAGGACCCGGCGTTCCCGCTCCACGAGCGACTGCCGCTGTCCCGCGGCCTTCTCGACCTCGAGCCGGAGGCTCTGCAGGATCGACGCCAATTCCCCTTTGAGGGCTCCTTGCGTCGACGTCTGGCCTTCGACCGCCCCGAGCGCAATGGAGAGCTCGCCCTCACGTTTCCGCGTGGATTCCATCCATTCCGCGTGGAGTTTCGTCATCTCCTCGACTTGAGAGGCGAGGGCACCTTCTCGAGCGATGACTATGGCGCCGACCGCTTCGAGGCGCGCGAGCGTCTCGACAATCGCCGCTTCCCGATCCGCGAGTTCATCCTCGCGCCGCGAAAGGGCTGTGAGTCGATCGTGGAATTGAGCGAGCTTGATGGCCGCCTCCGCGTGGCGGCTCTTGAGCTCGTCCCGGAGGGCGACGATTTGCTGCTCCGCGACATGGAGGGATTGCGCCCATTCCCGCATCCGGGCTTCGTTCGCAGCGAGCCGGTCCTGCGCCTGCGCGACCTCCCCTTGGGCGCGGCCGAGCTCCGTTTGGCGGCGCTGTTGGTCCTCGCGCTGCCGCCCGAGGTCCCCCTCGAGCTCAGTGAGATTCTGCTCCTTCTGGAACAGCCGACGCTGCGCGGCCGCCAGGGTCTCGCGTTCTTCCTCGATCTCCGCGGCTCTCTCCCGGACGGCGGCCTCCGCCTGCTTCACGGCGTCGACTTTGGCACGGAGCGCGTCGATCGCGTTGAACGCCCACGCTCCGTCCGCTTCGCCTTCCTCCCCCATGCCCAACCCCCTCGTCGGACAATTATTGCCGGGGAACCTTATAATACAGAGCCTCGCCCGCCCTCGTGCCGGGGTGGATGCCCAAGGCCGGCCTGGCCACGCCCCGAAGCCTTTATCGCAGCCTCGTCCATCGAGCGGACTCCATGGATATCGAGTTCCTTGGTGGTGCGACCCACGTCGGTCGCCTCGGGATGGTCCTCCGGGACGGCCCCACCACGACCCTCTTCGACTACGGGATGCTCCCCGCCCGGCCTCCCCTCTACCCGATCGAGGCCCCGCCCGTCGACGCCGCGTTCCTGTCCCACGCACACCTCGACCATTCCGGCATGATCCCGTGGCTCACCGGCCACCATCGAACGGACATCTTCGCCGGCCGCAGCGGAGGGGTTCTCAACCCCGTTCTCCGCCGCGGACCTGCGCGAGGCGCCCCGGTATTTCGAGTCCGTCAACTTCGGGGAAACGGTCGAGGTCGGAGACTTGGAGGTCACGTTGCACAGCGCGGGCCACATCCCGGGCGCGACGATGTTCGAGGTGCGCGGCCGCGAGAGCCTCGTGTTCACCGGGGACCTCCAGACCGTGAGCACGGACCTCGTCACGGGATGCAAGCCGGTGAAGTGCGACACCCTCGTCGTCGAGTCGACGTATGCGGGCCGTCAGCACCCGGACCGGCTGAAGACGGAGTACGAGTTCCTCCAATTCGTGGAGTCGATCGTCCGGATCGGCGGCTACGTCGTCGTCCCCGCGTTCGCCGTCGGCCGCACGCAAGAGGTTCTCATGACCCTCGCCCGGCAGCGGTTCGAGACGTTCCTCGACGGGATGGGAAAGGCGGTGAACTCGATCTACGTCGAGCACCAGGGCTACACGCGGTCGACGAAGAAGCTGCGACAGGCGATGAACCGCACCCGCGTCGTCCACTCCGCCCGCGATCGGGACAAGGCCCTCGGCGCGGAGGTCATCGTGACGACGAGCGGGATGCTCGACGGCGGCCCCGTCCTCCGGTATCTCGACGCAATCGTGGACGATCCGAACAGCGCGGTGTGCCTCACCGGGTACCAGATCCCCGAGACGAACGGGCGAAGGCTCGTGGACGAAGGGATGCTCGAGATCGACGGCGCCCTCGTGAAGCCGAAGTTCCAGCTCCGCCAGTTCGACTTCTCTGCGCACGCCGGCCACAACGAGCTCGTGGAGTTCATCGAGGGCTGCGACCCGAAGCGAGTCGTGCTCATGCACGGGGATAACCGCCAAGCGCTCGCGGACGCGCTGCCCGGACGGGAGTGCCTCCTGCCCGTCGAAGGGCAGTGGTATTCGATCTAGGCCGCGCGCGACTTCACAGGCTCGTCGTCGCGCTTCCAAACGACGAAAATGTGCCGGAGCCCAACCGCCAACGCGTGGAACCGGCCCAACAGGAACTCCCGCATCGGCCGCGGCATTTTCTCCCAGGCGGGACCTGCAAAGGGAAGGCCCCAGGTCGTTGCCCGAACCTGGCGGAAGCCGTATTGCGCGGCCATCCGCTCCATTTCCATGAGAGACGCGCCCTCGACGCGATGCCCGTGCGGCCCGCCGGTCGAGAGGTCTCCGAAGAATTCGGGGTGGAGGTGCTTCTTCGCGTCCCCTTCGCGAGTGAGCATCCGTTGCGCCCACCGCCGCGGGAGCCGTCGGAGAACCATGAGCGCGATCGATTCCGTGTTCGGCGTCGTGAGGATCAGGCGCCCGCCGGGTCGCAACACCCGGTGCGCCTCTTGAAAGAAGAGCGCGGGGTGGTAGAAGTGCTCGTACACCTCGGGCGCAATCATGCAGTCCACGGACCCGGGCCGAAATGGCAAGGTCCCTTCGACGTTCGCCTGGACGAACTCCGGCGGGCGGCCCACCCGGGGCGCGTCGACGAGGGACCCGACGGCATCCGCGTCCACGCCGATCGCGACCCCAATCCCGGGCGCGTTGGCCATGCAACGGGTTCCGAGTCCCCAACCGGATCCAATCTCCACGACGACCTGATGAGGCTCCTCGAGCATTTCCGAGAAGAGCATCGCCCACCGTTTCCGCTCATAGAACGACGTCGGGTCCGTCTTTCCGGGGAAGATGTGGCGTTGCACGAGCGCCCACGCGTCGCCGTCCGTCGGCCGCACGATTGCGCGGATTCGACGGGGGGCTTTAGTCCTTTTGGCGGCTCACCCGCCAATCCGCGGGACCATCGCCCGGAGCGCCTTGCCCGTGTACTTGAGGAGCCTTGGTTCCTCGCGGAGCAATCGCCACCCGACCTTGGACGGAAAGTCGATGTCCCCGTGCTCCTCGATAATCCGCACCATCTCCGGCTGGTTGAAGATCTCGAACAGGTCGTCCATCTGGCGGTCCGTCAAGCTCGCGAACGATTCGAAGATCGCGAGGTCCTTCCGCAACTCCTTGCCGACCGTGCCACTCCACGCCTTGTGGTACCGCCGCATTTGGCGGGAGGAGAAGTCGTCCTTCGCGAGCGCCTCGAGCGCCGTGTTCGCGCAGTGGGCCGCGCACCGGAGGCCGGAGTAGATTCCGCCCCCGCTCGTCCCCTTCACTTGGCACGCGGCGTCGCCGACGATCATCACGCGGTCCGCATACGTCCGCCGTGGAAACCCGATCGGGATGCCTCCCGCGATGTAGAGGAGCGGCTGCGCTCTCTTCACGAATTCCGCCACGGGACCCCACCGCATCATCTTCTCGAGATACGCGAACGCGTTCCCTTCCCGCACGCAAAGGCCGACGCGGCCCGAGTCCTCCCCGGACGGGATGATCCATCCGAAGAAGCCGGGTGCGACCTCGTGGCCCACGAAGAGTTTCACGAACCCGGGATCCCCCGCCACGCCGGTCATCTCGACCTCGAATCCCGGCAGGATGTACTTCGGCCGCAGGATCTTGAACCACTTCGCGACCACGGATTGGACCCCGTCCGCCCCGACGAGCATCTTGCCGGTCAACCGATCCTGTTTTCCGTCGCGGTCGACGACGACTTCGACGCCTCCGTCCGCGTATCGCCCGGCGACGGCCTTTGCGCCCAGGAAGGACTTCACGCCCCGCTTGAGGGCGTGGCGCACAATGGCCTGGTCGAACTTCGCGCGGTCGACGACGACGGCCTCCGTCCGGTGCGCATCGATCCGCATCCGCTGCTGGGCGGGGCCGAAGATCTCCGCGCCGTGGACCTCGTTGACGATCGTCTCTCGCCCCGGGACAAGGTCGAACACCCGTGGCGTGATGAGACCACCGCACTGCACGGGCTCTCCGACCTCGCGGTGCTCTTCAACGAGGGCGACGCGGTACCCTTTTTCCGCGACCGCTCCCGCAACGAGGCCGCCAACAGGGCCTGCACCGATCACAACGAGGTCGAAGTCCACGAATGCCGCCAAACCGGGCGGGCGTATAAGTCGATTCGGGTCACGCCTTTGGCGGGGAGTGTTCCATCAGGATTTGGAGGAAGCTCTCGAGGTACTTCGCGAGGTTGGCGTTGTCCGTGTATCCCGACGCTTGCAGGTCGGGCGAGGCGAGGAGCGCCCGCTCTGCGTCGGAGATGATCGTGGTCGCAAGCAGTCCTTTCTTCCAAAACACCTGTGCGCCCTCCGGAACCTTCTGGAGGGGTTCCGTGATGATCGTGAGGCGGATGCCGCGGTCGACCGCGCTGTCGAGTTTCTTCGCAAGCTGCTCACGGATCTCATGCATGGTGGGCGTCGCGATGATGAACGCGTCCTGACAGGTGTCGAGGAGCTCGCCGACCTTCTCCAATACGCGCCCCTTGCCGGCAATCGTGTAGACGAGCTGCGGTTCTCCCTTGTCCCGCAGGATCTCGTGGAGCAGTTCGAGCTTGTCGAACGTCTCCGAGATGTGCTCCGTCACTTTCTCCTTGATCTTCCCGGGGCTCTCCGGCTTGAAGATTGTGGGCCGACCCTTCGTGGAAATCGCGAACCCCTTCGAGCACAAGGACTGAAGGACCTTGTACGCGCTCGTCCGTGGGATCTTCGCGGTTTCCGCAATCGCCTCGGCGCTCCCGTATCCGTGCGCGACGAGGGCGACGTATCCCCGCGCCTCATAGCTCGACAGCCCAATCGACTCGAGGGTTCGCGAAACCGTCTCGTATTCTTTCTCGAGGTCGACCCCGGAAGAAAGCATCTTAGAGAGTTGCTCCGGGAGCATTGATGAAGGGATTCGGTCGCGCGGGGATAAAGGTTTGCGGATGCATGATTCTCTTCCGCGCGATGTGTTGGACAAGTCTTTTAAGCCGCGCTCCGTTTCGCCGCCACCTCGATGTCGCCAGCGTGGCGGGTTTTCCTCTTCCTCATCGTTCTGTTCGCGTTCATCTCGAACGTCGGCGTCGGGGCGCAGAACGGGAAAGTCGTCGTGTCGTCCGACCTTGAGCTCCTGAGTCTCGGAGACGTCAACGATGGCGGCCATGTCACGTGGACCCTCTCGGGCGATCAGGCGAAGATCCTCCGGCAGAAAGTTGTGTGGATGTTCGACTCCGAGGCGACGATTCCGCGGGGCTTCCCGTACCACGGCCAGGCGACGGGCGCGACCGGCGCGAACCTGAACAACGGGGTCATCGACAGTCCCGAGGGGACAGAGTATCTGACGCTCGTCGACAGCAGCATGGAGAGCGGACCCGGAGGCCAGGGGACGCCGTTCCGCTTCGTCACCATCACCCACGTGGACCGGATCGAGCGCGACCTCCCGGCAGAGCGGAGCAGCGACGGTCTCGTGGGGTCGACAACGAACACGAGCACGAACATGGAAATCCGGTTCATCTTCAACGCGAACAGTCAGTCCGTCGAACGCCTGTTCCCGGAGGCGGACCAGGCCCTCGCACAGTCCCTCCACCGCCTCTTCTCCTTCGACACGGGCACGGAAAGCTTGGACCCCGCCTCGTGCGGGACGTCCTGCTATCCGTTCCCCTTCAACCCACAGGTCCCGGGCCAAAACGGGTGGCGGCGCGTCGGCCCGCCTCCGACGGGAAACTACACGTGGCCCGCGGGGCGGTTCCTATGGGCCGGCGGCAACGCGACGGCGAGTGCGTGGAACGCGACCGGAGCGTACAAGGCGAACGATTCCTATTACACGTATTACTCCGACGATCCGTATGGGTCGGAGAGCGCCGTGGACCTCCGGTACGCGGCGAGCGCGAACTTCTCCTTCGAGCACACAGGGAGCGCGGCGCCGGGGGACAACCTCACCGTCCAAATCAGCCGGGACCGCCTGCGATGGGATGCTCTGACTGCGGTCGGGGACGGCGACGGGCAGCCCGCGGTCGCCTCAACTTCACCGCCAACGGGGATGCGACCGTCGGAGGCCGCGGCTACTTCATCCGGAACATGCGGATCCAGGCGCCCTCGCGATATTCGGGGACGATCGACTTCCGCCACACGGACTACGTCGTCGGGTTCCTCAGCTTCTCGGATCTCGCGTCCACGTCCGTCCGCCCCCACCTGATCCGGACGCCCGTCGGAGAGATCCAATTCTACGATGCTGTCTACGACACGAGCGGCGTTCCCGTCGACAGCGCGCGGTACGTGACGTTCAACTTCATCGAGAACCCTCAAGTCCTGTTCGTCCTCCTCGTCGTCGCCGCGTGGCTGATCGGCTTCTTCCACGACCGCGCATACGACTCCTATCGCCGCCGCCATCCCGCCGCGATGCGCGCGAGCGCTCGCAAGATCCGCTGGCTGAACTGGGTCGGGCGGATCGTCCTCCTCGTCCTCGTGATCTTCTACTTCTTCCCGACCGCGCTCACGGGGGCGGGGCTCGTCG
>VBMQ01000014.1 GCA_005878375.1 Methanobacteriota archaeon | reverse complement strand
ATCAGACTTGTCGTTGGAGCGCGCCCGGACGATGTCACGGTCGGGCCGTGAGTGACCGGAACGCGCCCCCGAGGACCGCGACGGATCGCCGAAATTCCTCCATGTCGATCCGCTCCTCGTCCGTGTGGTCGAGGTGCGAGTCCCCGGGCCCGTACGCCGCCGCCGGGCAACCCCAGACGGGCGCCGCGAGATTGAGGTCGGACGTCCCCGTCTTGTGGAGGAGCTTCGGCCGCCCGCCCGCGTCGCGAATCCCCGCGGTCAGCGCACGCACGACCTCATTGTCACGCGGGACCTCAACCGCCTCTGAACGGTCCTTTACCGTGATACGATCGCCAAGGCCTTCGGCTTCGAGGAACGTGAGCACGTCGCTCGTCTTCATCGTCGGGGGGAGGCGGAAGTTCACGTGGACCTTCACGACCTCGCGGCTCCCCATGCGGGCCGTCGTGATCGACGAGACCTTGGCGGTGAGCGACGCAAATGGCGTCTTCTCATGATACAGGAAGCAGAAGGACCGGACCCGGGCGACGAACGCGAGCGCCTGCTCGACCGTCGTCGGGTCCGGCGCGGAGAGGTGCTTCCGCACCCCTTCGAAGGCGACCTGCAAACTGAGGTTCCCCTTGTACCCTGTCGTCACATTCGACCACCCGCTCGGCTCGCCGACGAGCAGGTAGTCCGGATTTCGGCGGGGGATCAGATGACGAGCGCCCCGCGAGTCGGCCTCCTCGCCGACCGCCGCGAGGACGACGATTTCCCCGGAACCGTGGTGACCTTGCCCCGCGAGCAGCGCCGCCAACAGGGGGCCCTTCGCGTCGCACGCGCCGCGGCCGTGCACGACATCGCCCTCGATGCGCACGGGGATCGCGCCCTCGACAGTGTCGATGTGGCCGAGGTAGAGGATGTGCGGCTTCCCCGACCCGATGCGCGCGATGCCGTTCCCGACGTCGTCCACGCCCGTCTGGTATCCGAGGGAGCGGGCGATCTTCGTGAACGCGAGGACGGCGGCCTCCTCCTGGCCGGACGGGCTGTACGCCTCGAGGAGCTCCGCGAGGAGGCGCGCGTCATCCATGGCTCAGCACCTTGCCGATCGTGTCGACGGCGTACGACCACTGGTCGTCGGGGATCACGAGCGGGGGAAGCAGTCGCAGCACGCTCGATCCTCCCCCGATCGCGAGCACGCCCTGGGAAGCGAGCTTCTGTAGATAAGGTGTGACCTTCTCCTTCAGCTCGATCCCGATCATGAGGCCGAGGCCCCGGACCTCGCGGACCGCGGGCGCGTTCAGGCCGCGGAACGATTCCATCGCTTGGTTCCCGAGGGCCTCCGCGCGCTCCCACAGCTTCTCGCGGACGGTGAACTCGAGGGCGGCCGTTCCCGCCGCGCACGCGAGGGCATCGCCGCCAAACGTGGAATTGTGGCTCCCGCCAAACTTGGACTCGACGGCGGTCGTCGTGAGCGTCGCCCCGATCGGGACCCCACCCGCCAACGACTTCGCGAGCGTGATCATGTCCGGTTCCACGCCCCACCGCTCGACTCCGAACAGGCGGCCGGTGCGGCCCATCCCGGTCTGGACCTCGTCGACAATCAACATCGCGCCCTCGCGGTCGCACACCTCGCGGGCGACCGGCAGGTACTCGGGCGCAGCGACGTGCACCCCGCCTTCGCCCTGGACGCATTCCAAGATGACGGCGGCGGTCTCGCGGTCCACGGCGGCGGTGAGCGCGTCGGCGTCGTTGTACGGGACATGCTCGAATCCCGGGACGAGCGGCTCGAACCCTTCACGGAATTCCTTCTTCCACGTCGCGCTGAGCGCGCCCATCGTGCGGCCGTGGAATCCCCGCATCGCGGCGATGATCTTCGTTCGGCCCGTCGACGCGCGCGCGAACTTCAAGGCCGTCTCCACCGCTTCGGAGCCGGAGTTGCTGAGGAAGACGCGCTTCAAGGTTGGCGGGGCGACCGAGAGGAGCTTCTGAATGAACGCGGCTTTGGCGGTGGTCCCGAACGGGGGCCCGACGTGCAACAGCTCTCGCGCCTGCGCCTCGATCGCCGCGACGACTTCCGGGTTCGCGTGGCCGAGGTTGCCGACGCCGAACGACGCGCCGCAGTCGATGTACTCGTTCCCCTCCGTGTCAAAGAGGGTCGCGAGGAACCCGCGCGCGAACGTGAGGTCCCGTTTCGGGTAGGCGGCGAACTCGCCCGTGCGGTCCTCGACCTTCATTCGATCACGGTGCCGAGCCCGCTCAGCGCGCGCTCCACGGGGTCCTCGACGTTCGAGGACGCGATGACGACCTTCCCGACGCCGGCCTCGAGCGCGTCCTTCGCGGCGATCAGTTTCTTCTTCATCCGCCCGTACGCGAAGTTCATGAAGTACTCGAGCTGGTCGCGCGGCACGTGCTTGATCAGCGTGCTCGGGTCGCTCGGCTCCCGGAGGAGGCCGGGGACGTTCGTGAACAGGAGGAGCGTGTCCGCCTTCAGGGCGGCCGCAATCTTCGCCGCGACGCGGTCCGCGTCCGTGTTGATGAGCTCGCCCTGCTCCGTCATCGCCGGCGGGCACACGACGGGCACGTACCCGTTCTTCAGGAGCACGTCCAGGAGCTCGACGTTCACGCGGTTGTCGACCGCCCGGACCGCCTCCTTCCGCCGGCCGACGAGGAGGCCGCCGTCCGCGCCCGTGAGGCCGAGCGCCTTCGTGCCCATCGACTGCAGGCGCGCGACGATCTGCGTGTTCAGCTTCCCCGCCAACGCCATCGTGAACACCTCCATCGTCTGGGCGTCCGTGTACCGGGAGACGACGCCGCTCGGCGACGTGAGGAACTTCGGCGGGCGACCGAGCGCCGCCGCGAGCGAGTCCACTTCCTTGGACCCGCCGTGCACGAGGACGAAGTCCTTCCTCGGCGCGAGGTCGATCAGCACGTTGTCGATGTCGTTCCCGTCCGCACCGCCCACCTTCACTATCATCATGGTCGTTCGTCACCTCAGATCGGATGTAGGCCTACGAAGTCCAGGCCCAGCGTCTCCGAGTACCCGGACATGAGGTTCATGCACTGGACCGCGCTGCCCGCGGCCCCCTTCATGAGATTGTCGAGCGCGGCGACGGCCACGACGCGGTTCGCATGCCCGTCGAGGGCGAAGCCGACGTCGCAGTAGTTCGTCCCCGCCAAGATTTTCGGCTCGGGCAGGCGGTAGATCCCGCCGGCCTCCTTCACGAGGCGGACGAACGGCTCCTTCGCGTACGCGTCGCGATACCACCGCCACAAATCCTTCTCCGTGGCGGGCTGATTGAGGAACGCGTGGCACGTCGCGAGCACGCCGCGCACGGCCTCGACCGCGTGGCACGAGAGGCCAACGGTGAGGCCCGTCTCTTGCTCGATCTCCGCGGTGTGGCGGTGCCCTTCGGCCGAGTACAGGCGCATGACGCCGGAACGTTCCGCATGAACGCTCGCGGGACCTCCATCGGCGCCGCTCGCGCTCGAACCGGACTTCGCGTCGACGACGACTTTGGCGGGGTCGATCGCACCCGCCAACGCGAGGGGGCGGAGCGCGAGGATGCTCGCGGTCGCGATGCACCCCGCACCCGAGACAAGGGTCGCGTTCCGGATCTCCTCGCGGTGCAGCTCCGGCAAGCCGTAGGCGGTCTTCGCGAGCAGTTCCGGGTGCGGATGCTTCACCCCGTAGTACGTCTCGTACGCCTTCGGATCCCGCAGGCGGAAGTCCGCGCTCAGGTCCACGACTTTGGCGGCGCGGACGAGGAACTCTGGCATCCGCTCCATCGACCGCCCGTGGGGCATCGCGAGGAACAGGAGGTCGGTCTCCTCGAGCTCCGCGTGGGGCGTGAACGTGAGGTCCGTGACCTTGCGGAGGTTCGGATGCGCGCGGCCGAGCGGCTTCCCTGCCAACGAATCCGACGTGACCTGCTCGAGCTCGACCTTCGGATGGCGCACGAGCAGCCGGAGGAGTTCTCCCCCGGTGTAACCGGAACCGCCGACGACGCTGACCTTCATCGCGCCGCGACCCCCGCCGCGTAGTCCACGATCCGGGCGGCGATGTTCACGCCCGTCGCGCCCGCGAGCGCTTTGAATTCCGGCGTCGGGTTCACCTCGTGGACGAGGAGCCCGTCCCCGGACTCCATGAGGTCCACCGCCAGAACGCCCCCGCCAACGGCTTCCGCCGCGCGGAGCGTGAGTTCCGTGAGCGCCGCGTCCGGCTCGAGCGATTGCGTCTCGCCGCCGAGGTGCGCGTTCGTCCGCCAGTCCGAGGACGTGCGGTACATCGCCGCCACGAGCTCGTCGCCCACGACGAACGCCCGGATGTCCCGCTCCGGCTTCGCGACGTACTCCTGAACGTAGAAGACGGAGTGCATCGGGGAGCCGAGCGCGGTTTTGTGCTCGATGATCTGCTCCGCCTCCTCGCGGTCGTCGACCTTCGCGAGCAGGCGACCCCACGAGCCGATCGGCGGCTTGAGCACCGCCGGGTAGCCGACCTCGTCGAGCGCCTTCATCGCGGCTTCCGGCGTGAGCGCGACGACCGTCCGCGGCGTCGGGATTCCCGCCTCCTGGAGCCGGAGGGATGCGAGCACCTTGTCCCCGCACAGGGAGACGACGTCGTACGGGTTCACCGTCGGCACGCCGTAGTGCTCGAAGAAGCGGAGCGCGTACAGGGAGCGCGTGTGCGAGACACTCCGGTTGAGCACGAGGTCTGCCTTGAACCCGTTCCGCACGAGCGGGAAGGTCACGGACTCGTCGTGGAGCCGCTCCACGGGGATGCCGCGGGCCTGCGCGGCCTCGAGGATCCACTTCTCCTCGGGGCGGATGATCGTGTAGAAGAGGCCGAGGGTGAACGCGTCACTCACCCCAGTCTTCGGCTTCTTGCGGGGCGAGCGCCACGGCGAACGGCTCGGCCACGGTGACCTCGAGCTCGACGCCGCACTCGGGGCAGGAGAAGATCTCGCCCTCGATCTTGTCCCCCTTCTGGACGACGGCTTCGCACTCCGGGCATTGGGTCACTTCGGTTCCTCCCGCAGGATCTCGTGGACGATCTGCACGCTCTCCGCGTGCTTCGAAAGGGCGTACCGCTCGAGGCCCAGGGCGTCCTTCGCCTTCCCGAGCTGCCCGAGCACCGCCTCCGGGGCGGGTCCGCCAGGCGTGTTCCGCCGGGAGACGGCCCGACGGACGTCGAGCAGTTCCCCGACATCCTCACGGAACTTCGCGCTGAACTCGCGCAACGACTTCGCGTCGACCTTCTCGTGCGTGGAGAGGAATTCCGCGACAGTACCATGGGCCTCGCGGAACGGGACGCCCTTCGCGACGAGGTATTCCGCCAGATCCGTCGCGAGCATCCGCGGGTCCGCGGCGGCCTTCGCCATCTTGGACTCGTCGAACGCGAGCGCAGGGACCGCGAGGTTCAGCGCCACCAACGTCTCCAAGGCGTGGTTGGCGGCGTCGAAGACGGGCGCCTTGTCCTCCTGGAGATCGCGGTTGTACGCGAGCGGCAGGGATTTCAGCGCCGCCAAAAGCGCGACAAGATCGCCGATCACACGACCCGCTTTTCCTCGCGCGAGCTCCGCGACGTCCGGGTTCCGCTTCTGGGGCATGAGGCTGCTCCCGGACCCGAGCTCCGGTACCGGCTTGAGGAACCCGAACTCCGCCGAGGCCCACAGCACGAGTTCCTCCCCGAAGCCGCTCAAGTGCACCGTCAGAAGCGAGAGATCGAAGAGGAACTCCGCGAACGGGTCGCGGTCGCTCACCGCGTCGAGCGAGTTCTCGAACGCCGCCGCGAACCCGAGGCGGTGCGCCACGATGGCGGGGTCGATCGGCAGGGTGCTGCCCGCCAACGCGCCGGCCCCGAGCGGAGAGATATTGCCCCGCTGGAAGCAGCCGGAGAGGCGGTCGAAGTCGCGGGAGAGCCGCCAGACGTGCGCGAGGAGGTGGTGCGCGAGGGTCACGGGCTGCGCCCGCTGGAGGTGCGTGTACCCCGGCATCACGGTCTCGACGTGCGCTTCCGCGAGGGCGACGAGCCCGGACTGAAGCGCGAGGACCTGCTCCTGGACCGCGTGGACCGCCTCCCGCAGGTACAGCCGCTCGTCGAGCGCGACCTGGTCGTTCCGGCTCCGCGCGGTGTGGACCTTCGCCCCGAGGGGGCCCAAGAGTTCCGTGAGCCGGACCTCGACGTTCGTGTGCACGTCCTCGAGGTCGTCCCGCCACGCGAACGCGTCCGCGGCGATCTCCGTGTGGACCTTCCGGAGGCCATGGGCGAGCGAGCCCGCCTCCTCGGCGGTCAGGATCCCGACCGCGCCGAGCATCTCGACGTGCGCGATGCTGCCCGCCAAATCGTACGGGTACAGGCGGCGATCCACCGCCAACGAAGCGAGGAACTTCGCGGCGGGCGTGCGCACGTACGAGGGCGCTTCGCTCGCCGCCTTCTTCTCCAACGTCGCCGCCATGCCTATTTCGCCCTCTTGGCGGCCTTGACGAGCTTCGTCGGCTGCGCGCGCTCCCCGATCGCGGCCCACGTGCGCGCGGGGAGGCCCCAGACGTAGATGAATCCCTCCGCCATCTCCTGGCGGAACGTGTCGCCCGACGAGTACGTCGCGAGCCTGTGCTCGTACAGGCTGAACGGGGACGTGCGGCCGACGACCGCCGCCGCGCCCTTGAACAGCTTCACACTGACCTCGCCCGACACCCGTGCCTGCGTCTCGTCCACGAACGCGTCGAGCGCCTCGCGGAGCGGGGTGAACCACAGGCCGTCGTAGATCAGGTTCGCGTACCGGGCCTCGACGCCCCGCTTGAAGTCGAGGACGTCCCGGGGCAGGACCATCGCCTCGAGCGCCTGGTGCGCCTTCGTGAGCACGATCGCGGCGGGGCATTCGTACACCTCGCGGGACTTGATCCCGACGACGCGGGACTCGACGTGGTCGATGCGGCCGACGCCGTGCGTCCCCGCCAACCCGTTGAGCTTCGTGATGATCGCGAGGAGGTCCATCCGCTTCCCGTTCAACGCGACGGGCACGCCCGCCTCGAACCCGATGTTCGCGTACGCGGGCTCGTTCGGCGCCGCCAACGGGGAGGCCGTCCACTCGAACGCCTCCTCGGGCGGCTCGATCGCCGGGTTCTCGAGGACGCCGCACTCGACGGAGCGGCCCCACAGGTTCTCGTCCGTGCTGTACGGGGACCCCTTCGACGCGGGGACGGGAATCCCGTGCTCCCGCGCGTACTCGATCTCCTGCTCCCGTGTCAGGTTCCAGACACGCGCCGGCGCGATGACCGTCAGGTCCGGGGCGAGGGCGGTCGTGCACAGGTCGAACCGGACCTGGTCGTTGCCCTTGCCCGTGCATCCGTGGGCGACGGACTGGGCGCCCTCCTTCCGGGCGATGTCGACGAGGAGCTTCCCAATGAGAGGCCGTGCGAGCGCGGTGCTCAGCGGGTACTGGCCCTCGTACATCGCGTTCGCCTTCAGCGCGCGCGTAATGTACTCGTCCGCGAACTCCTCGCGGGCGTCGATGACGTACGCCTTCCGGGCGCCCGTCGCCTCCGCCTTCCGCTTCGTCGCCGCCAAATCGCCGGGCTGCCCGACGTCGACCGTGAGGGCGACGACGTCCAGCCCCTTGTCCATCAGCCACCGGATTGCCACGGAGGTGTCCAAGCCTCCGGAATAAGCTAACACAACGGTTGGATGCGCCACGACCTTCCCCGGCTGTATGAAATAATGGACTTGCAGCGAGGTATTAGAATCCATTGACCAGTTTCGGTCAAGCGCAAACCCAATTGTCAAATATTGGACATGACTCCCGCCAAACGATGGCGAGCGTCGCGCAGCAGGTCCGCGAGTACATCGAGGGCCGCCCGGGCCTCCTCGACGCGCTCAAGATGGGCGTCGTGAACCACTCCGCGCTCGCGCGGCTCGTCGGGAAGGAGCTCGGGATCCGGAAGGGGCAGGCGGTCCTGGCGGCGTGCCGCCGCTTCCCGATCGAGAAGGTGAAGGGATACCGAGAGGCGTCCGTGAAGCGCGTCCTCCACAAGAGCCGGGTCGAGACCCGGACGAAGATCGCCACGGTCACGGTCACGGAAGGCGTGGACGTCCTTCAGCGGCTCGGGGACGTCGTGGAGGAACTGCTCGACGAGAACCGGATCTGCCGGCTCATCCAGGTCTCGCAGGGGACCGTCATCATCGTCGACGACGACTCCGTCGCGCGCGTGACGAAAAAGTTGCGAGAGAGTCAGCTCATCGACGTCCGGAAGGGGCTCGTGGAATTGGCGGTGACGAGCCCGGAGAGCATCGAGGACACACCCGGACTCCTCGCCTTCCTCTCGACCGCCCTCGCCTCGCGGGGGATCAACATCGTGCAGGCGATGTCCTGCTACACGGACACGATCTTCCTACTCGACCGGCGGGACATGGCGCTCGCCGTCGACATCCTGTCCCACGGGCTTCGATGACCGGGAGCGCCGGTGGGGGCCGAATCCGAGGACCGTGGCGAGCGTGACGAGGAGGGGCCGGTGGACGGGCTGGGAATGAGGGTGGGCGGGCCTCCGCGCCTTGAGGGAGGCCACCGTCGTGCACGACCCGTACTCCGAGGCGACGTACCGGTCCAGGTCCGTCGTGCCGGAGGTGGTCCGTGCCGCCGCAATCGCCCGTTCGTATCCGTTCCACATCGATATCATCCTAAGGCCCGTTTGTCCGTTCAAGCCTACGTTTTCCCAATACATACGAGCACTATTTAAACGTTCGTTTCAAAGGTTAAAGGAATGATTATATAATTTGAAAGCCATGATAGTTTTGAGTCGGAGCCATGCGCGGATCGAAGGTGATCAAGGACCCGAAGGCGTTCACGTTGATCGGCGACGAAACCCGGCGGAAGGTCATCTACCTCCTCCGGGCGAAGGAGATGACGGTCAGCCAGATTGCGGCGGAGTTGAACCTGACCCCGCAGGCGATTTACCACCACATCGCGAAGCTGAAGGAGGCGGGGATGGTCGAGGTCGCGCGCGAGGAGCGGGTCGACCACTTCATCGAGACGTACTACCGCGCGACGGCGGAGATCTTCCAGTTCTCGTACGGGACGGGACCGGGCGGGAAGGAGTATGCGGAGAAGGAGGCGCGGGAGGCTTTGATGGCGCTCCCCCAGCTCGGGTTCACGACGGAGTGGGACGACGCGACCGTCCAGCGACTCGTGAAGCTCCAGGTCCGAATGGAGGAGCTCGGGACGGACCCGACCCTCGAGGACCAGGTCCAGGAGCTCGAGAACGTAGGCTTCCTCACGAAACAGCACGTTTCGAAGTTCCTCCACCTCCTCGCGATGAGCGACGCGGAGTTCGAGGAGTACCTCAAGCTCCACCGGGAGATGCGGGACGCCGTGCGGACGACCGTGACCCCGAAGGTCCGCGCCTGACCGACGCTAGCTTTACGGCGGGGCGTCGCATCGGCCCGGGCACATGCGACTCGACGATCGGAAGCTCGCCCTCCTCGAGGAGCGGATCGAGGTCCTCGGGCGGCGCCGCAAGGACGCGGACCACACGAAGACGTACGACGAGGTCTTCGACGAGGCGACCCTGATGGCCGTCTACAAGTTCGTCTCCGACGGCACGATCCGCACCGTGGACTATCCGGTAAGCACGGGCAAGGAGGGGAACGTGTTCCACGCGACGACCGAGGAGGGCGCCGCCGCGCTCAAGATTTACCGGGTGAACACCGCGACGTTCCGCTCCCTCGCCGATTACCTCCAGGGCGATCCACGGTTCAAGAAGGTCGGCCGTACGTTCCGCGAGCTGATCACGGTCTGGGCGCAGAAGGAGTTCAAGAACCTCACGCGGATGCGCGAGGCGGGCGCCCGGGTGCCGCGGCCGTACGCGGTGCACCGGAACCTCCTCCTGATGGAATACCTGGGCGATGAGACGATGCCCGCGCCCGTGATCCGGGAGGTCGCCCTCGAGGACCCCGCGGCCGCGTACGAAGAGGTCGTCCTCTCCATGGTCGCGATGCGGAAGGGGAAGCTCGTCCACGGGGACCTGAGCGAGTACAACCTCCTGTGGTGGGACGGCCACCCGTGGGTCATCGACTGCGCGCAGGCCGTGCCGCTCGACCACCCGCGGAGCGACGAGTGGTTCCGGCGCGACGTCGCGAACATCGCGCGGTTCTTCACCCGCCTCGGGGTGAACGCGAGCTCGATCCGCCTCGAGGCGCGCCTGCGGGCGGTGTGAGATGCTATACGCGCGCATCCCCCAGGAGCGGATCGGCGTCCTCATCGGGCCGGATGGGTGGACGAAACGACGCCTCGAAGAGGCTTCCCGGTGCAAGGTGCTCGTCGACTCCGAATCCGGTGAGGTCACGATCGACGAGTCGGGCGCGAAAGACAAGTTCCTCGCGATCAAGGTGCGCGACATCGTGCTCGCGATCGGGCGGGGGTTCAGCGAGGAGCGGGCGTTCCGCCTCCTCAACGACGACTCGTACTTCGTCGTCCTCGACATCAAGGACTACGCGCGCACGCCCGAGCGGATCGCGGAGATGCGGGGACGGGTCATCGGCACGCGGGGAAAGACGCGCCGGATCATCGAGGAGCTCACGGGCGCAGACATGTCCGTGTACGGCCACACGGTCGCCCTCATCGCGGACGACTTCCAGCTCGCGATCGCGCAGGAGGCCGTCGAGATGATCCTGAAGGGGAGCGAGCACAAGACGGTGTACCGCTTCATGGAGCGGAAGCGCGACGAGCTCAGGATCGCTGAGATGGGCTTCTAGCGGGTCGCCCGCGAGAGCCTTAATACCCGGACTCCCGATTCGCGCCCGATGGCGGGGGAGGAGGACGACCTGGTCGCGGGCCTCCGTGCGAAGGCCCGGCTCCTCGCGGATTCGTTCGACGAACGTGCGGTTTGGTCTCTGCGGAGCGAACTGTTGGCGCTCGATGCGTACGCGCGCGCGAATCCGAAGGCGTTCGACGCCGAGGCCCGACGGGCGCTCGAACGCGCCCTCCACTTGGCGGGGGAGGCCCACGCGCTCGCGGCGGAGCTCAAGGGGTTCACGGGGCAGAAGGAGCGGAGCCAGGTCGCGAGCCTCCTCGACCTCGGCTCGATCGGCGTCCTCTCCATCGAGAACATCCTCACCGCGGACAAGGTCACGCTTCCGCGAATCGTGATGAGCTCGCTGTCCGAGACGCTGACGTTCCTCGCGACCCGCCAAATCGTGGCGGGCTCCCTCGAAGTCCTGGGCGGCCTCTACCGCCAGCACGCCGCCGCCATGTACCGGGAGCTGTGGATCCTCGCCACGGACCACCGCAAGTCTCTCACCGCCAAAGACGTGCGGGAGATCCAGGCGGGCATCGACGGATTCTTCGCATCGCTCGAGGCGGATGGCGTCGCCGTCGAAGGGCAGATCGTCGTGCTCCGGCAGTTCTACGCGCTCCTCCTCGTCTTGCGGGTCGCGGAACTCTTGGACGCGCTCGGCGGGTGACCGGCGTGCAGGACTGGCTCCAGCCCTCTCGGCTGCGCGTCATCGGGCTCGACCTCGCGTGGTCGGAGGATAACCCATCCGGCGTGAGCGTTCTCGAATGGGACGGCCGCTCGGCGCGCCTCACGCAGGAGACCCGCGCGGATCTTGGAGACAACCGAGCGGTGCTCCATTTCGTTTCGAACGTGGCGGGAGATGGGCCGTGCGTGATCGCGGTCGATTGCCCGCTGGCGGTTCCGAACGCGAAAGGACGCAGGGTCTGCGACGCCCTCGTGAGCCGTCATTTCCGCGCCTACGACGCGGGCACCCATCCCGCGAATCGGGAGCTGTTCGTGGCGAAGAAACGGTTGAGGGGCGAACGGCTCGCCAAGGCGCTTCGTCGTTCCGGATTCTCGTTGGACCCGCGGACCCAGGCGTCGAATCAGGTCATCGAGGTGTACCCCCATCCGGCGATCGTGAGCCTCTTCGGCCTGGACTTGATCCTCAAGTACAAGGGCGGACGAAAGCGAACGATCGAGTTCCGGAGGGAAGAGCTGGGCCGCCTCCGGGGGTACCTGAACGGTCTCGGTACGGCGAATCCTCCATTCGCAATCGACGATCCCGTCCTCCATGAGTCCCTGGACGACCTTCGCGGGAGGCGATTCAAGC
>VBMQ01000050.1 GCA_005878375.1 Methanobacteriota archaeon | reverse complement strand
AATCCGGAGGTGACGTCCCGGACGGGGAGTCCCAGCAAATGTCGGGCGGAGTAGTTTGCGACAAAGCTGATGACTCGTCGTGTCGTCGGCCAGTTCCGAATGTGTCCGCCGTCATAGTATCGGGACCCGATGACGAGGTCTGCGGGGATCCCCAGGAGTTGCGGGATTGCCGCGGTATCGTGGCTGAGGTCCGCGTCCATCACGACGAGCCGATCGAACGAGTAGCGGCGGATTGCCTCTTCGAAGCCGAACAGGAGCGCGGTCCCGAGTCCACGCTCCGTCGTTCGCACGACCACCTCGAGTTGCGGGAATTCCTCCTTCGCCTCTTCGAGTTCCTCACGGGTCCCATCGGTCGAGTTGTCATCGACGACGAGAAGGCGTTCCACGAGGCCGGAGCTCAGAATCGATCGAACCACTAGGCGGATCGTGGCGACTTCGTTGAGTACGGGAAGGAGACCGACAACCCGAGTCTGGCGTGCCAGACCGGGGGCCTCCAGCACCTTTTTGAGGGAGGGTCCACGCTGCGTGCGGAATTCACGTTCCTGTGACAACGAAATCATCGGTTTCAACTCAGTGGAGGGGGACGACGCTCGGCCGACGACCCCGACGACGGCCGTTTGGCGACGTTTCCGCCTCCTTCGCGGTTTCGTGTCGATTTCCGAAGGGTTACTTAAGTGTTTTCTTGAGTAGTTTTCGAATCCTCAGACGTGGCTCGGAGATTCGGCCCACGAAGAACCTTCCGGACGTGGCGAGCGCGGGCGACCCAACGAGCTGGGCGATTGTCGCGTCCGGTACGATATGGTTAAGGCCCGCGCGAGGTTCCAAGCCCGCGTGGCGAAGAGCGCACTGATCTCTGGCATCACTGGTCAGGACGGATCGTACCTCGCCGAGCTGCTGTTGTCGAAGGGCTACACCGTCTTCGGCCTCGTCCGCCGCCTGAGCGTCCCGAACCTCGGCAACCTGAGGCCGATCGCGGAGCGGGTGACGCTCATCGACGGGGACCTCATGGACCAGTCCTCGTTGAACGCCGCTGTCCAGAAGGCAGCGCCCGATGAAGTCTACAATCTTGCGGCCCAGTCGTTTGTCGGCACGTCGTTCGTCCAACCTGTGCTCACGGGGGAGATCACCGGACTCGGCGTCCTCCGGATCCTGGAGGCGGTGCGCGCGCACGCCCCCCACGCGCGCGTGTACCAGGCGTCGTCGAGCGAGATGTTCGGCCACGTGGACCGCGAGCCGCAGGACGAGATGACGCCGTTCCACCCCCGCAGCCCGTACGGCGTCGCGAAGGTGTACGGGTACTGGGCCTGCATCAACTATCGGGAGGCGCACGGACTGTTCGTCGCGAACGGGATCCTGTTCAACCACGAGTCCGAGCGGCGTGGCTTCGAGTTCGTCACCCGGAAGATCAGCCACGGCGTGGCGATGATCCACGTCGGCCGGGCGAAGACGATTTCGCTCGGGAACCTCGAGGCGAAGCGCGACTGGGGGTACGCGCCCGAATACGTGGACATGATGTGGCGGATGCTCCAGCAGGACATCCCGGGCGACTTCGTCGGCGCGACGGGAGAGGCGCACTCCGTGGAGGAGTTCGCGGCGGCCGCGTTCGAGGTCGCCGGGATCGAGGACTGGAAGAAGCACGTCGTCGTCGATGAGAAGAACTTCCGTCCCGCCGAGGTGTACAACCTCCGGGGGAACCCCGCCAAAGCGAAGAGGGCGCTCGGGTGGGAACCGAGGACGAAGTTCCACGACCTCGTGCGGATCATGGTCGAGGCGGACATCGCGGGCCTCCAGGCGGGCACAATCCCCGTGAGGCCGGTGTCGTAGGCGTCCGTCTTCGACGGCCGCCGAATCGCAATTCGGCGCTCCGAACCATTAAATACGGGCACTCTCTACGCGCGGCCGTGCAACGTCCCCTCATGGAGAAAATCGCGGGCGAGATCGCGATTTCGGACGAGCCGGGGCGGACGATGCGGAAGTGGCGGGAGGAGATGAAAATCACGGTCAAGGACCTCTCTCACCAGATGGGCGTGACCCCGTCTGTCATCTCCGACTATGAGTCGGGGCGACGGCGCTCGCCCGGGGTGCATACGATCAAGCGGCTCGTCGAGTCGATGCTCGAGGTCGACGCGCGTGGCGGCGGGCGGTTCGCCTCCCGGTGGAACACGGCCGCGAACGAGGCGATTCCGTCGATGGCGGAGTTCGGAACGGGCGTCCCCGCCAAGGAGTTCTTGGCCGCGATCGGCGGCAAGCCGCTCACGAAGCGCCTCCCGGACCGCGAGATCCGCGGATACACGGTGATCGACAGCATCAAAGCGATCACCGGGCTCGGGGAGGACTACCTGAAGATCTTCGGGTACACGACGGAGCGCGCCCTCATCTTTACCGGAGTCAAGTACGGGCGGTCGCCGATGATCGTGATCCGGACGCACCCGCTGAAGCCCGCGATGGTCGTGTACTCGCGCCCGGAGAAGGTCGACGACTTGGCGGTTAAGCTCGCGGACCTCGACAACATCATCCTGGCACGGACGGAGCTCGACACGGACGCCCTGATTGCGAAGTTGGAGCGGTTGCCATGAAGGCGGGAATCGTGAGTTACGGGGGATACGTCCCACGGTACCGGATCTTGCCGAAGGAGATCGGCGCGGTGTGGGGCGTGGACGGCGAGGCGATGGGAAAGGGATTGAACATCCGCGCGAAGAGCGTCCCCGGCCCGGACGAGGACGTCATCACGATGTCCGTCGAGGCCGCGCGGGCGGCGCTGAAGAAGGCCCCCCACCTGGACCCGAAGGACATCGGAGCGATCTACGTGGGAAGCGAGAGCCATCCGTACGCGGTGAAGCCGAGCGCGACGATTGTCGCGGAGGCGATCGAGGCCGCGCCGATCATGACCGCGGCCGACTACGAGTTCGCGTGCAAGGCGGGGACCGCGGCGATGCAGTCGACGATGGGGCTCACGCTCTCGGACATGTACCGATACGGCCTCGCGATCGGGGCGGACACCTCGCAGGGGGCCCCCGGCGACGCCCTCGAGTACAGCGCGTCGGCCGGCGCCGCCGCGTTCGTGATCGGGAAGGACCACCTGATCGCGTCGATCGACCAGACGATCTCCTATACGACGGACACGCCGGACTTCTGGCGGCGGGAGGGACAGGCGTACCCATCCCATGGGGGCCGGTTCACGGGCGAGCCCGCGTACTTCAAGCACGTCGTCAGCTGCGCGAACCTCCTCTTCAAGCGGGCGGGGACGCGGCCCGAGGATTATGACTTCGCCGTCTTCCATCAGCCGAACGGGAAGTTCCCCGTGCGCGTGGGGAAGATGCTCGGGTTCACGGACAAGCAGATGGACACGGGCCTGCTCGTGCGGGAGATCGGGAACACGTACAGCGGCGCGATCATGGTCGGGTTGTGCGCGATCCTGGACATCGCGAAGCCGGGCAACCGGATCTTCGCGGTGGGGTACGGTTCCGGGGCGGGCAGCGACGGCTTCGACATTACGGTCACCGGCGGCCTCGAGGAGATCGACCGGAAGGCGGGCCGCACGATGCGTTCGATGGTCGAGGACGTGAAGTTCCTCGACTACGCGACGTACGCGAAGTACCGCCGCAAGATCCGGATGAGGGAGGGGTGACCGTGCGCGAGGTCAGCGTGATCGGGGTCGGGGAGACCCAGTTCGGGGAGCTCTGGGACAAGTCGTTCCGCGAGCTCGGGATCGAGGCGGGGCTGCGCGCGATTCAGGACGCGGAGATCGCGGCGGAGAACGTGGATGCGATTTACGTCGGGAACATGAGCGCCGGGAAGTTCATCGACCAGGAGCACGTGGCGGCGCTCGTCGCGGACTATGCCGGTCTCGCGGACCAGCACCTCCCGACGATTCGGGTCGAGGGAGGCGGCGCGTGCGGCGCGATCGCGATCCAGCAGGCGGCGATGGCGATTGCCTCCGGCGTCCACGACATCGTGGTCGTTGGCGGTGCGGAGAAAATGACAGACGTGGGGGACGTTGAAGCCGCGCGGATCCTTTCGAGCACGACGGACCAGGAATGGGAATCCGTCTTCGGTGCGACGTTCGCCGGGCTGTTCGCGATGATGGCGCGCCGCCACATGTTCGAATACGGGACGACGCGGGAGCAGCTCGCGGCCGTGGCGGTCAAGAACCACAAGCACGGGGCGCTCAACCCCGTCGCGCAGTTCCAGAAGGAGATTACGGTGGAGATGGTCCTCGGCGCGCCGCGGGTCGCGGAGCCGCTCGGGGTGTTCGACTGTGCGCCGCTGAGCGACGGGGCGGCTGCGCTCGTGCTGTGCTCGCGCGACAAGGCGCGCAAGTTCACGGACACCCCCATAGACCTGATCGGTACAGGGCAGGCGAGCGACTTCCTCGCCGTCCACGATCGGCGCGAGCTCACGACGATGGACGCGACCGTGATTGCCGGAAAGCGGGCGTTCCACGCGGCGCGGAAGACGCCGAACGATGTGAAGGTCGCTGAGGTGCACGACAACTTCACGATCTCCGAGATCATGGCGATCGAGGACCTGCGCTTTGTCCCCAAGGGGAAGGGCGGTTTCGCGACGGAGGACGGGGAGACGGCGCTCAACGCGAGGGTCAGCGTGAACACGTCGGGTGGGCTGAAGGCGCGAGGATACCCGGTCGGCGCGACCGGAGTCGCACAGGCGGTGGAGATCGTTCGCCAACTCCGAGGAGAGGCGGGCAAGCGGCAGGTCACGGACGCGGGCCTCGGCCTCACGCACACGCTCGGGGGGACAGGCGGGACCGCGGTCGTCCACCTCTTCGCGCGGGGGGACTGAGATGGCGATTCCGCGATTCTGGCGGGAGATCCCGTCGCGCTACAACCTGGTCGGCAGCAAGTGTGGGAACTGTGGGACGCTCGACTTCCCGCCACGGCTCGTGTGCCCGCGATGCGGCCGACGGAGCATGGGGAAGATGGAGCGGCGCAAGCTCGCCGGGCGGGGGACGGTCGTGTCGTACACGATCATCCACGACGCGCCGAAGGACTTCGACATGATGAAGCCGTACGTGCTCGCGATCGTCGAGATGGAGGAAGGCTTGCGGATGACGTCGCAGGTCATCGACGTCGAGCTTGGCGACATCAAGATCGGAATGCCCGTCGAGGTCGCGTTCCGGAAGCTCGGCGAGGAAGGCGAGGCGGGCGTGATCCACTACGGGTACAAGTTCCGGCCCGCGCGCTGACGCTTCGCCGACTAGCCGACGAGGCTCTCCGGGGACGGCAGTTTCTCAACGGATTTCTTCGCGGCGGCGAGCTCCTTCTCTTGCTCCTTGATCTCGTCCGCCAACGTCCCTTCGAACGCCCGCTTCGCGAGGTCGCCGTGCCGTTCATAGATGCGTGCGCCCTCCTGAATCGCGGGGATCTTCCCCGACGCGCGGAGGTCGGCCAACCCCGCCCATGCCGGGGCATTCTCCGCTCCGGGGAAGTGTCGCCACGCCGCCAACCGTCGTTCGAGTACGGACACCGGCGCGGTGAGCTCGAACGCCGTCCCGTATCGTCCGCCGACGACAGGCCGGAGCTGATGGAACAGGTCTTGGAGTCTCCTTCGCTCCGCGGTCGCTTGCGGGTACACGCGGTCCCACTTTGCAGCCGAGAACTCCGACGTGACGACGAGGTCGGCGAGCGGCTTCGTCCCGATCCCGTCGCGGACGGCCTCGTTCGCCTCGAACAGGTCGTGGAGCTCACGCAGGCTCGAGAATTCCTGGACCGCCAGGAATCCGAGCCCCTCGACGTCGGGGTGACCCACGAGGTCCTTGAGCGCCTCCGCAACCGGACGGTGCGTGAGCGCCGCCCACTTCTCGTCTGCGGCTCGATTGCACGCCTCGATGACGGCTCGAGCGTTCGCGACGTCCTCGGGCGACACACCGGGCTTCGGGACCGCGCGCAGGCGGGTGAGGGATTCCTCCGCGTCCCTCGCGCGGAGCGCCGCCTTCCGGTGGAACGAGCGGTACGCGTCCAGCGACCCTTGCCATTCCCGCGCCGGCTCCAGCGAGCGGTCCAGTTTCGTCAGGGCCCGGCGGGCGTTCCAGAAGTGGACGCGCCGGGCGTGCTGGAGCGCTGTGCTCACGATCCTCCGGTGGCGGGGGGAGAGGCGCCCCGCGTCGACGAGCTCCTCCGCCCGCTTGGCGATCGCCTCGAGGTCGCGCTGGAACGGCCCTTGGCGGCGATGGCTCATCTTGTCGTAGTCCCGGAGCACTCGTTCAATCGAGGCGCGCATCTCCTCAACGGCGCCATCGAGCATGCCCGGCACCGTCCGCAGGCGGGAGGCGCGCGCCTTGATGTCCGCCGCGAGAGTCCGCGCCTCCTCAGACGTCGTGACCTCCGGGAGGCTGTCCTCCGTCCGTCGGGCGACCATCGCCCGCCTCAAAGGGCTTCCCCTTTATGAGTCTCTTCCCAAGGGCCAGGCGGGATTCGTGCCCTTCGCCCGGTCGGCCGCCCGCACGCGCGGGACGCGCTCGCCGGTGACCATGTACACGACCCGTTCGCCGATGTTCACGGCGTGGTCCGCGATCCGCTCGAGGTGGCGGACGACGAGGATGTACCGCGCGCCGACCTCCACGTCGAGGGAGCCGTTCTTCATGTCGTTCACGATGTCGTGGAAGATTTCATCGTGCATCGCGTCGACCGTGTCGTCGACCTCGCCGAGGTTGCGGACGGATTCAGCGTCGCGGCGCACGAAGGCGTCCACCGCTGCGTCGACCATCTCGATCGTCTGCTCGACCATCTTCGATAGGTTCGGGACCTTGTCGAGGCCCGCGGGGCGCGCCTGGCGGATTTGCAACGTCGTCTCCGCCACGTCCTTCGCGTACCGCCCGATCCGGTCGAGGTCCGTGGTGATCTTCAACGACGTCGTGATCGTCCGGAGGTCCCCGGCCACGGGCGCGTGGAGCGCAATCAGGTCAACGCACGTCCGCTCGACCTCGAGCTGCAGCGCGTAGATCTCCTCATCGAGCGTGAACACCTCCTGCGAGCTCTCGGGGTCGAGGTGGGCCAGGCTCTCGACGGCCTTGCGGATCGAGAGCTCGCTCAGTTCGGCGAGCGTGACCATGTTCTCGTTCAACTTCTGAAGTCCGCCACGCAACGCTTTTCGTTCCGCCGCCGTCGGCATCAGCCAAACCTCCCGGTGATGTAGTTCTCCGTCAACGTCTCTTTGGGTTTCTCGAAGAGGTCCCGCGTCCGGTTGAGCTCCACGAGCTTCCCGAGGTACATGAAGGCCGTCATGTCCGCGACGCGGGCGGCCTGCTGCATGTTGTGCGTCACGATCACCACGGTGTATTCCCTCTTGAGGTCAAAGATAAGGTCCTCGATCTTGGCGGTCGCGATCGGGTCGAGCGCGGAGCACGGCTCGTCCATCAACAGGACCTCCGGCTCCACCGCCAACGCGCGCGCGATGCAGAGGCGTTGCTGTTGACCACCGGAGAGGCTTACGCCCGACGCGTCGACGCCCTCTTTCACCTCATCCCACAGCGCCGCCAACTTGAGGCTCTTCTCGACCGTCGCGTCGAGCGTGTCGCGATCGCGGACTCCGTTCAGCCTCAACCCCGCCGCGACGTTGTCGTACACCGACATCGTCGGGAACGGGTTCGCCTTCTGAAAGACCATGCCGACCCGACGCCGCACCGCGACGGCATCCAGGTCGTAGACGTTCTTGCCGTCGAGAAGGACCTGCCCCTCGACCTTCGCCTTGGGAACGAGCTCGTGCATCCGGTTCATGCATCGGATGAGCGTCGACTTTCCGCATCCCGAGGGTCCGATGATCGCGGTGACGGAGTTCTCTCCGACGTCGAAGGTGACGCCGTCGAGGGCCCGTTTCGCCCCGTACCATGCGGAGAGGCCCCGGACCTCCATCTTCGCTGTCATGCGTTCTCCCGCGACCCGAACCGCGATCGGAGCGCGATCCGGGCGGCGATGCTGATCGCGAGCATTATCAGTATGAGGATGAGGGTAGCGCCCCACGCGAGGCCCTGCCAATTCTCGTACGCGCTCGTGCCGTAATAGAAGATGACGAACGTGAGGGAGGCGATTGGGTGGTCGAACCCCTGGAACCCGAACGGGTTGCCGAACGCTGTCATGATCAGGGGCGCGGTCTCCCCGGCCGCGCGGGCGACCGCGAGCAAGCCGCCGGTCACGAGGCCGCCGCGGGCGGAGGCGAGCACGACGCGCAACGTCACCTTGAACTTCGGAATCCCGAGGGCGAGTGCGGCCTCCCTCGTTGTGACGGGCACGAGGCGCAGCGCCTCCTCCGACGTCCGGGCCACGACCGGGAGCATGATCACCGCCAACGCAACTCCCCCCGAGACCGCGCTGAAGACGAATTGGCGGTTGAGGGTGAGGACTAGCGTATAGACGAAAATCCCGATCACGATGGACGGGATGCCGCTCATCACATCCATTGCGAAGCGGACCGT
>VBMQ01000019.1 GCA_005878375.1 Methanobacteriota archaeon | reverse complement strand
AGCGGACTGCGCGTATGTCAGCCCGGCAAACGGTCCAAGCACCATCGCTGCGATGATGCACAGAGCCCCCACCATTGTTCGCCAATTCCTCATTCTGTTTGCCCCCGAAGAGGGACGACGTCCCCCCGTCAGGGCGCACAAGAATGGAGCCCCGGGCCGAGACGGCACGAACGCTGAGTTGTCATTCGTTCCATCTCCGCCGGCTTCCCCCGCGACTCTCGGGAACTCCCGCTCCCATGCAACCCCGAATCTCCACGGGTTGTGGTAAATATAGCATTATTCCGGAATCTGTCCAAAATCGGAGGCGCGCCTGTCGCCGGCCGTCATGCGTGATCCGGACGAATGGGGGGCCTCTGCGCCCTCACTCATTGTACGCTCAGGTAGAAGAACGCTCCGAACGCGAACGTTTCGAAGGCGTCCGCCGCCAAGACGTATGGCACCAACCCTCCCAAGGGGATGTGGTCGAAGGCTGCCGAGAATACGGGCGAGGTGAGAACGGCTTGGAACAGGAACGCGCCGAGGACGATGAAGAGACCTAGAGCGAAGCGGGCTCGCGTTTCGGAATAAGTCTTGGCGTAGACATAGAGAAGCGCGACCAGGAGCGCCAGGCCCATCGTGGAGACGACGACGTCGACGTCGGTCAGGTTCCGGAATAGCTCCAACCGGTACGTCCGCCGCGGCATAATCGCCAACAGGACGCCCAACACGAACCCGATCGTGAGCACGATCAACGTCCACACCTTCGGCGACCACACCGGCTTCCCTTCGATTGGCTGATTCGTCTCATTTGGCTGCACCGTCGTCACCCCCCTCCTCCACCCTTAGCGATTCTCTCGAGCTCCGCCCAGTGGGACTCCATGGAGTTCGAGAGGAAATAAACTTGGCCGTACCGGCCACCGGCGGTTGACACGAGCCCGTTCTTCTCGAGGATCTTCAGGTGGTGTCGGATCGTCGTATAGTCGAGGTGCAATGCCTCCGCGAGCTGGAGCGCGTTCCTCGGCTGCTCCTTAATCGCCCGGATCACTCGAATCCGTGTCAAAGCGCCCCCGCTGCTCCCGAAGAGCCAAACTAGGATTCGCTCGACGCTGTCCACGACGGGCGCCGGCAACCGCGTCGCGGGGATATACGTTCCGAAACCGAGAGCTCTGGAGGTCGGAGGGGCCGCCCTCCAGCGCCTTCGGCGGATCTGTGACCACCTTTCACGCCATGTCGGTTTTCCAACAACTCTCCGAATCGCTGCCGAATCGGAGAAATTCCTAAGTTCTGGTGCCGGCCCGAGCTCGTCGCCGAGGTCGAATATCTTATGCTCACACAGTCCTCCGGTCTCTTGTCCTCGCGGAGCCGCTGGAACGACGGCGCACGGAGGGCGACATCGGGGGTGAGCATAAGATATTCGACCTCGGCGACGAGCTCGGGCCGGCACCAGAACTTGACTTCGCCCGCGAGGGGCGGCATCGCCCGAAACGGCATCTCCCCTCGGATCGCCGTCATTCGGCGGTGGAGACGCTCGACCATGCCCTGGTCAAACCCGGTTCCTACGCGGCCGACACAGTGGAGCTCTCCGTCGGTGTTGTAGACTCCCAAGATCAGCGCCCCGAACGTGTCCGCCCGGTTTCCCTCCCCGACCGTTACACCGGTGATCACGCAATCGATCGTCTTGAGCGCCTTGATCTTGAGCCACGTTCGGGTCCGCTTGCCGATCTGGTATCGCGAGTCTTTCCGCTTCGCGATCACCCCCTCGAGACCGCGCTCGCGGCAGATGCGGTAGAACGCTTCCCCCTCCCCTTCCACGTAATCGCAGAGGACCGAGCTCTCCGTCTCCTCGAGCGTCTCCGCGAGGATCTTCTTCCGCTCCGTCAGCGGTTTGGCGCTGAGATCCTTCCCGTCGAGGTATAAGATGTCGAACGCCACGTACGTGGCGGGGAGTTCGCGGGCTTTCCGCGCAATCCGTTCCACCCCCGCCAAATGCTCGCGCTCCTGCAGCTTCTCAAAGCTCGGCTTCCCCTCCCACATGATCACGACCTCGCCGTCGAAAATCGCCCGATCGGCCTTCGCGAGGACGCGGATGTCCGGATACCGATACGTCGTGTCGTACAAGCGGCGGTTCTGCAGCTTGAACTTCCCCCCATCGTAGAAGCACAGGGCGCGGGTGCCGTCCCACTTGACCTCGAAAATCCAGTCCGAGTCCGTGAACGGACGCTCCTCCTTCTCGGTGAGCATGGGGTGGATCTTCAGTCCCCACAACTCGGCCATGTCACGCCTTCTTGACCGCCTCGAGGCTCGCGCGGAGCGCTGCCATGAGGTCTTGCGTCGGTGCGACCTCGACCCTCGGCGTGACGGCGACCTCTTTGCCCGCGACCTTGGCCTCGATTACATTCAGGAGCGCCTCGCGGTAGC
Source organism: Methanobacteriota archaeon (assembly GCA_005878375.1). Taxonomy (GTDB): domain Archaea; phylum Thermoplasmatota; class Thermoplasmata; order RBG-16-68-12; family EA-27; genus EA-27. The sequence goes on along the minus strand of VBMQ01000019.1, from coordinate 20,030 downwards.
GGTCCTTGTACTTCGCGGGATCGAAGTCCACCGTGAGTTCGGAGATCAGCTTCGTCGCGAGGTCCAGCTCCTCGTCCGCAATCACGACCGGACGCGTTTGGGGGATATCCGGCGACGGCTTGACCTCGTTCTCATAGAACAAGACCGTGAGGACAAGGGCACTGCCGATCGGGCGGAGGGCGACGAGGTGCTCCTTCTTCCACAAGGTCGCCTGGGCGACCGCAACCTTGTCCGTGCGCACGAGCGCCTGACGGAGGAGCTCGAACGGCTTCACGCTCGTCTCCTCCGGCCCGAGGTAATACGACTTCTCGTAGAACAGCGGACCGATTTCGTCGACGTCGACGAAGCCCAGGACGGACACCGCCTTGCTCGTCTCGACCTCGACGGAGTCCATCTCCTCCTCGGACAGGATCACGTAATTGCCCTTGCCGTACTCGTACCCTTTGAGCATGTCCTTCTGCTCGACCGGCTCGTTGCAGACGGGACAGATGTACGGCCGCTTGAGGGGCGTCTTGCACTTCGCGTGGAGGCTCGTAAAGCGGAGGTCCTTCTCCTCCGTGGCCCCGTACACCTTGATCGGGATGTTCACGAGGCCGAAGGTGATGGCCCCGGACCAGACCGCACGCGCCATCCTAATCGGGGCCCAAGCCCTCGGGACCTATAAAAGCGGTGCGGAGAGTGCCGGCTAACTGCCGGTGCGCCATCGCGCCCTCCGCTTCGTTCCCTAGGGACAGCTGACGTCCGTCTCCCCGTTCACGCAGGTGTCCGGACCGCGACCGCCGTCGAGCAGGTCCGTGCCGGCCCCGCCGTCAAGGGAATCCGACCCGTTTTCGCCGAATAGCTGATCGTCGCCCACGAATCCAGACAACGTGTCGTTCCCGTTCCCGCCGTGGAGGACGTCGTTGCCCCCGAAGCCGTACAGCTGGTCCTGGCCGTTCTCTCCCCAGAGCGTATTGTTCCCGAAGTCACTCGCGAACAGAACGTCGTTCCCGTTCCCGCCGTACAGGGTGTCGTTGCCCGTGTCCTTCACCGGGTCGCAGCAGCCGAATACGCCCCCGTCGAGCACGTCGTTCCCGTTGCCCCCGTACAGAGTGTCGTTGCCGCCGGATCCCCAAATGACGTCGTCGCCCATCCCGGGGAAGCCGAGCGGGGTCAGGTCCCGATCCTCCCCGCCGCCCGCACAGATCACGTCATTCCCCAGGCCGCCATCGATGAAGTCGTTCCCCTCCCCGCTCACGATGACATCGTCCCCGGGCGTGCCGATGATCACGTCGTCGCCCGGTGTCCCGAGAATCGTTGCATTGAGTCCGGCACACGTGGTCCCATTCCCAGGTGGCGGCGTCGCGATGTCCGGAGGTGCCACCACGTTGCCCCGGGGACTCGATAAGGCCCCGAGCGTCCCCGCCATCAGTGCTAGCCCCGCCACCAACGCCCACAACGACTTCGGATGAAGAAAAGCCATGTCGTTCCCCTCTGCCGCGAACCTCGCGGCCGGCCCATAAAGGCTCTCTGGACATCACCACAAAATGTCCGGCCCGACGAAGGCTCCGGGCCTGCGTTTCTTGGGCGTCGAAGGCTGCCTCACCGGGAGGCCCGCCTCCCCCGCGGCTTGATCAGGAACCGACAGACGTGGTCTCCCGCAACGACCCGGTGTGTCGTTTCCACATCTGCTTTCAGGACGCGCCGAAATAGCTCGTTTTCGACCGCGCACGCTTCCCAATACTTCTCCGCCACGGCCAAGATCGGGCAATTGAACTCGAAGAGCTCGTACCGTCCCTTCGCGCTCTCTCGCAACTCCGCCATGTAGCCCTCCCGATCGCGGAGGACGGCCAACTCGCGGACCCGCCCACCCAAGTCGTCGCTCCGGATCTGTTTCTCGTATTCGGGGAGCACGTTCTCGGTGCGGGACCGAAGCGCGGCCTCGACGGCGTTCCGGCCCATCTTCTTCTCGACAAACTCGAGGACGGCGCAGGTAATCGACGCGTACGCCTTCGGGAAAATCGCGGACGCCCCCGGCGCGAGGCGGAGTGCGAGCCTCGGCCGGCCCACGCCCGTGCGCTTCGTCGCGCGCTCGACGAGGCCCGCCTCCTCGAGGTCCTTCACGTGGCGGTACACGGCCATCTTCGAGAGGCGGAGCTGGTGGGCGAGCGTGGTGAGATCGAGCTCGCCGTCCCGTTTGAGGGCGAGGAGGATCTCCCGCTTCGTCGACGCGAATCCCTTGAGCGGCGGAGTCGTGTCGGGAAGTGCGGTCTCTGCCAACGGCATCGTCGACCCGATGGGCGAGAAAATATATATGCGTTTTCGTTTACAAACAGTACAAACGGGCCGAACGTTCTAGTATGCTGGCCCCGTTCGCGGGCCCGGAGGCAGGGTCGTGTCGATGATCGTGATGCTCGGCGGTCTCTTGATTCTCGTGCAAGGCGCAATGGATGTCGCGGGCGTCGTCCCTTTCGCGCCGCCGGGGCCGATCGCGGACCTCGTGAGCGCGGTCGGCGGCTTCGTCGTGGTCGGCGCGATCTCGATCGTCGCGGGAATCCTCGTGCTCGTCGGGGGCTGGATGATCTCGCAGAAGAAAAAGAAGAACGGGAGTTTGATCGCGATCCTGTTCGCACTTGTGGGGTTCGCGGGGGGTGGCGGGTTCCTGATCGGGACGCTCCTCGGCCTCGCGGGCGGCGTCATGAACTTCCGTGTGATGGAATAGTCACGGCTCCCGGACGGCCGCGCCCTTCCGCGCGAATTGGCCTTCGTACAGCGATCGCAGGCGGTCGTACGAGTCCGCGTCGGACGGCCCCTTGTCGTCGCGCACGCGGGTGATTCGAGCGAACCGCAGGGCGAAGCCCGATGGATAGTGCGGCGACCTCTGGATCTCGTTGTACGCGACCTCGACGACGACCTCAGGCCGAACGTACACGACCCACTCGCTCTCGGACGTCTTCAACTCTTGGAGCCGGCGCGTCATCGCGAGCCGCTCGACATCCGTGAGACCTTTGAACGTCTTCCCGATCATCGCCCATTCGCCCGTCGGCCCGCCGCGCACCGCCAGATGGTAGTTGCTGAGTGTGCCGACGCGACGACCGTGCCCCCACTCCGCCGCCACGATAGCGGTGTCCGAGGTCTCGGCAGGCTTGATCTTGAACCATTTCTTCCCGCGTTTTCCCGGGGCATAGTCCGAGCCAAGCGACTTCGCCATCAGGCCTTCGTGCCCTGCGTCGAGTGCGTCGCGCAAGAAGGACTCGATTTCCGGGACCGTCGATGCCACGATTCGCCGAGCGAGCAAATCAGGGGGCACGAGCGAGGCGAGGAGGTCCCACCGCTCGCGGTATGGCTTACGGATGAGGACTTCCCCATCCTTGTAGATAATATCGAACAAGAACAGCCGCAGGGGAATCTCTGCGCGGAGCTGCTCGATCTCGTGGACCCGCCGGAATCTCCGCATGAGGTCCTGGAACGGTCGCGGCCGTCCCGTGTCGTCGAGGCCGACGACCTCCCCCTCAACGAGGACCTCATTGGCGGGGATCCGGTTCGCGATTTCCACGACCTCGGGCACGCTCCCCGTCACGTCCGACAGGCGGCGGCTGAAGACGCGCACCTCGTCCCCGCGCTTGCTCGAGCGCCGTTCGCCCGCCATGCTCGTCGATCACGTCCTGCAGCTCCCCCGCCATCTCCGCCATCATCGGCTTCACCGGCGTGAACAGTCGAACGCTCAGGGTGGAGAGGCCCGCCTCGCCCTCGAGGACGGCGATGGCGGCGGTGCGCCCGAGGTCGCCCGTGAACATGTGGGCGAGCCGCACGAGGTCCGCGTTCACGGTTGCGGCGTCGGCGAGCGCTTCGAGCATGACGCCCTCGTTGACGCCGATTCGCATCTCCCCGAAGATGTTCTTCAGAAGGATCTCGCGCTCCGCCTCCGTCGCCCTTCCGAATAGGCTCTCGAGTTGGCGGCGCTTCTTCGCGACGCTCTCTTTGCCGCTTGTGGCGGCGATCGAGTCGAACGCCCGCTGGACCTCCAGGACGGTGAGCGGGTCGGGCTCAAGCGTGCTCTGGCGGGTGTCGCGCAGCGCCTTGTCGAGGGTCGCCCAACCGACGTTGAGCGCCTTCTGCTCCTTCTCCGGGAAGATCTTGGCGGTGAGGAGGAGGACCGCGGCGGGAATCTCGTCCGGGCGAATCGACTTCAGGTAATCCGCGATTTGGCGGCGTTTCTCGAGCCGCTTGCTCGTCGAGGCCAGCGTCCCCGCCAACGTCGCAATGGTGGAGAAAGGCGTCTCCGGCGTCGCCATGGGACCGAAGCGATGGCGACCTCGCGGGATGAACGTTATCCCGCCGCTTTGGCGGTCGCTTTCGATTCGAGGGTGAGAAGGGTCCCCGCGACCATCAGGAGTCCCCCGCCAAATTGGACCGCAGTTGGCGGTGTCCCGAACGCGGCAAACGCGATCGCGACCCCGAACAGCGCGCTCGTCGAGATGAGCGCACCGGTCCGGATCGCACCGATCTCCTCGAACGCGATGTAGAAGAACCACATGACTCCCGTGACGGAGCCGAGGCCGAGGAGCACGATGTACGGGACCATCGGTGTCGAGACGGCGAACGGAATCCCGGCGAGGAGGGCGATGGGAATCACGGCCGCCAAGCCGATCCAAAGTTTGAAGAACGGAATCCCGCGGCGGTCGTATCGCTGGATCAGGATGCGGCTCACGTTGTTGTCGATGCCGAAACACGCCGAGGACAAGATGAGCATCGAGTTCCCGGCCAAGTGCGCCGTGAAGCCGAACGTGACGAAGTCGAAATTCGTCGTCACGGCCACCGCGCCGACGAGCAGCGCCGCGATCCCGAAGTATCCGCGGCGCGGGACGCGTTCGTGGAGGAACGCATATGCGAAGAGGACGGTGAAGAGCGCCTCCAGGTTCGCGAGGAGGGCCGCCTCGGTTGCAGTCGTCAGCGAGAGCCCGTAGAACCAGAGGAACGGCGCGAAAGCGGCGCCGTTGAGGCCCCATAGGAGGAAGATTCGGAGGTCCGCGCGTCGCGGACGCTGCCGAAGGGCGACCGGGATGAACGGGAGGGACGCGACGGAATGGACGAGGATGAGCGCGGCGATCGGATGGAGTCCGAGCGACCGCATCAGGACCGTGCCCACGGTCGCGGAGGCACCGAAGAGCGCGGCGGCGGTCAGGATCGCCGAATATCCGCGGACCTGGCCCACGGCCCGTCCCGATGCGGGACGATTAGAAATGCGTTCCCGTGACGCAACCTTAATGTCCGCTCCCCACCATCGGACGCGCATTGGGGGACCGGGACCCGTGGGCGACCTGCTTCGCGTGATCCGGGACGACGGCCACGCGGACCCCACCGCGGACCCGAAGCTCTCGAAGGACGAGGTCCTGGCCCTCTATCGCTTCATGGTCCTCGAGCGAACGCTCGACAACCGGATGCTGAGCCTGCAGCGGCAGGGTCGCATCGGGTTCTACGGTCCTAGCCTCGGGCAGGAGGCGGCGATCGTCGGGGCAGCGTTCGCGATGGAACCGCGGGACTGGATCTTCCCGCAGTATCGCGAGCCGGGGGCCGCGCTCGTCCGCGGGATGCCGCTCAAGGAACTGATCGCCCAGTTCTTCGGGAATGCGCTCGACCCGATCCACGGCCGCCAGATGCCATGCCACTACGTCTATCGGGCGGGGAACTTCATGTCGATCAGCTCGGTCGTGGGGTCGCAGATCCCGCTCGCGGTGGGCGCCGCGTGGGCCGCGACGATCCGGAAGGATCCCGTCGCGTCGCTCGTCTACTTCGGCGATGGCGGGACGAGCACCGCCGACTTCCACACGGGCATGAACTTCGCGGGCGTGTTCAAGGCGCCCGTCGTCTTCCTGTGCAACAACAATCAGTGGGCGATCTCCGTCCCGGTGCGGAGACAGACGGCCTCGGAGACGATCGCGCAGAAGGCGGTCGCGTACGGGTTCGACGGCGTGCGCGTCGACGGGATGGACGCGTTGGCGGTGGTCGCTGCGGTCCGCGAGGCGCAACGGAAGGCGCACGCCGGCGGCGGTCCCACGCTCGTCGAGGCGGTCACGTATCGCCTGGGTCCCCACTCCTCTTCGGACGACCCGACGCGGTACCGCGACGACAAGGAGGTCGAGGCGTGGCGGCGCCACGACCCGATCGACGTCCTGCGGACCCACCTCAGCGCGAAGGGACTGTGGGACGCCGAGGCAGAGAAGCAGCTCGCGCAGCAGCTCGACGACGCGATCACGGAGGCCGTGCACGCGGTCGAGGCGGCTCCCCCGCCGTCGCTCGAACTCCTGTTCACGGACGTGTATGCGGAGATGCCGTGGCTCCGTCGGCTCCGCGGGGGTCGATCGTGACGGCCCCCGAAGTGCACACCGCCAAAGCGCTCCTCAAGAAGGGACGCTCGTCAGAGGCGATCCGCATCCTCCAGCAGGCGGAGGCGCGCAACCCGCGCGATCCGACCGTGCTGCTCGAACTCGCGGCAATCTATTCGTTCCTCGGGCAACCCGCGAAGGCCGTCGAGTACGAGCGTCGCGCGACCAAGGTCGACGCGACCCTCCCCGAGGTCTGGAACGCCCTCGGGAGCGACCTTCACCGGACGGGCGACCTCGTGAGCAGCGCCGTCGCGTACCGCCGGGCGCTCGAGCTCGATCCGCGCCTCGCGAGCGCGGCGTACAACCTGGCCCGCGTCGCCGCCGCGAAAGGGGAACGGAAGGAGGCGGCGGAAGCTCTCAAACGCGCGATCGCCCTCAAGCCGGAGCTCGCGGAGGAGGCGGGACGGGAGGAAGCGCTCGCAAAGCTTTTGGACGAGCCGGAATTCCGGAAACGCGCCGACCCCCGGAGGCGCTCCTGATGCCGCAGATGAACATCGTCCAAGCAGTGAACAACGCCCTCCGGGAGGAGATGCGGCGCGACGACCGGGTCGTCATCCTCGGGGAGGACGTCGGAAGGAATGGCGGCGTGTTCCGGTGCACGGAGGGCCTGATCGACGAGTTCCCGGACCGCGTCTTCGACACCCCGCTCGCGGAGGGCGGGATTATCGGGACCGCGATCGGCATGGCGCTGTACGGCCTGCGCCCCGTCCCCGAGATCCAGTTCTTGGACTTCATCTACTCCGCGTTCGACCAGATTGTCAGCGAGGCCGCGAAGATGCGGTACCGCTCCGGCGGGCAGTACACGGTCCCGATGGTGATCCGGACCCCGTACGGCGGCGGGATCAAGGGCGGCCACTACCACTCCCAGTCCACGGAAGCGTACTTCTGCCACACGCCCGGGCTCAAGGTCGTCGTCCCGAGCACGCCGTACGATACGAAGGGCCTGCTGACGAGCGCGATCCGGGACCCCGACCCCGTCATGTTCCTCGAGCCGAAGAAGATCTACCGCGCGTTCCGCGACGAGGTTCCCGAGGGGGACCTGACCGTGCCCCTTGGCAAGGCGGCCGTCCGGCGCGAGGGCAAGGACGTCTCGCTGTTCGCGTGGGGCTACATGACGCACGTGTGCCTCGAGGCGGCGAAGCGGGCCGCGGAGAAGGGGTGGGAGTGCGACGTCGTCGACCTCCGGACCCTCGTGCCGTTCGACATCGACGCGGTGCTCGACAGCGTCAAGAAGACAGGCCGCGCGGTCGTCGTCTACGAAGCTGCCAAGACGGGCGGGTTCGGCGCGGAGATCAGCGCGCAGATCGCGGAGCGCGCGATCGAGTACCTGCGGTCCCCGATCCTGCGGGTCGCGGGGTTCGACACCCCGTTCCCATACACGCTCGAGGACGTGTACATGCCGAACGCGGACCGCGTGTTCGCCGCGATCCAGAAGGCGATGTCGTTCTGAGGGCGATGGTGCCCCGTGCTCCCTCTTCCGTGGGCACGCTAAACCCTATATAGCGTCCTTCGGTTGCGACCGCCGTCGCGCGCCCCGGGGGACCCCATGGCCAAGGAATTCAAGTTGCCCGACATCGGCGAGGGGGTCCACGAAGGCGAGATCACGAAGTGGCTCGTGAAGGAAGGCGACGCGATCAAGGAAGAGCAGCTGTTCGTCGAGGTCATGACGGACAAGGTGACGGTCCAGCTCCCGTCTCCGTTCACGGGCAAGGTACTGAAGATCCTCGCGAAAGAGGGCGAGATCGTCAAGGTCGGGAACCCGATCATCGTGGTCGGCGAGGAGGGGGAAGCGGTGCCCGCGGCCGCAGGGCCTCAGCCCGCCAAGCCAAGCGGTTCCACGGCGGCGCCTATGCCTCCACCGCCTCCGCCGGATCTAGCTCCTGGGGACGTAACCGCGACACCGGCTGTTCGGCGCCTCGCGCGGGAACTCGGCGTCGATTTGGCGACGGTCCCGGGGACCGGGCCTCGGGGCCGCGTGACCGAAGACGATGTCCGAGCCGCCAAGGTCTCTCCGTCGGTCCCCGCTCCTCGCGTGGCACCGATGCCGTCGGCGACCGCCGCGAGCAAACCCGCATTGGCGCGGGGCAAAGAAGAGCGGATCCCCGTCAAGGGCGTCCGCCGCCTGATCGCGGAGCGGATGCACAAGTCGAAGACGACCGCGGCCCACTTCACGTACGTCGAGGAGGTCGACATGACCGCCCTCGTCCACCTCCGCGACAAGCTCAAGCCGAAGGCCGAGAAGCGCGGCGTGAAGCTCACCTTCCTTCCGTTCATCGTCCGCGCGCTCGTCGCCTCGTTGAAGGAGCATCCGTGGCTCAACGCGAGCCTCGACGACGAGATGCAGGAGATCGTCGTCAAGCGGTACTACAACGTCGGGATCGCGACCGCGACGGACGCGGGCCTCGTCGTGCCCGTGATCCACGACGCGGATTCCAAAGACCTCTACACGCTCGCGAAGGAGATCGAACGGCTCGCGGAGGCCGCACGCGCGGCGAAGCTCACGCCGCAAGACGTCCCCTCGGCGGAATCATGGCCACGCCGATCATCAACTGGCCCGAGGTCGGGATCATCGGCGTCCACCGGATCGAGAGGCGGCCCGTGGTCCGCGACGAACGCGTGGAGGTCCGCGACATGATGTATCTCACGTGCTCCTTCGACCACCGGGTGATCGACGGGCACGTCGGCGCCGCGTTCGTGGAGACGCTGAAGGAATACCTCGAGCACCCCGCGCTCCTCTTTGTCGAGGCGTGATTCCCCTCCCGCCAACACAGATGTTTAAGTCGCGCCCGAGATTGCCACGCGGATGGCCCGTCAGGTCGACCTCCTCGTCATCGGTGCGGGGCCGGGCGGCTACGTCGCGGCGATCCGCGCCGCCCAACTCGGGCTCAAGACCCTGCTCGTGGACAAGGACAACCGCCTCGGCGGGGAGTGCCTGAACTACGGGTGCATCCCGTCGAAGGCGCTCATCTTCACCGCGAACCTCGTCCACAAGCTCCGGCACGCGGGGGACATGGGGATCGAGTACTCCGGCCTCCGCGTGAACATGGTCAAGCTGCAGGAATGGCGGCAGTCCGTGATCGACCGGCTGAACCGCGGCGTCGTTCTACAACGCGCACGACGTCCGCATCAAGGGCGGCGGCGACGGGGAGATTGAGGCAGGGAAAATCATCGTCGGGACCGGGTCCCAACCCGTCGACCTCCCCGCGTTCCGGTTCGACCGCACGACCGTGCTGAGCTCCAAGGAGGCGCTCGAGCTCGCCGCCACGCCGCGCGCGCTCCTCGTCATCGGCGGGGGAATCACGGGGCTGGAGATGGGCACGTACTTCGCGAAGCTCGGGACGAAGGTGACCGTGATCGAGCTTCTCGACCAGATCTTGCCAGGCGTGGACGCCGAGGTCGCCCGCATCGTCGCGCGATCGCTGAAGAAGCTCGGCGTCGACGTTCACGTCCGGTCGAAGGCGACGGGGTGGACCGCGAAGGACGGCCGTGTGCTCGTGACCGCGGAGACGCCGGACGGCCCGCTTCAACTCGACGCGGACAAGGTCCTCGTCACCGTCGGCCGGAAGCCGAACACGACGGGCCTGAACCTCGCGGCCGCCGGCGTGCAGACGGATGCGAAGGGCTTCATCACCGTCGACAAGGAGATGCGGACGAACGTGCCGCACATCTTCGCGATCGGAGACGTCGTCGGCCAGCCGTTCCTTGCGCACAAGGCGTCGAAGGAGGGGATCGTGGCCGCCGAGGTCGCTGCGGGCCATCCCGCGTCCGCGGACTGGCGGGCGATGCCGTCCGCAATCTTCACGGACCCGGAGGTGGCGACGGTCGGGCTCGACGAGGCGCAGGCGACGGCGCAGGGCCTCCAAGTCCGGATCGGGAAGGTCCCGTTCGCCGCGATCGGGCGCGCGTTGGCGGCGGGGGAGGCCGAGGGGTTCGTCAAGGTCGTGATGGACGCGAAGACGGAACGTCTCCTCGGCGTGCAGATCGTCGGCCCGGATGCGAGCGACATCATCAGCGAGATGGCGATCGCGCTTGAGATGGGGGCGTCGGTGCAAGACATCGCCCTCACGATCCATCCGCACCCGACGCTGCCCGAGGCGATCATGGAGGCCGCCGAGGCCGCCCTCGGACGGGCGATTCACGTGGCGAACCGGAAATGAACGACGCTCATTTAGTGGACTTGGGCCTCATTGAATACCGCCAAGCGCTCGCGGTCCAGCACGCCCTCGTCGAGAGGCGGTTGGCGGGGGAGATTCCCGACACGCTCCTGCTCCTCGAACACCCGCACGTCGTCACCCTCGGCCGACGCGGGACGATGGCGGACGTCCTCGATTCATCCCTTCCCGTCGTCGAGGTCGAGCGCGGCGGGGAGGCGACGTACCATGGGCCTGGGCAGCTCGTCGGCTACCCGATCGTCGCGCTCGCCGACCGGCTCGAGGTGAAGAAGTACGTGCACGACCTCGAGGAGGTCCTCATCCGAACGTCGCGTGCGTTCGGCGTGGCGGCGGATCGGGATCCCCGCCAAAGCGGCGTCTGGGTTGGCGGGAAGAAGCTCGGGTCGATCGGCGTGGCGGTGCGACGCAACGTGACGTACCATGGGTTCGCCCACAACGTGAACACGGACCTCTCGTATTTCGCGAAGATCCGGCCGTGCGGGTTCGACGGCTCGGTCATGACTTCCATGGAACGAGAACTGGGGCACCCGGTCTCGCTCGGAGATTTCCGGAAGGCGTGCGCCACAGAGTTCGCGAGCGTGTTTGGGCTCCGGCTTGAATCGGTTCCACCGGGTTCCGTGCTGCCTATCCCCGCCACGTGACTACCGTGCGGCGACCGGGACCGGTCGGCGGGCCTTTCGCTCCGCGAGTTGGCGGGTCATCTCGGGTACGACTTGGAACAGGTCCCCGACGAGCCCGTAGTCGCAAATCTCGAACATCGGCGCGTTGTGGTCCAGGTTGATCGCGACGATCTTCTCGCTCTCCTGCATCCCCGCCAAATGCTGGACCGCGCCCGAGATCCCGACGGCGATGTAGACGCGGGGCCGCACGGTCCGACCGGTCTGCCCGACCTGGTAGTCCTTCGGGACCCAACCGGCATCCACGGCCTTTCTCGACGCCGCCACAGCGCCGCCGAGCTCCTTCGCGAGGTCCTCGAGGAGCCGGAAGTTCTTGGGGTCCCGGAGACCGAACCCGCCCGCGACGAGAATCTTCGCGTCCTCGATCGGATTCCCTTTGTGCCCGCGGCGCTCCTCGAAGCTCACGACCTTCGCGTCGAGGTCGGCATCCGTGATCTCGACGGGCTCGCGCACGACTTCGCCTTTCCGCGCGGGGTCTCGCGGAGGAATCGGGAACACGTTCGGTCGGGCCGAGGCCATCTGCTGGCGGTGCTGCTTGCAGAGGATGTGGGCGAGGGACTTCTCGCCAAACGAGGGGCGGATCATATCGAGGTTCCCATCCGCGTCGATCTCGAGCTTCACGCAGTCCGCCGCCAATCCCGTCTCGATCATCGCGTGCAGGCGGCCGCCGAGGTCCCTCCCATTTTTTGAGGCGCCGAACAGGACAATCTCGGGCTTGTGCTTCCCGATCAGCGTCGCCATGACTTTCGCATAGGGCCGGGACGTGTACGTCTCGAGCCGCGGGTCCTCGACGAGATACACGCGGTCCGCGCCGAATTCGATCGCTTCCCGGGCGAGGGGCTCGACGTTCCAGCTCGGGAGCACGCCGCTCACGTCGCTCCCCCGCGTTTGTGCCAGACCTCGAGCGACCCCGAGGAGTTGGCGGCTCACGTCCCGGAGCCGGCCGCGGCGGGCCTCGAGGAACACCCAGACGCCCCGGTACTCCGTCTTGTCCTTGGGGAGGGTCATCGGGATAACACCCCGTCCGCGGCCATCGCGTCGAGCAAGGCGGTGACCGCGGCCTTCGGCTCCCCGCGGAAGATCTTCGCCTTCCGGTCCGGGAGGACGACCGTGTCGACCTTCGCGACGATCGTCGGCGAGTTCCGGATCCCGACCTTCCCCGGGTCGATGCCGACGTCTGCGCAGGACCACGTCGTGATCAGCCCCCCGCGCTTCACGCGGATCTTGCCGGACAGGGACGGGGGCCTCGGGCGGTTCGAAAGGAAGTTGGCGGTGATGACGCACGGGAGCGGGCACTCCCACGTCTCGAATCCGTCTTCGACCGAGCGCTTACCACGCACGCGGTTCCCGAGGAACTGGACCTCCGAGCAATACGTGATTTGGGCGCAGTCGAGGTGACCCGCGATCCCGGGGCCGACGTGCCCTGTGCTCGCGTCGGTCGTCTCCTCCCCGCAGAAGATGAGCTGGTAGCCGCCAATCTTGTGGATCGTCTCGGAGAGCGAGTGGGCCGTGGGCACCGTGTCCGAGCCGCCAAGGATCCGGTCGGTGAGGAGGAACGCGCGGTCGCAGCCCATCGCGAGCGCCTCCTCGAGCGCGGACGTGAACACGGGCGGGCCCATCGTGAGGACGAAGACCTCGCCGCCAAACTGGTCCTTGACCTGGAGCGCCATCTCAAGCGCGTTCCGATCCGGGGGGTTGATCTCGCTCGGCACCCCGACGCGTTTGAGCGTGTTCGTGACCGGGTCGACCTGCAGTTCTTGGGCCTTCGGCACCTGCTTGATGCAAACAATGCTCCGGGGCCCGGGCGCCATCCACTTGCGAAATACGGTCCCGCTATGTAGTTTTCGGGATGCGAACTTCTCGGAGGCTTCGGACCTCCTTCAGGCGGATGCCCCGCCGAGCGGCCCATACGCGCGTCAACCGCCAAAGCGCGATCGCGGACTCGTAGCGCCTCTCGATCGACGCCCGCTCCGCGACCAACGGCGCGAGGTACCGGCCGAAGTTCCGCGGGATGTCGGAGAACGTCCGCCACTCGGCCGTCATCGTGTTCTCGCTCGTATAGTGGCGTCGGTTCACGAGCGCGAGGACGACGCGGGCCGAGGCCCCGATGACGCCCGTCGCGTAGACGACGTTCCGGTCGTCCCCGCGACGCTTCGCGTTGCGCGCCTTGCAGACGTACTCGTACATCTGGTGGAGCGCGTCTTCTGCGGATTGGCGGTAGAACGACGCTGGGAGATTCGCGACCTCCCCCCGGAGGCGGGCGAACCATCCGTGAGGATCGTACAACGCGATGCCGTCGAGGAAGCCGTGCCGGGTCGCGTCCCCGTCCGCCTCGAGCATGTGGCGGCGAACCCCCGCCGCGCTGGACCAGTACACGTTGAACAGGACGCCGCCAAGGACGAACCGCTGCGCCTCGTGCCCCCCGCGGCGGACTACGGCGGTCATCTCCACGTCGGAGTCCGGGCCGTCGTCTCCCCGCGCGACGCTGCCAAAGAGGACGACCGCGACCACGTCCTTGCGAGAGCGGGCGACGCGGTCCGCGAGATCCTTCGCGAGCCTCCGCCGCCGATCGCGCTCCATGTCACATCGCCCGCGCGCCGCCGAGAAGATCGAGAAGCATTCGTACGGGCGACACCTTCGCCGCCTTCGCTTCCGCGCGGGCGACTTCGGACAGCTTCCGCTGCCCAGTGCCATCGATCGTGTACACCTTCTCCGCGATTTCGTTCAGCAGCTTCGGGTACACGCTGAACAGCCGCGGGTTCTTGAGATAGAAGGGGGCCTGGGCGAACGTCTCGAGGTCCGTCGTGACCTGCCGCTCCTTCAGGAGCCGTTCGTACACCGCCAAATTGCCGGCACTGTAGCCGCCAGCGGTGCGCGCCCGCGTGATCGCTTCCGCGGCCGCCATCCCGCTCGCGATCGCGAGGTCCACGCCTCGGAACGTGTAGCCCACGTTGAGGAGGAAGCCCGCGGCGTCTCCCGCCAAAAGGAACCCATCATCGTACGTGCGCGGGCTCATCGCGCGGCCGAGTTCCGGCACCAGGTGGGCGGACCATTCGAGGACCTTTCCGCCCTTCGTGAGGCGTGCGATCGCCGGGTGGCGGCGGAACCGATCCATGACCGTGCCGATCTCCGTGCGGGTCACCGCCAAATCCTCGGACGACACGACGAGCCCGAGGGAGAGCGTTGCCTTATTCGTATACAAGAAGCCGCCGCCGCGAAGAGAAGCGCTCGCGGCCCCTGCGAACACGTACGCCGCCCCTTCCTTCTCGTCCAGATTGAACCGTTCCTCGAGGACCTTCTGCGGCAGCTCGACCGTCTCCTTGACGCCGACGGAATACTCCTCAGGGCTTGGGTCGCCGCGCAAGCCCGCGGACCGGGCGAGTTGGGAGAGGGCTCCGTCCGCCGCGATGACGACGTCCGCGAGCACGACGTCGCCGTTCGTCGCGACGCCGGCGACCTTGCCGCCTTGGCGGTGGACCTTGTCGACGCGGATGCCGGTGATGAGCATCGCGCCCGCCTCCTCCGCCTTTTTCGCGAGCCAAGCGTCGAACTTCGCGCGATAGGCGGTGAACGATGCGGCGGCGCCCGTCCCGAGCTTCGGGGCGTCGAACGTCACGCTCAAGGCGGTGTCGTCGGAAAGGAAGGCCATGTTCTCACGGGTGACGTATCGCTCGATCGGGCAGTCCTTCGCGAAGTCGGGGATCATTGCGTGGAGAGGGAACGAGTAGATCCTCCCGCCAAACATCGCCTTCTGCCCGGGCGCCTTCCCGCGCTCGACGAGGAGGGTCTTGACGCCCGCTTTCGCAAGCCCGTAGGCCGCCGCGCTCCCCGCGGGCCCAGCGCCGACCACAATCGCCTCGAACTTCTCCATAAACGGACCGCGTAGTTGGAAGACGATATAAGGACTTAAGGGGCCCTTCCGACCCGTCCGGATCGCCCGCGAGACAAGCGGGGCCGCCGACGGCGGTAAGATTCTCCGCTAGGGCCAAAGTGGATTCCGTTAACGCGTTAGCGGGCTCCGTTACGGTCGAAGCGGAGGCCGCTAGGGTCGACGTGACTTCCGCTAGCACTCTAACGCGGTCCGCTTCGACTCAAGCGGCGTCCGCTAGCACTCTAGCGAGGTCCGTTGCGACTCAAGCGGGGTCCGCTCGCACTCTAACGGGGTCCGCTAGCACTCTAGCGAGGTCCGTTGCGGTCGAAGTGGAGGCCGCTAGGGTCAAGTCCGGTCCGCTGGTATCGTTGTGGAGCCCGTCCGACCTTGGCGGGGTCCGCGGAACAGGTCTGGGGAGTCCCCCCAAGGCCCCTGGCCCGTCCCCTGGAATCGAACCGCGGTCGAAGATCGCCCAAGAGGAGACACCGAGGTCCCGGGTCCCGCTCCAAAATCGATCCCATGCCGGAGGCTCGAAGCCTTATTACCGAGGCCGGATAGCGCTTGCGTGCCCGGTCCCGTCAAAGACGCCCCGCCTGTCGAACGGGCCCTTACGACGGACGACCGTCTCGCGCTCGACAAGTTCGACGGCGACGAGGATCCGTTCATCGTCGTCGAGACGGAACTGTGCAAGACGTGCGCGCTCAAGCCGTGCCTGTACGTCTGCCCGTCGCAGGTCTACCGGTGGGAGAACGGGCAGTTGAACTACAACACGGAGGGCTGCATCGAGCTCGGCGCGTGCACGATCGTGTGCCCAAAGCTCGGGAACGGCGCGATCCGCTGGTCGTACCCGCGCGGCGGTAAGGGCGTCGAGTTCTCGTACGGGTGACGCGCTCATGTATTTAGGCGGGGGTGCAATCCTCGGAGCGTCCATGATGGCGGCGGAGCGAAAACCGGAGTGGTTGAAGGTCCGTCCGCCTGGCGGGGACAACTTCTCGCACCTCAAGGGCCTCCTCCGCGGCCTCGATCTCCACACGGTCTGCGAGGAGGCCCACTGCCCGAACGTCGGCGAGTGTTGGGGCGGCGGCACCGCCACAATCATGCTCCTCGGCGACACCTGTACGCGCGGCTGCCGGTTCTGTGCCGTCACGTCCGGGAACCCGCACGGGGCGGTGGACCCGCTCGAACCGATCAAGGTCGCGAACGCAATCGCAGACTTGGAGCTGACGTACGTCGTCCTCACGTCCGTGGATCGCGACGACCTGCCCGACGGCGGGGCGGCCCACTTCGCGCAGACCGTTCGTTCGATCAAGGCGGTGAATCCGGGCATCCTCGTCGAGACGCTGGTCCCGGACTTCCGGGGAGACCCGGAGGCAATCCGGACCGCGCTCGGCGGTGGGCAGGAGGTCTTCGACCACAACGTCGAGACGGTCCAGCGGTTGCAGGAAACGGTCCGCGACCGACGGGCGAACTACGAGCAGAGCCTCTTCGTGCTTCGTCACGCGAAGGCGGTCCGGCCCGACGTCTACACGAAGTCGTCGATCATGCTCGGACTGGGCGAAACCGAGACCGAGGTCCTCGAGACGCTCCGTGATCTTCGTGCGGCGGGCGTCGACATCGTGACGCTCGGACAGTATCTCCGGCCCTCGTCCTGGCATTTGGCGGTGGAGGCCTACGTGCCGCCGGAGACCTTCGATTCCTACCGCCAGCGAGCGGAGGAGATGGGCTTCCTGTACGTGGCGGCGGGACCGCTCGTGCGTTCCTCGTATCGCGCGGGCGAGTTCTTCCTCGAATCGATGGTCCGTAAGAAGGGGGCGCAGCCGCGTGGTTGAGGAAACGGTCTTCCAGGTCATCCACGACGACGGAGGTTTCGATCCGACACGCGAGCCGAAGCTCTCGAACGACGACTTGAAGAAGATCTATCGCGGCCTCGTCCAGGTCCGGACGATTGACACCCGGATGCTCAGCCTGCAGCGCCAGGGCCGCATCGGCTTCTATGTCCCGTCGTCCGGCGAGGAGGCCGTCCAGATCGGGAGCGCGGCGGCGATGAACCCGGAGGACTGGGTGTTCCCCGCCTATCGCGAGCCCGGCGTGGGCCTTTGGCGGGGATTCCCGCTCGTCACGTACGTGAACCAGATGTAGGGGAACGCGGAGGACGTGCTCCACGGCCGGCAGATGCCGAACCACTACGCGCTCCGCGACATCAATCTCGTCTCGATCTCCAGCCCGGTCGGCACGCAGATCCCGCATGCGGTCGGGGCCGCGTGGGCGATGAAGCACCGCGGGGACAAGGCGGTCGCGATCGTGTACTTTGGAGACGGGGCGACAAGCCAGGGCGACTTCCACGTCGGGATGAACTTCGCGGGCGTGTTCAAGGCGCCGGTCGTCTTCCTTTGTAAGAACAACCAGTGGGCGATCTCCGTCCCCCTGGGCCACCAGACCGCCTCGAAATCGTTGGCGGTGAAGGCGCACGCGTACGGCTTCGAGGGCGTCCGCGTCGACGGGAACGACGCGTTGGCGGTGTTCGCGGCCACGAAGGCCGCGGCCGATCGTGCGCGGAGCGGCGGCGGCCCCACGCTCGTCGAGTGCCTCACGTACCGGATGGGTCCGCACTCCTCCTCGGACGACCCGACGCGGTACCGGAAGCCGGAGGAGGTCGAGCTCTGGAAGCAGCGCGACCCGGTCGAACGGTTCCGGCGGTACCTCGAGGGGAAAGGGCTGTACGACAAGGCTTGGGACGATGCGGTCCACAAAGAGATCGACGACGCAATCACGGCGGCCGTCCGACACGCGGAGAAGGTGCCCGCACCGCCTTCCGAGACCGTCTTCACGGACGTGTACGCGGACCTCCCCTGGCACATCCGGGAGCAGATGGAGGAGTTCACGAAAGGCGGCTTCCGGCGGCGGCCCGAGGACATGGGCGAGTTCCCCCTCTGAGCGAGGAAGGCTCAAACCGTGGGAGTGCTATCGCGCGGCGTGGATCGCTGGGCGCACGCGATGAAGGACGGGCGCACGGTCGTCGTCCGTCGCGCGATCGAGCGAGATGCGGAGCAGCTCCTCCGGAACATCAACGAGGTCGGCGCGGAGGAGGATTGGATCCTCACGGAGCAGGTCCCGTGGGACCCCCGCCAGGAGCGGGAGTGGATCCGCGGGTTCGACGACTCGGATTCGGTCCTCTACGTGGCCGAAGTCGACGGCCGGATCGTGGGCCAAGTCGACGCGCACATCTCCATGTATCCGAAGGCGCACCACGTCGCCTCGCTCGGGATCGCGATCGTGAAGGCGTATCGGGAGAAGGGCATCGGGCGTGCGCTCATGGAGCGGGTGCTCGCGTGGATGAAAGCGCGCGGCGTGGAGAAGGCGAACCTCGAGGTGTTCTCGACGAATTCCCGGGCGATCGCACTGTACAAGACGCTGGGCTTCGAGATCGAGGGTTCCAGGAAACGCCAATTCAAGATCCGCGGACAGTACGTCGACGACGTGTACATGGCGAAGTGGCTGTGATTGGTCGTCGGCCCGGACCGACCGCGTTGGGGTCGCGGCCGGAACGGACAAGTAGACGCGCCGGGCATCGCCCGGTGGGCGACGAACGTGACCCAAGCCCCTGTTGTGAAGGGTGGCGGAACGGAGGACGAACGAAAGCCGGAGCCGATGCCGGAGCACAAGCGGAAGAGAAAACCGAACTTGGTTCGGGCGGGATGGCTCTCGATCACGACCGTGTTGGGGTTCCTGGTCGGCGTGCTGGTCGCGAGCGCGGTCCTCGGCATCGGGTTGGAGCCCCAGCTGCCCCTGCTCGCCTCCTTCGTCCTCTCCTTCCTGGTCGGCACCGGCGGGGCCCTGGTGTACCTGGCGGTGCTCCTCGTGACGGACAACGAGCTCAGCGCCCTCAACCGAATCTGGGAGAGCGAGAAGCTCTCGCGGGATCTCATGATTCCCTTGTTCCTCTTCTCGGGCGGCCTTGTCGCATCGATGGCCCAGGTCTCCTCTGGCGGCTTCACGACCGCCGACGTCTGGAGCACGTTCTTGCTCGGGTTCGGATGGCTCGGAGCGATGTCCGGGGTCGGCGGATCGACCACCGCCAAGGCCAGCGTGGCCGAGGTGAACAAGAAGACCGCCGAGCTCAAGGCCAAGGACGAGGCGAGGAATGCCTCCAGGACGGAAGTCGACGCCTACATCGACGACATGAAGGCCGTGTACGAACGGAAGGTAAAAGAGCTGCGGGACCAATTGGCGGCGCGCGCCTAGGAGATCGCCATGTATTTGGAGCAGAAGGTCGCGGACTTCATGACGAAGGACGTCGTGACCGTGGAGGCGTCCGACCCCGTCTCCGTCGCGCAGGCGAAGCTGAAGGAGTTCGGCCTCGAGAAGATCCTGGTGACGGAGAACGGTACCCCGCTTGGCGTCCTCGAATCGTGGGCCGCGGAGAAGATGGACCCGAAGGCCTCCATTCGGAGCGCCCTTGCAAAGGTCAAGTACGAGCTCGCCCCGATCCGAAAGGTCACGCCGGAGTCGACGTTCGCGGATGCGAGGGAATCCCTTGGCGGGGTCGCCGCCCTCGTCGTCGTCGACAACCCGTTGAACCCACGGGGCGTCCTCGGGATTGTCACGACGACGGACCTGTTCAAGGCGCGACCCAAGTTCTAGCCGCCACGGTGAGACCGACGAGAGGACGAACGCCCTCTTGTCGCCCGCTCCCCCCTCCTTCCCGGGGCGACGCGGTCCGCAACCGCAGATCCGACTTCGCTCCCTTTGGCCTTTCCGCCGAGATCGTACGTGAGTACCTTGCCATCTTTCAGCACGGACGCGACCGCGGCCTCCACTCCGTTGGCGGCGTCGACCAGCCCCTTGTCGCCCTTCCGCGTCCCGAGCCACTCGAGCATCATCTGCACCGCCAAAATCATCGCGATCGGGTTCACCTTGTCCTGTCCCGCGTATTTCGGCGTGCTCC
>VBMQ01000018.1 GCA_005878375.1 Methanobacteriota archaeon | reverse complement strand
TGGCGGGCGTTCTGTCCACCATCGCCGCCAACGAAGGATTTTCCGTCATCGCCGATGGGGTCAACGCCTCCGATGTCGGGGATTTCCGTCCGGGGATCCGCGCGATGGACGAGGCGGGGTTCTGGCATCCGCTGCTCGAGGCGGGCCTCACGAAGACGGACGTGCGCGGGCTGGCAAGGGGACTCGGGCTCTCGTTCTGGGACAAGCCGAGCAACGCCTGCCTTTCGTCCCGCATCCCGCATGGCACGGCGATCACGCTCGAGCTCCTCCGGCAGGTCGAAGCCGCGGAAGAGGTCCTGAGAGACCGCGGCTTCCGCCAAGTCCGCGTGCGCCACGTTGGGACCACCGCCAAAATCGAGGTCCCGCCGGACGAGATCCCACGGCTCGAGGCGGTTCGCGAACAGGTCGCGCGCGCCCTGGTCGCCCTCGGGTACACGGAGACGGTCGTCGACCCCGCCGGCTACCGGTCGCTCGCGTGATCGTCCCGCCGAAGTCTTAAGTACGGCTGCGCTCTGGGCGCGCCGAATCGGTCCTGCGATCCTCGCGTTCAATCTCCTCGAGGCGGGTGCGTCGCGCTGACCGACATCCTGTACGCGGGATTCCTCGGGCTCGTCGCGGGCCTCCTCCCCGTGTACCTCGGCCTCGTCCCCCTCCCGCTGTTCAAGCGTCTGTCCGCGGGTTGGCGGGCGGGCCTCGTCAGCTTCTCCGCGGGCGTCCTCCTCTTCCTGTTCGCGGACGTCACCCACGAGGGCGTCGAACTGTCCGCGGCTCCGGGCAGCAGCCCGTTCCTCTTCGCGATCGGGATCGTCCTCGGTCTCCTCGGTCCCGTGCTTGTGTCCGGCTGGGCCCGGAACCGAAGGGCCGCGGGGATCGCGCAGCGACCCGGGGCGGGGGACGGGGGCGCGCGGCTCTTCACCGCGTACATGATCGCCTTGGGGATCGGGCTCCACAATCTTGGCGAGGGTCTCGCGATCGGCGCCGCCTACGCGGCAGGGACGTTTGGACTCACGACCCTCCTCGTCATCGGATTCTTCCTGCACAACTCGACGGAGGGGCTTGGGATCGCCGGTCCGATCGCGACCGTGCCGACGCATTGGCGGGAACCGCTGCTCCTCGGCTTCCTCGCGGGGGCCCCCACGATCCTCGGGAGCATGATCGGCTCCCTCGCGTTCTCCGCGACCCTCGGGGCGCTGTTCTTCGCCGCCGCGGCGGGCGCCCTCTTGTACGTCGTCGTGGAACTCGCGAAGATGCTTCACGCGTCGGACCGGATCAGCGTGACGTTCGCGGGGATCGTGGGCCTCCTGACGATGTACTTCACGGGCCTCCTCATCCGCTGAGGCGTGCGCGCCCCGACCGGAGGCGACGTTCCCCCAACCCGAGGGACGAACTCCCTGCACGGGCTCTGGCGCTCCGCGTCCTCGTGACGGACGACGGACGCCACGTGCCTCTCGGTCCCGGAGACCTACGGCTCGTCGCGGGTGGCATTCGTAGGCGTGCGTTCCTTCTTACGCCGACGTTGCCAGAAGACTGCGAGCGCAATCGTGCCGATCGCGACCGCCGCGACGATGCCCACGACGGGCGCGATCCACCCTGGCGACGGGGACGGGCCTGGGTTCACGGAGAACGTGACCGTGACGCTGCGATAGTTCCCCGCGAAGTCGATGGCGCTGACGTTGACCCGGTAGGCGCCGTCGGCGACGCTCAGGTCAACATGGTCGAGGGCCGCCGCCACGTCGAACGGCGTCCGATCGTCCAGAGCGACCCGGAAGCCGCGAATCCCCGCGGTGGTATCGGAGGCGTTCCACGCGATGCGAACGACGTGGTCGTGAAGCGTGGCGCCGTCGGCGGGCGAAACGATTCGGAGGTTCGGCGGCGTGTTGTCGACGGTCAGAGTCACGTCCGCGAGCTCCGAGTAGTTCATCCCGTCGTAGGACCGCGCGCGGATCGTGTGGGCCCCGTCCGAGGAAAGCGAGGTGTCCCACGCGTACTCCCACTCCGGAGCGCCCGTCGCCCACAGCCACGGTCCGTCGTCAATCTTCACCTCGACTCGGACGACGTTCCCCTCCGGGTCGGACGAGGTTCCATTCACGGGGACGCGGCCCCGGACAAGGTCGCCAGGATTGGGGGTGCTGATGGTCACGGCGGGAGGCTTGTTGGGCCCCGGTCCCGAGCTCGCGTTCGCTTCGTTTGACCGCGCGCCTTCGCCGGCGGCGTTCCGCGCAGCCATCCTGTAGTAGTACTTCGTTCCGGCCGACAGTCCAGCGTCCGTGTAGGTCGTGGCATTCCCGATCATCACCAGGAACACTTCGTTGCCAGAAGCCAGCGCGCGGTACACGGTGTAGTTCGTGACTTCGGCACCGCCATCGGAAGTCGGAGGTTCCCACGCAAGGGCGACCTGACGATTGCCCCCGACCGCCTGCAGATTCCGCGGCTCGCTTGGCGGTCCGGGCGGGGGCGGCGCAGTAGGCGCCATCAGAGGGTATCGGTCTTCGAACCGGGCATCGATGACCGGCGCGGGAATCAGGTACGGGGTGTCGCCAATCCCGTCGCTTCCGGGCTGATCCTGATTCGGCCCGCTCTTTGCGTCTACCCCCGTGTAGTCGCTCCAGTAGTTCCCGCCCAATGGGTAGCCGTTCGACCAGTTCGTGATCCCGCCGTGGTACGCCTGCACCCCGTTCCCGACGAAGTTGTTGTGGTACACGTCGTCGTACTCGTTCCAGGCCCAGGGGTCGTGGGTGAGGTTGTAATCCGCGAAGACGATCCCATATCCGGTGTTGCGGGCGAACGTGTTGTTCACGATCAGGTTCTCGCGCGCTTGGCTCAGGTACACGCCGTCTCGAGCGTCGGTAATCAGGTTCCGCTCGATCCTGTTCTGCATGCCCCCGGCACCGATGGCGGTGGCGTTGGCAGAGCCGGAAACCACGTTGTCCGTGAGCGAATTGTGGCTCCCGAGAAGCACGATGCCCGTCCCGTGGCTGTCGAGGACTTGGTTTCGCGAAACGACCGTTTCGTTCGTCTCGAGGTAGATTCCATCAAAGTTGTCCGAGAGACGGTTCGCGAAGATTGTCGTTCTGAGGGAGGACACTGCGCTGATGCCCATCTCCTCGTTGAAGCTGAACGTGCCGTTCGCCACGCGGCAATCGTGCGTACCGTGCAGGAGGACGCCGGTTTGCCCATTCGACGCCGTCACGTTCTCGACCAGGATCTCCTGCGAGTCCGCAATCGCGACACCGTAGTCCCCGCGGCTGACATCCTGGTCCCGCACCACGACGCGGGTCGCGTTCGCGAGGATCACCTCGCCCGCTCCCGGCGGGACCGTCCCGCCGGCGACATTCTGCCAGTAGTAGATCGGCTTCCCGTTCGCTGTGTTCGATGTGTCAATCGTGTGGCCGGTCCAGTCTCCAAGGATCGAGATTCCGTCGTCTGCGAACGCGTTCCGCCGGAGCGTGTCGTTGCGGGAGCCATCGAGCGTCAGCCCCGAATAGTAACTCCTCTCGATGACGTTGTCCGTGACGGTGTCGTTGTCCGACCAGGTGAGGTCAATCCCTCGGAACCCGTTGTCGGCGACCGTGTTGCCGGTGATGATGAGGTTCCCGACGCCCACGATGTCCACGCCCTTTGCGGAGTTGTTCGCGAACACGTTGCTCGCGAGAACCCCGTCGTGGCCGCCGAGCCGCCCGCCGATCATCGTGATGCCGTACATGTTGCGCGTGACCTCGTTGCCCCTGACTACGGTGTAAGATGAGAATTCGGCGTAGATGCCCTCGGGGTTTCCGATGATTCGGTTCCCCTCGATGCGCACGTGATCCGCGGTTGCAATCGCAACGCCGGCGGCCCCATACGCAGGCGAGGCGCGGGTCAGGTTGAACCCCGTGACGTTCACCCACGGCGCGGATATCGAGAGGACGGCGCCCGTCCCGCCGCCATCGATTGTCGCGAGGTCTCGCCCCTCCCCCACGAGATCGATGGTCTTTGCGATCGACACGTGCTCTGGATAGACGCCGCGGAACACGAACACCGTGTCTCCGGGCCCCGCGGCGTCGATCGCCGCCTGGATGGTCGTGTGGTTCCCCGGCCCACCGCCGCCAACGTAGAGGGTCGCCGCCCTCGCGGGAGGGATGATCGTGGAGCCCACGGACAGAGCCCCCACAACCACGAGGACCGCCGCCAAGGCCGCTTTCCGCATTCCGAATCGATT
The DNA here is from genome assembly GCA_005878375.1 of Methanobacteriota archaeon. Classification (GTDB taxonomy): domain Archaea; phylum Thermoplasmatota; class Thermoplasmata; order RBG-16-68-12; family EA-27; genus EA-27. Next base: position 5,110 of record VBMQ01000018.1, on the reverse strand, counting down.
CCTGACAACGTCGGTCGCGCGATGAATCTTTTCCCCTCCGGCGCCCCGTGAGTCAACTCTTTAGCGCAGGGGACCTTTCGCGCAGCCGTGCCCCGGCGCAAACCCGAGACCGCGGTCGTCCACCCGAAGAAGGGAAAGGGCCACGGCCCGATGGTCGAGCCCGTCCACCTTACGACGACTTGGCAGCTGGACTCCGCGAAACAGGGCGCGGCGTTCTCCTCCGCGCTCGGTCCCGAGGCGTTCTACACGCGCTGGGGGAATCCCACGACCCGCGTCCTCGAAGAATCCGTCGCCGAGCTCGAGGGCGGTGCGAAAGCGATCGCGACCGGCTCCGGCATGGGCGCAATCTCGTCCGCGATTTTGGCGGTGGTGTCCAAGGGCGACCTCGTCGTGGCGGGGAAGTCCCTCTACTCCGCGACGACGGAACTGTTCACGCGTGTCCTTCCACGGTGGGGCGTCGAGACGACGTTCGTCGATCCCGCCAAACGAGGCTCCTGGCGGGAGGCGGTGACGAAGAACACGACGCTCGTGTACGCGGAGTCCCCCGCCAACCCGACGATGGGTATCACCGACCTTCGGGAGGCGGCGGAGGCCGCGCACGCCGTCGGCGCGATTGCGATGACGGACAACACGTTCGCGACGCCGATCAACCAGCGGCCGATCGAGCACGGGTTCGACGTCGTCCTCCATTCCGCGACGAAGTACCTCGGCGGCCACACGGACGTGACCGCAGGCGTGATCGTCATGAAGACCGACGAGTTGTGGGACCGCATCTGGTTCCTGTACAAGATCCTCGGGCCCGCCATCGGGCCGATGGACGCGTACCTCGTTCGGCGGGGGATGAAGACGCTCCCGCAGCGCGTGCGCCAGCAGAACGCGACCGCGCAGGCGTTGGCGGAGTTCCTCGAGGACCACGCGCAGGTCGAGCGCGTGCACTATCCGGGGCTCAAGACGTTCCCGCAGCACGCGCTCGCGAAGCGGCAGATGGACGGCTTTGGCGGCATGCTTTCCTTCGAGATCAAAGGAGGTCGCGCGGCCGGGATCCGGTTCGTCGAGTCCGTCGAGGTCGCGACGTTGGCGGTGAGCCTCGGCGGGGCGGAGACGCTCGTGCAGCACCCCGCGAGCATGACGCACGGTCCCCTCACGGACGAGGAGCGCGCGCTGAGCGGAATCTCGGACGGCCTGATTCGCGTGAGCGTCGGTTTGGAGCACGTCGACGATCTGATTGCGGACTTCGCGCAGGCGCTCAAGAAGGCGAGATAGGCGCCTAGCGCCGTCCCCGCGTCGTCGCGTCATTCGAGCCATCGATAGCCGCGTCCGCGGCGGAAGATTTCGGTAATCTTGACCTCCCGCTCGGGCACCCTGTAGACCACCCGGAAGTCGCCGACGAGCCTTCTGTAGAACACGACCCCTCGGTGTCTCCCGCAGTTCTTGATATCCGCCTTGGGACGGGGACGGAACGGATTCTCCTCTAATTCCCGAAGATGTACGCCCAACCGTTTCCTGTCCCGGTCTTCTAAGGCTCTAAGGAAAGCGAGCGCCTCGTCCGACAGACGCAGTTCATGCCTCGTCGATGGAATGGAATCGGGACTCCTTCAGGATCCGAACCTGGCGGTCCCAAAACTCGCTCTCCCTCGCAACTTCCATGAGGCGGGCGAGGATTGCGTCATAGCTTTCCCCCTTGACCCCGAAGGTCTTGAGGCGGTCACGTGTGGACTTCTTCACCGGGAGCGTCGTGAGCCCGACCATTGTCCATCATATATTCATATAACTCCTTATAATTGCCGAACTCACCGCCGCGGCCGGAGTGCCGGGATGACCGGCGGGATTTCGATCGCAGGTTTATCGGTTGTCCTCGTCAATCGTCGTCATCGCGCGTGCCCGCGAATCCGTACAGGGTCACGACGATCCCCCCGAGAAAGAGGAGAGCCGCCACGATCTTCGAAACGAAGAAGAACGCGACCACGCCAACTGCCAGGATGCCCGTCCCCACCTCGATCAGGGCCGGACGAACCATCCCGCCGACCGCGGTCCCTCAGCGGGCACCCTCGAGCGCGAGCAGGTCCTCCTTCCATCGGATGCCACCGGAGAAGCCCCCAAGCCCGTTCGTGGCGACGACGCGGTGGCAGGGGATCAAGATGCACGTCCGGTTCTTCCCAAGGGCGAGGCCCACGGCGCGCGCGGCGGCGGGCCGCCCGATCGCCTTCGCGACCTCGCCGTACGTCCGGGTCTGCCCGTACGGAATGCGGCGCGTCTCTTGGAGGACCGCGCGCTCGAACTCCGTGTACCGCGAGAGGTCCACTCGATAGCGGGAAAAATCCACGTGCTCGCCCGCGAAGTACCGCCGGAGGTCCGCCGCCAAGGCGCTCTTGGCGGTGTCCTCCTCGGGCCCACTGCCCCGCCGGAGGTGCACTTCCCGCACGAGGTCGTCCACGGCGTCGATGACGACGGCGCCGCCCATCGCGGGAAGCCGCTCGTTAGCCGACATGTCCCTTAGTAGGTTGGCCGCCTACATGAACCCTCGCGGGTGCGCGGTCGGTTACGCGGGGACGTACCAGGTCGTGTCCGGCCCCGGCAGGTACACCCAGTACGCGTTGCCCGCGCTCAGCGGGGCCGCGTTGCCGAGCTCCCGGACGTAGTACGGCGCGCCCGTCCCGTCGAACGTCTGGACGTGCGTGACGCCCGTGTCCGTCTTCAGGTTTCCAACGGTGTACATGAGGAGGCTCGACGGGAAGCCGACCATGTTCCATCCCGTGTGGAGCGCGATCGGCGTCGGCGTCGTCGGCCAGTTCCCCGCGATCGTGAGGGTGCACGGCTGCGTGATCAGGACCCAGAAGCCCACGGTGTTGTCGATCGTTACGAGGTCGTTGTTCGCCTTGCCGGGCACGTACGCCTTCCACGGGTCCGCCTGGTCCGCGGCGTTGTACCAACGGATCGTCCCGTAGCTGCCGGAGATCGTGCTGAGCACGGAGGGCACGGTGTTGTCCGCGAGCTGGATCGGGTGGCTGATGAAGTGCCAGCCGAGGTCTGCGCCCGTGTACGATAGCGTGAAGACTGGCGGGGCGGGGTTCCCGCAGTTGAACATGTTGCTGATCGCGGCGCCCAAGTTCGACTGGGAGTCATGGGCGACGACGCGGATTTGGCACGTGCTCGAGTCGATCATCGGCACGGTCCACTGGTACACGCCGTCGTTCGGCTCGCCCATCGCGATCGGTACCCACGGGTTCGTCGGGTAATTGTCCGAGTAGTAGAGGTCAATCCCGTTCGAAGGGATACGGACGTCCGAGGCCGTCCACCGGATCGTGGCCGTCGAGCCCTTTGCGAGGTGTTCCCCCCCGGCGGGATAGACGACGCTGACCGCTGGTGCCGCCGCTGCATCGAGCCAGTCGAGGATGGACTTCATCACGAGATGCCGGCTCGTGTCCCCGCCCTCAAAGTACTGGAAGCCGAGGTAAACGACGCGGGAGTCCGCATCGTGTTGCGCGTTCACGCTCCCGGGCAGACCGCCGGTATACTGGAAGGGTGTTGCGGCGCCCGCTCCGTACGCCGCGATGCGGTCCGGAGACGACGCGCCGAGGAGGTTGAGAGTTGAGGCTGAAAACGCGTTGCCGATCGGGTTCGCTGCGACTCCCTGGATTGTGTACACGCCGGTGTCATCTGAGTTGTACTGGGCGTGGAGATACTGGCCGTACCATGTGAAGTAATTCGCGGTGCCGTCGAATCCGAGTCCGGATCCCGCAATCAGGAGATTGCCTGGTCCGTCCACATACGAGCCCAGAAGGTCCCGGTCTTGCTGGATCAGGATGGGGGATGTCCGTGCACCCGTATTCCAGAAGACAGCCCCCGCCTTCGGCAACTGCGCGATCGTCGGGAACGTCCACTGGTTGGAGCCTCCGGAGTCGCTCAGCTCACGCGTGTCCCATGTGCCGTACGATTCATTGAGGCGGGCGAGAGTCGACTCGTATACCTCGGAGTAATCGGGAATCATTGAGGTGTCGCTCGCCCCCCGGTCCCAATACACCATGATGTTGCGCGGAGTGTACTCGTAGTTCGCTGCATTCAGGATATCCGCGACGGGGTATGGCCCGTAGGTGTTCGAGGAATCCATGACGGAATGCTGCGTGTTCGACTGGACAAAGGCCGCGATCCCGAGCTTGTTGAGTTGCCAATCGTTCGATGGCGGGAACATGAACTGGACGGTCGTCGTGACCGTCTGACCGGCCATCAGCGTTCCAGTCCCGAGAAGCACTTGGTTGAGCCCGCGGGCGATGTTCCGGTGGACATACGGTCCCGAGTTCTGGTGTAGATACCGGCCATCCTCGTAAAGGACGGTGCGCAGGTAGAGGTTCGTTTCTGGAACCGCGTCCGTCGCCCGGACCGTAATTGTGGCAACCGCCCGATCTGGCCGGAGGTCACCCGCGATGGAAACGGAGATCTCGCTCGAGGAATCCGCGCTTCCGAGAGCGGAGTTGTACATGTCGTAGTTCGCCGGGCGGCTCGGGAACCCGCCGATGACGAACAGGGGATCCGGGCCCGACGGCGTCGTGCCTCCGCCGTCGATAACGACAGACGGGAGGTATTGCCATCCGTACCAGGTGTCGCGGACCCCCGTGACCGTAGAGTCGAAGAACGGATCGTAGTTGCCCGACGTTGGGGCGGTCGTGCAGCAGTGATAGTTCAGGATGATCAGGTTGTCCGTCCACTCGTCCGCCAGGCGGCTCAGTTCGGGATCCGCGTTTCCGCACGGCCCGCACCACTGCCCGGTGAACACCTCTGCCACGTGGAACTTCGGCGACGATCCCGACGACATGGGCCCGACCGTCGGCGGAATCGCCGCGGTCTTCGCCTGCGTCGTCACGACGCCCGCCGCGAAGCCGCTCAACACGAGGACACTCACTAACGCCACAACGAACTGCAAACCCCGGCGCATTCGCCCACTCTCCCCCCGCCTGATGCGGGAAGGATGCTATGAGCCTTTGCCTTGTTCGGGAGCCGTTTGGAAGGGGTCTGCGGGGTTTTTTCGCTTCCGACGGCGGGTGACGATGAAGACCGCAGCCGCAATGGCGACCAAGGCGACACCCCCGACCAAGACGAGCATGAGAGGCCACGA
>VBMQ01000033.1:8977-11559 GCA_005878375.1 Methanobacteriota archaeon | reverse complement strand
CTCGAGCGGACGATTCGGACGTCCGTCCACCTCCTTGACAACGTGATTGACCAGAACGCGTACCCGGTCCCGCAGATCGAGGAGATGACGAAGCTCACCCGGAAGATCGGGCTCGGCGTGATGGGCTTCGCGCGGATGTTGTTCAAGCTCCGAGTCCCGTACGACGCATCGGAGGGTGTGGAGTGGGGCCGCCGGATGATGAAGTTCGTCCGGGACGTCGGCTACGACGAGTCGGGAAGGCTCGCCCAGGCGCGGGGGCCGTACCCGGCGTGGAAGGGCAGCCGCCATGAGAAGATGGGCATCCAGGTCCGCAACTCCTACGTCACGACGGTCGCCCCGACGGGCACGCTGTCGATGATCGCGGACACGAGCGGCGGGTGCGAGCCCGAGTTCTCCCTCCTCTGGTACAAGAACGTCATGGACGGCACGCACCTCCCGTACGTGCTCGACTACTTCATCGAGGTCGCGAAGCGCGAGGGCTGGTGGCGGGAGGACCTGCTCGACGCGATCCTGAAGAACAATGGCTCGGCGCGCGCCCTGAAGGGCGTCCCGCCGGCGTGGCAGCGCGTGTTCGCGGTCTCCTTCGATGTCTCGCCGGAGGCGCACGTCCGCATGCAAGCGGCGTTCCAGGAGAGCTGCGACGCGGCGGTCAGCAAGACGATCAACCTCGCGAGCGGGGCGACCGTGGAGGACGTGAAGAAGGCGTACCTCCTCGCGAACGAGCTCGGCTGCAAGGGCATCACCGTGTATCGCGATCAGTCGCGGACGGACCAGGTCCTGAACGTCGGGGTCTCGGAGAAGGAGAAGGGCTCGAAGGCGGAGGCGCGGGGCGAGATTCGCGTCGAAGTTCCGGCGGCCGAATCGAGCGCCTCGCGAAAACCGCGAGCCCGGCCCGACGTGATCACCGGCCGCACCCAGAAGATCATGACGGGGTATGGGGCGATCTACATCACGGTCAACGAGGACGAGGAGGGCCTGTTCGAGGTCTTCGCGCAGTCCGGGCGCGGTGGCGGGTACACGGCGTCGTTCACGGAGGCCGTCGCGCGCCTCGTGAGCCTATGCCTGCGCTCGGGGATTCCCGTCGACGAGATCATCGACCAGCTCGAGGGCATCCGGTCCCCGCGAGCCGCGTACGACCACGGCGAGCACATCTTGAGCATCCCGGACGCGATCGCGAAGGCGGTCAAGCGCCACATCGGGGCGCAGGCGGCGGGCGTGCAGAAGCCGGTCGAGTCGTTCGAGGAGCTTGGCGGGATCGAGACGGACATCGAGGCGGAGAAGGAGGCCCGGGACGACCAGGCGATGGTGAAGGCGGGTCTGAACCCCGAGTGCCCGGAGTGCGGCCGCGTCCTCGTGTTCGAGGAAGGGTGCGTCCGCTGCCACTCGTGCGGGTACAGCGAGTGCTGACGATGCGCGGGCGGCCCCCGTCCGCCCCTCACCGCCAAATCGGTCTGTTCGTCGTCGTGGCCAGCGCGAATTCAATTCTGGCGGTGGACGATGATCACGTCTTGGCGTTCGGGCTCATTGCGGCCATCGTCGCGCTGCTGTTCCTCGTGTACTGGTGGAAGCGCCGCCGCCTCCGGCGGGAACGTTCATAGGAATCCTGCAGCTACCGGAGCCCGTGAAGGCTGTCCTGCTTTCTCCCGACCTCGGGGAGGACCGGACGGAGGCCGCTGAGAGGCGGTTTGGCGGGAACGTCGAACTCCTCCACGCCGCCAACGAAGGACTCGCGGCGGCAATCCGCGGCGCGGATGCGTATCTGTGCTTGGGCTTCGGCCGGGAGTTCCCCGAGGACCGCGACGCCTACGGGAGGTTGCGCCTTGTACAGACGACGTTGGCGGGGGTCGATCACATCCCGTACGAGCGGCTCCCGGCCGCCGTGACCGTGTGCGGGAACAGCGGGGCGTACAACGTCGCCCTCGCGGAGCATGCGTTCGCCCTCCTCCTCGCCGCGGCGAAGCGGATCGTGTACCATGCGACGAACATCCGAGAGAAGCAGTTCCAGCAGGACGTCCCGAGCAAACAACTCCGAGGGGCCACGCTCGGGATCATCGGCCTCGGCGGAATTGGGAAGGAGGTCGCCCGGCTCGGCCGCGGGTTCGGGATGACGGTGATGGGCATCACGCGCCGGGGCACCTCGGACTTCCCCGTGGACTTCGTCGGGGGACCCGCCGACCTAGAGAAGGTGCTCGAGGACTCCGACTTCGTCGTGATCGCGGTCCCCCACACGAAGGAGACCCACCATCTCCTGACGATGAAGGAGCTCATGCGGATGAAGCACGACGGGGTCCTCGTGAACGTCGCTCGGGGCGATGTGATCAAGGAGGACGACCTGTTCCAGCACTTGCGGAACGTGCCGGGGTTCGTGGCCGCCTCGGACGTGTGGTGGCGGTACCCGAAAGGCGCCGGGTTCCCGTACTCGTATCCGTTCCAGACGCTCCCGAACTTCTTCGGGACCCCCCACATCGCCTGGAACGTGCCCCCGCAGCGGATGGTCGCCCTGGAGGCCGCGGTCGACAACATCCTTGCGTGGGTCGAGGGCCGCCCCCTCCGCAACGCGGTGAACCCTGCGGACTATCGGT
>VBMQ01000033.1:0-8938 GCA_005878375.1 Methanobacteriota archaeon | reverse complement strand
CTCCAGTGGGTTCCATGGCGAAATGGCCCCGAAACCGTTAAGTCCATGCCCCGGCTACGCGCCGCTTACCTCCGGGCACAAGACGACCGATTGGGAGATGACGTCGATGGTGAAGGAATCGCTGAATCCGTTCGAGATCGCACGGGAGCAGGTTGACCGGGCCGGGAAGAGGCTCAAGCTCGAGCCCGGGATGTTGGACATCCTCAAGCACCCGAAACGGGAGCTGACGGTCCACTTCCCGGTCAAGATGGACGATGGCTCGATCAAGGTCTTCACCGGCTACCGCGTTCAGTACAACGACGCGCGCGGGCCGTTCAAGGGCGGCATCCGGTACCACTGGAACGTCTCGCTCGACGAGGTGCGCGCGCTCTCGTGCTGGATGACGTGGAAGTGTGCGGTCATGGGCATCCCGTACGGCGGCGCGAAGGGCGGGATCATCTGCAACCCGAAGGAGATGTCGAAGGACGAGCTGGAGCGCATGACGCGCCGGTACGCGTCCGAGATCTCGATCATCATCGGGCCGATGAAGGACATCCCGGCACCGGACGTGTACACGGACAGCCAGACGATGGCGTGGATCATGGACACGCTCTCGGTGAATGCGGGGTTCGCGGTGACCGGCACGGTCACGGGCAAACCCGTCTCGATCGGCGGCTCCCTCGGCCGCGACGAGGCGACGGCGCGGGGTGCGATGTACACGACGCGCGAGGCGTGCAAGAAACTCAAGATCAACCCGCGGGGCGCGACGGTCGCGGTCCAAGGGTTCGGGAACGCGGGGTACAACTACGCGCGGCTCATGCAGGACGAGCTCGGCTCGAAGATCGTCGCCGTGTCCGACTCCAAGGGCGGCATCTACAGCGAGAAGGGCTTCGACCCGAAGCGGGTCCTGACGCACAAGGAGAAGACGGGGAGCGTCGTCGGGTTCGCGGGCACGAAGAAGGTCTCGAACGAGGACCTGCTCGAGCTCGACGTCGACCTCCTCGCCCCGAGCGCGCTCGAGAACCAGATCACGTCCGAGAACGCGTCGCGGATCAAGGCGAAGATCTCGACGGAGTGCGCGAACGGGCCGACGACGCCCGAGGCGGACGATATCCTCCACAAGAAGGGCGTGCTCGTGATCCCGGACATCCTCGCGAACGGTGGGGGCGTCACGGTCTCCTACTTCGAGTGGGTCCAGGACCTCGCGAACTACTTCTGGACGAAGAAGGAGGTCGACGAGAAGCTCGAGGGGATCATGACGCGGGCGTTCGAGGCGGTGTGGACGATGCGCGACGAGAAGAAGATCGACATGCGCCAGGCCGCGTACATGGTCGCGATCAATCGGGTCGTCGAGGCGTACCGGTGGCGGGGCATCTACCCGTAGGACGCGAAACGGTTTAGGCGGGGCTCCCGTTCCGGAGACGGCGTGCCGCTCGACGTCGTCGTCTGCCTCAAGCAGGTCCCGAACCCGGACCTCCAGTTCCAGGTCGCGGCGGACGGGAAGGACATCCGGCGGGACGCGCTGAACTACAAGACGAACGGTGCGGACGAATACGCGCTCGAGGAGGCCGTCCGGCTCAAGGAGAAGTTTGGCGGGAAGGTCACCGCCCTCACCGCCGGCCCGAAACGGGCGGAGCAGATGCTCCGCGAGGCGATGGCGAAGGGCGCGGACGCGGCGGTCCGGCTCGCGTTCGACGACCCCGCCGCGGTCGACGACTATCAAGTGGCGAACATGATCGCCGCGGCAATCGCGAAGCGCCCCCACGATCTCGTCCTGACCGGGGTGCAGTCCGACGACTACGGATACTCGGCGACGGGGCCGCTCGTGGCGGGGTTCCTGAAGATCCCGCACGCATCGGTCGTCACGCGGGTCGAGGTCTCGGAGAAGGGCCTCAAGGTGTGGCGGGAGCTCGAAGGCGGGGACCAAGAGGTCGTGTCCCTCGCGCGGCCCGCCCTTCTCACGATCCAGTTCGGCATCAACCAGCCGCGGTATGCCCCGCTGCCGGCGATCATGAAAGCGTCCCGCCAGCCCATCGAGGAGGTGAAGCCGACGGACCTTGGGCAATCGACGTGGGACGGATTCCGCGGACCGTACACGCTGGCCGTGCGAAAGGTGTCGCCGCCCGCCGCCAAGGGCCACGCGGAGATGATTCCCGGGAACGTGGCGGACCAAGCGAAGGCGGTCGCGCAGTTGCTGCGCGAAAAAGGGTTCGTCCGGGGATGAGAATGGGCGCGAACGTCGTGGCGGTCGCAGAACATCGCGAAGGAAAGATCGCCGGGGTCACGTACGAACTCGTCGCGAAGGGTCGCGAGCTCGCCGCCAAAACAGGAGGCGCCGTTCAAGTCGCCCTGCTCGGCAAGGGGGTCAGTGGTTTGGCGGGGGAAGTTGCCTCGCGCGGAGTCGAAGTCCTCCTCGCGGAGCACGACGCGCTGGCGGCGTACACCGCCGGAGGTTATGCGCAAGCGTTGGCGGCGATGCTGAGGTCCCCGCCAAAGATCTTGTTGGCCGGCCACACGTCCCAGGGGTTCGACCTCGCCCCTCGATTGGCGGCGGAGTGGACCGCTCCGATCGTCGCGAACTGCGTGGATCTCGCGATGGAGGACGGGACGTTGATTGCCTCCCGGAAAATCCTCAACGACAAGATGGCGGTGGAGTTGGCGGTGACGAGCGAGCGGCCGTACATCGCCACGCTTCGCCCCGGTTCCGTGAAGCCCGTCGGTCCCGCGGGGGCGCCCGGCAAGGTCACCCCAGTATCCGTTTTGATCGACCCCGCCAAAAACGGTCGCACATTCCACGGGTACGAGAGGCCCGAAGTCCAGGACATCGATATCGCCGCCGCGGACGTCGTCGTGAGCGCGGGGCGCGGGATCCAGAAGAAGGAGAACCTGCCGGTCATCGAGGGTCTCGCGAAGGCGCTTGGCGGCGTTGTCGGCGCGTCGCGGCCCCTCACGGACATGGATTGGCTGCCGAAGACCCGCCAGGTCGGACAGAGCGGGAAGACCGTTCGCCCGAAGCTGTACATCGCCTGCGGGATCAGCGGCGCGATGCAGCACATCGCCGGGATGAAGGACGCGGGCCTGATCATCGCGATCAACACGGACCCGAGCGCGCCGATCTTCGAGGTCGCGCACTACGGCGTCGTCGCGAACGTGCTCGAGTTCGTGCCCGCGCTCGTGAAGGAGCTGAAGAGCGGGTGACGCTGGGGAAACGGCAGCTCGCACTGGCGTCGACGGGAACGGGACTCACGCTCTTGATTGCGGGTCCAATCCTCGCGCTGGCTCTCGGTCTCCCAATACCGCTCGTCGTCGTCCCGGCGGTCCTGGGTTTCGTCTTCATGATGGCGGGGGGCGTGCTCTATGCGATGGATACGGAAGCGCGGCCCGCTGCGGCCGTCCCGCGGGACCCCATTGCGCTGACCTGTCCCAATTGTGGCGGGGCTGCGCAATCCATCGTTGCGTCCGGAATCGCGACGTGCGCGTATTGCGGGACGAGATTCCGGGTCTCTTGACCGGTCCTAGATGACCCACTTCCCGCCGTCGATGACGGTCTTGCCCGCGATCTCGACGGTCCCCGAGGTCAGGAACGAGGCCATCCCGTAAGTGCTCCGGTTCGTCCCGCCAAGGCTCCGGTTCTCGCCGATCCAGAGCGTCGCGGCCCCCGCCACGATCCCGTTGTTCAGGAACCCGGCCTTCGCCTTGCGGTTGAGGCCGAGGGTGAACGAGCCGAGCACGTCCTTCGCGCCCGTGTCCGACTCCCATCCCGTCTGGGCGATCGCGAGGTTCTTCTTCGCATCGTAGTCCGTCACGTGCCCGTTCCGGAACGTCCACGCGAGGCCCTCGATCCGCTTGCCCATCTGCGGCGTCGGCGAGTCCGCGACGAACGTGCCGTTCGCGCTCTCCTCGACCGGGGCGATCTCGACGGAGCCGGCGGGCAGGCCCGTGTCCCAGTTCCCGGCCGCGAGGTCTTCGTCGCTGATCACGCCGTCGTTCACGTGGGCCGATCGGGAGGAGCCCGCGAGGCGGAACGTGAGGTCCGTGCCGTTGTCCGCGGTCACGTGCGCGCCGACGGGCTGCTCGAGGAGGCCGCCGACCGTCGTGCCGAGCGACCCCATCTGCGCGTAGTTCACCGCGATCGCCGCGTCCATCTGCGCCTTCCACGCGGCGTAGTTGAAGCCGTACGCCTTCGCGCGCGGCCGCGTGAGGAGGCCAAGGCTGACGCCGACGTTCTTCGTCTTGACCGTGACGGACTTGTCGGCGTGCGCCTGCTCCCCCTGGTTGTACGCGGCCCACGTCTCCTGGGGCACTCGGGCCATGCCGCTCGGGTCCTGCACGCCGCTCAGCCACACGTAGGACTTCACGTAGTCGAGGAGGCCGACGCAGTGGGCCGATACCTTCCGCAGGTTGTCGAGCGAATAGTTCTTGAACTGGCCGTAGAAGGTCGCGTCCGTGTCGAGCCAGAGGGCGGGGTCCGCCCCGACCCGCTGGCACTCGAGGGCGACCTGTTCCGCGAGCTCGATCGTGTGCGGGGCACACGAGATCAGGACGGGCTCGAACTCCTTCGCACGGAGGCTCTCGCGCACGATGCTCTTCGCCAAGCGTTGCAGTGTCGCCATGAGGCGCTCCCCCGCCCCAGGAACGCATTCCGGCGCTTGAAGTTGGCGGCGCCGCTAACCAGGTCAGAGCCTTGATAAAGGACCGCCACGCATGCGGACGGCCGTGCAGCCCGGGCCCCCGTACCCGCCGCCGTACCCGCGGCCGTACGCCTGGGCCCCGCCCCGCCGCCCCGCGGTGAACCCGGCGGTCCTCGTCGTCGTGATCTTCCTCGTCTTCTTCGCCGTCTTCGGAATCGTCTTCATGCTCGCCTTCTCGGGCTTCGGCGGCTTCTTCCCGTTCTCCCTCTTGGCACCGTTCTGCTCGTTCTTCATTGTCTTCATCCTCATCCTCATCGCCGTCGCCACGAGCGCCTCGAAGCGCCCAGCCTCCTTGCCGCCCCCGCCGCCAATTCAGCAGCCGATGGTCCCCGCGGGGATGGCGGGTCCGATCGCCCTGAACTGCCCGAACTGCGGGGCGCCCCCGGAGGCGATTGACCGGTTCGGGGTCGCGACGTGCACGCATTGCGCCACCCGGTTCCTCGTCCGGTGAGGCGGGGCGATGGCCAACTCGATCGCCGTGGAGATCCCGCGCACGTCGTTCTACACGAGCGACGTCGTGGCCGGGAACGTCGTCCTCCAGACGACGAAGGAGGTGGACACGCGCGGCCTCACCCTCGACATCCTCGGGCAGGAGGCCACGGAGATCACGCGCCAGCGGGGCAAGCAGTCCGTCACGTACCGCTCGACGGCGAGCGTCCTCGGGTGGCGCATCCCCCTCCAGTCGGCGGGGGTGGTTCCCGCGGGCGTCGTGCGCTTCCCGTTCCAATTCCAGATTCCGGAGAACGCGCTCCCGTCCTACACCGGTCGCCACGCGAAAGTCGAGTACGGCCTCACGGCGCGCCTCGACGTCCCTTGGTGGCCCGATGCGGTGTCCAAGCAACCGATCTATGTGTTCTACTCGCGCGGGAGCGTCCGGACGTTTCTGGAGCCGGTCCGATTTCGCTCCGGCTCTCAGGATGCCCAGGGCCCGCAGGTGTACGTCGAGCTCGACGGGGACAAGTACTTCGCGCGCGAGCTGATTGGATGCCGGATCACGCTCCTCCAGCTCGGGAGCCAGCGGGTCAGGCGCGTGTATCTGCGGCTCATTGGCGGGGAGTACGCGCGGGCGCAAAGTCAGCAGGAGACGACCTCGTCGACCGTCGCGGAGACGGACATCCCGATCGACCGGATCCGCGTCGGAGAGCCCTTCGCCTTCGAGATCCCAATCCCAGCGGAGATCCAGTCGAGTTACCGCGGCACGTACTCGTACTACAGCTATGTCCTCCGCGTCGGCCTCGACATCGCGTGGGCGTCGGACCTCGTCGCGGAGACGCCGGTCGTGATTGTGCGGTGACCAACGACCGGTGCCGCGCGTGAGAACGGCCGCGGAGGATTCATCTAGGGGCCGGCCTCCCGGGGGAACGGATGGCACGGATGGCGCCTCGGCGGGCCGCGGGCCTCGTGTTCGCGATCATGGGCCTCCCGATGTTCTTCACCGGAGCCATGCTCGGGCTGCTCCTCAGTTTCGAGTACTCGATGACCTCGTTCGCGATCGGCGCGGTCTTTCTGGTCATCGGCATTATCGTCATGGCGCTCCCGGCACCGCCGCGCCCGACCCCGTCCGTTCCCACGTTCGCATTCGGGTCCGTCCCGGTCGTCCCCCGGCTCGCGGCGACTCCGACAATCCGGCCGGAGCCGAGAAAGATCGCGTGCCCGAGTTGCGGTGCGTCCCCAAGCCGCGTCGGTCCCTCGGGCCTCACGACGTGCGAATACTGCGGGGCCACGTACGTCATCTGACCGAGACCTTTTAGGAGCCTACCCTATGTTCCCTCCATGGCGGGTCGTGAGCGGTTGTCCGATGCGGCGATTGCCGCCAAACTGAAGGCGCTCCCGGAGTGGAAGCGGGTCGGCGATTCGATCGAGCGGACGTGGAGGTTCGAGAGTTTCCTGGAGGCGGTGGGATTCATGAACCGCATCTTCGAGCTCGCGGAGGAGGCGGACCACCATCCGGACCTGCTGAACTCGTGGACGAAGGTCCGCGTCCGGTTCACGACGCACGACCGGGACGGCCTCACGGACCGGGACTTCAAGATGGCGGCGAAGGTCGACCGGATCTAGACCGCACGGTCGAGCAGTTCCGCGATGTCCGCCCGCGCGAGGCTCGCGTCCACGTTCTTCGTTTTGGCGGCGTCGTCCATCATGATGAGGCAGTACGGGCACGCGGTCGCGACAATCTCCGCGCCGGTCTCCGTCACGTGGCTCAGGCGGCGGTGGTTCACTTTCTCCCCGATCGTCTCCTCCATCCACATCCGGGCGCCGCCGGCCCCACAGCAGAACCCCTTGTCCCGGCACTTCGTCATCTCGACCGTCTGGATCTGGGGAAGGGCCTCGAGGACTTGGCGGGGTTCATCGTAGATGTCGTTGTACCGCCCAAGGTAGCACGAGTCGTGGTGCGTGACCTTCGCCGCCACGGGTTTCTTGGGCGTGAGCTTCCCTTGCTCGAGGAGTTCCGCGAGGAGCTGTGAGTGGTGGATGACCTCGTACGTCCCGCCAAACTGCGGATACTCATTCTTGAGGGTGTTGAAGCAGTGCGGGCACGCGGTCACGATTTTCTTCACGCCCCGGGCGTTGAGCGTCTCGACGTTCGCCTTCGCCATCGTCTGGAAGAGGTATTCGTTTCCGATTCTTCTGGCGGGGTCGCCCGTGCATTTCTCCTCGGAACCCAGAATCGCGAACTTCACGCCCGCCCTCTGCATGAGGCGCGCGAACGCCGCCACGACCTTGCGGTTCCGCTCGTCGAACGAGCCCGCGCACCCGACCCAGAACAGGTAGTCAACGTCGCCGCCGTTCTCCGCCATCGTCGGGATCCCGAGTCCCTCCGCCCACTTCCCGCGCTGGTCCCAGCCGATGCCCCACGGGTTGTAGTTCTGCTCGATCTTGCGCATCGTCTCCGCGGCCTCCGGCGGCATCTTTCCCTCCATGAGGACGAGGTGACGCCGCATGTCGATGATCTTCGGCACGTGCTCGTTGAACACGGGGCACTCGTACACGCACGCGTAGCACGTCGTGCACGCCCAGATTCCCTCCTCCGGGTGCACGGTCGCGAACATGTTCGGAAGCCCGTCCGTCTTCCCCGCCAAGATCGCGGGCCCCTGCTCGAGGAGCGTGTCCTTCATGTTCACGATGAGGCGCATCGGGTCGAGCGGCTTCCCGGTCGCGTTGGCGGGGCAGCTGTCCGTGCACCGCCCGCACTCCGTGCACGCGAACCCGTCGAGGAGCTGCCGCAGGCTGAACTGTTCCACGCGCTGCGCGCCGAACGTCTCCGTCTTCTCGAGGTCGATGGGCTTGATCGCGCCTTTTGGCTCCATGTTGATGAAGAACGCATTCACGATCGCGAACACGATGTGCGAGTGCTTGCTGTACAGGATGTACGCGAGGAACGAGAACAGGAGGCCGACGTGCGCGGCCCAGAACACCCACCAGAATAGGTCCGGGTTGAGGGCCACGATCGAGACGTCCGCGAGGAATCCCGAGATGGGCTTCCACGCGACGTACTGCGCGGGGATCACGCCGCGCGCGTGTTCGGCGGCGTTGAACAGGAGGAGGGACGTCACGATTCCCAGGATGAACATCAGGACGATCGTCGCGTCGAGAAAGCCCTCGTGCATGAGCTTCTTCGGCCGGACCACGTACCGACGGACAAGGGCCATCGCTATGCCGATCATCGCGAGGACCGCGATGATTTCCTCGGCAAGATAGAGCGGCCCGTACAGGAACGCTGCGGGGACAGGGATCTGCCATCCGGGCGTGTAGCCCTGCGCCGTGATCTCGACGACGCTCGCGCCGAGGATCACGAACGCCCAGAAGATGAACGAGTGGAGGATCCCGACGGGGATCGAGCGGTAGACCTTCTTCTGCAGGAGCCCGTTCACGATGAATGAGTCGACGCGCTCAGAAATGTGGTCCCACCGCTTCTCCTTCGCTTTGCCCGCGCGAAGGAGGCGGACGATGTGCGTGAAGCGGCGGAGGAAGATGCCGATCGTCACCGCCAAGAACGCGGTGAGAACGTAGGGCAGCCAGACGGGCGCCGCCATCGCTCCCGTAATGGCGGGGCCCTTAAGCCTTTGACGCGACGACGATAAGCCGCTTCTTCTCCGCGGTCACGGGTTCGAGCGCGAAGGACCCGACCTCGTCCACCGCCTTCCATCCGGCCCGCCGGAGGAGGTCGCGGAGTTCGTGGAGCGCGTAGACGCGGAATCGAACCTTGGCGGTGGAACGATGCTTGAGGTCCTCGCCTTCGCGTCGGCAGAATTCCCAGATGAGATCGA
>VBMQ01000005.1 GCA_005878375.1 Methanobacteriota archaeon | reverse complement strand
AGCTGATTTCAAGGTTGATAATGGTCGCACGGAGTCCCAAGCCGGATGGGTCGTTTGGGCAGGATCACTTGCTTGCCGTGACTCCCCTCGCGGCGCACGCCCCTGCGGAGCATGAATACCGACCACGAGTTGGGGACGGTCGCTACCCCGAGCGTCCCCGCACGTGCGACGGACTTCTTCCGGCCTCCGGCTTAAAGCCGTACTAGCAAAAGGGCGCGTGAATCCTGGCCCACGCATCCTCTCTCGTGGCGAGTGCAACGTTTATGAAAGCCAGGCGCTCTAGTCGCCGCCAGCGCGAGGGGGTCGATCGATCATGTCCGCACTCGACGGATGGGAAAACTTCTACGTGATCGTCGGCTCGTCCGCCGGCGCCCTGATCGGATTGCAGTTCGTCGTCCTCACGCTCATTGCTTCGCGGCCGATCCCCCGCGGGACCGCGCAAGTCGGCGGTGCGTTTGCGACGCCAAGCGTCGTCCATTTCGCCGTCGTCCTTTTTCTGGCGGCGATCGTGAGCGCGCCGTGGGACGACATCACGATTGTCGCTGTTCTCTGGGGGTTTGTCGGTCTCAGCGGGATAGCCTACGTCGTCATCGTAGCTCGGCGTATGCGCGCCCAAAAGGCCTACGAGCTTGTGCTCGAGGACTGGTTGTTCCACGTTCTGCTTCCCGTTGCGGCGTACTCTATCCTGGCGATGTCCGCGTACGCGGCGTTCAGTGATGCCCGCCCCGCCCTCTTCTTCGTCGGCGCGGCCGCGCTCGTGCTCCTCTTCGTCGGCATCCACAATGCCTGGGACGCGGTCACGTACCAAGTCTTCCTTCGATCCAGCCAAGAAGAGTAGCGCGCGAGTGGGGATCGCCCCTTCACGGCCCGCACCGGATTCAAGTACCCAACCTTTCATCCGGAATGGCGGTGCAGTTTGGTCGTTCCCTCGCGCTCGATCGCCTTCGGGATGGCCGCCCTCGTGGTCGTCCCCGCGGTCGTCTTCGGCCTCCTCGCGTCGAATCGCCCTGCCGAGCCCGCGGTCCCGGACGTCTTCCTCTACGTGAACGATCTCGCCCAACCGCCAACGCTCGCGTCGGAGGAATTCGATTCGATCACGGCCCTGTGCCAGGAGGTCGACTACCGGACGTCCGCGGAGATCGCGGTGCTCGTCGTCAACACGACGCAGCCGTTCGGGATCAACGCGTTCGCGGCGAAGACGTTCGAGGCGAACGGGATCGGGAAGCGGGGGATGGACAACGGGGTCCTGATCCTCATCTCGATGGACGAGCAGGCGTGGAGGATCGAGGTCGGCTACGGACTGGAAGGGGTCCTCAACGATGCGAAGGTCGGCCGGATCGGGCGGACGGAATTGGTGCCGAACCTTGAGACGGGGGACGTCTACACCGCGCTGTACAACACGACCTTGGCGGTGGGCCAGGAGATCGTGGACAACTATGTCCCGGGCCCGACCCCGCCTCGACCGTCCAGTTTGTACGCGTTCGACTGGGTCCTCTTCTGCGCCGTGTTCGGCGTCCTGATCCTCCTCGGGCTCGTCGTCGTCGCGGTGATGAAGAAACGAGGGCACTTTTCCTACGGAGGGACGTCGTCCGGGACGACGTCGAGCAGCACGACGTACACCTCGACGAACATCGACCTCTCGAGCTTCTCGCGGCGAGGCGATTTCGGCGGGGGTCGTTCGGGCGGGGGCGGGGCGGGCGGCCGGTTCTGACCGGTGCGCTGCGTAAATTGGCGGGACCCTCGGATATCCTTAGATAGGGGTTCCTGCGTGGGGACGGGGCATGGAGATCGAGACGGTCCCGTTCGACCCCAAGACCGCGTCCCGCGAGGAGTGGGCGCGGTTTCACGCCTACCGGAGGCTCCGCCACCGCGAGACGGACGCGGACGATCCGGATTGGACGGATGCGGCGGTCGAGGCGTGGATGCGACGGGAGCACCCGCACTGGCAGTCCTTCCACATCGCGATCCTCGAACCGGGCCGACGCGAGGTCCAGATCGGGGAGGTGACGGTCGACATGTCACGTCCCGGTTCCCCGCCCCACGAGATGAACAAGCACATCTGCGACGCGAGGATCGAGATCCTCCGACCGTTTCGCCGGCGCGGCATCGCTCGCGCGTTGCTTCCGAAGGTCGCGGAGTTCGCCGACCACCACGGACGGTCCGTCATCGACACGTGGATTGAAGAGGGGGACGGACGCGCGTTCGCGGACGCCATCGGGGTCCGGGTCGTGCAGACGCGGTTCGAGAACCGCCTCGCCCTGGACCGCGTGGACTGGCCGATGGTCGAACGCTGGGTCGCGGAGGGCCCTGCGCGATCGCCCACGACCACGCTGCGTTGGTTCCGGGATGCGGTCCCCGAGGAGATCATCGAGGAATACTCGCGGGCGTTCACGGAGGTCTTCAATGAACAGCCCATGGGCGAGAGCTCCTTCCGGGGGATCGTCACGACGCCCGAGTCGTTCCGCGAGCGGGCCGCGCTGAACGCGGACGTGCACGGGAGCTGGCTCGGCGCCTACACGCTCGAGCCCGACGGGGAAGTGTCCGGGCTCACGGAGATCTTCTACGTGCCGGACGAGCCCACGATGCTCGGGCAGGGATTGACGGGCGTCCGGCCGAAGCACACGCGTCGAGGCCTCGGCAAGTGGCTCAAGGCCGCGATGCTCCTCCGGGTCCGGCAGGAGTTCCCCGGTGCGCGCGTCGTGCGGACGGGGAACGCGACGAAGAACCCGGCGATGCTCTCGATCAACAACCGGCTCGGGTTCCGGCCGCACAAGCACCCCGTCATCGCGGAGATCGAGCTCGCCGCGCTGAAGGCGTATTTGGCGGGGTCGTCGGGCTAGCGACGGGCGAACCGGAGGCGCATCTCCGTCGTCATGCGGAAGCCGAGCTTCTCATACACCCCGCGCCCGAGGTCGGAGGCGTGGAGCGTCATCGACGGGAACCCGCGCGCCTTCGCCCACGCGATCGCGGTCTTGACGATCTTCGTGGCGAGGCCCTTCCCGCGAAAGGCGGGCTCCGTGTACATCGAGAGAAGATACGGTTGGCGGCGGAGGGCCGCTCCGGGGCGCGGCTGGATCTCGCGGACCCAGACGGCGCCGCCCGCGACGACTTCGCGAGCTTTCGTCTCCGCGACGAACGCGACGAGCCGTCCCGACTGCATCCGCTGCCGGGCCCAGCGTCGGTACGCGGCGTCCGCGGGGTCGAGGTCTTCCGTCGACGAGCCGCTGATGTCCCGCCACATTTGGCGGCGCTGGTGGACGAGGACGTCGAGGTCCTTCACGGTCGCGCGGCGGATCCTGATTGGCGGGGCCCGCCGACGGCTCGTGGCCATGGCGGGGACTACGCGACCACCGCCAAGAACCTACGGGAGCGGCTAGGCCTTCACGCGCTGCCCGCAGATGTTCCGCCGCCAATGGCCGAAGTCCTTCGACTCCGCGAGCGCCTCGCCCCAGAAGATCGGGCCGTCCGCGCAGACGAGGCGGTCGTCGAGGACGCACGCGTCGCAGATCCCGATGCCGCACTTCATGTACCGCTCGAGGGACGCCTGCACGGGGACGCCCCGCCCGTTGGCGGCGTCGACGACCTTCTTCATCATGACCTCGGGGCCGCACGTGAGGACCATGTCGAACGTCCCGCCCGCGAGGAGTTTGGCGGCGACGTCCGTCACGAACCCGTGGTGGCCCGCGGTGCCGTCGTCCGTCGCGAGGTGCACGGCCCCCGCCACCTTCAGTCGATCGAGGAGCATCAGCTCATCCTTCGTCCGGGCGCCGAACGCCGTCTCGATCGGAATGTTCGCCTCCGCGAACGCCTCGACGGCCGCGATGACGGACGCGATCCCGACCCCGCCCGCAACCGCGAGCGCCCGGGTCCCTTCGATCGCGAACGCGTTCCCGTACGGGCCGCGGACGCCGACGCGATATCCCTTCTTCGCCTCCGCCGCCAACGCGCGCGTTGCGTCCCCGTATTCGCGGACCGTGATGCCCATCGGATTGCGGAGGTACGAATACGCCATCGGGACCTCGTCGCGCCGCGGGATCCACAGCATCAGGAACTGGCCCGGGCGCGGCTCGCCGTCCGCGGAGAACCGGTACGTCTTCGCGTCGTGACACTCGACGACGACGTCCTCGAGGGGGACGACCTGCGTCGCTCTACTTGCCATGCGCCGCCCCCACGAGGTCCCCGACCTTCGCGTACCCGTTCGCGTCCATCCATGTGGACATCTCCGCGCACGCGCGGGGGAAGACGTCGAGGCCGCGGCGCAGGAGGGCGGTGCCGATCTGGACCGCGCGCGCCCCCGCCATCAGGTACTCGATCGCATCCGCGCCCGTCTCGATGCCGCCGACGCCGACGATCGGGATGTCCACGGCCTCGAAGATCTCGTACACGCAGCGCAATCCCACGGGCTTGATCGCAGGACCGCTGAGTCCGCCGTATCCGTTCTTCAGCACGGGCATCTTGAGGTCCGCGGAGATCGCCATCGACTTGACGGTGTTGATCGCCGTGACCGCGTCCGCGCCGCCGCGTTTGGCGGCGTCGGCGAACGAGGCGATGTCTGCGACGTTCGGCGAGAGCTTTGACCACACCGGCACGTGGACGACCTTCTTCACCGCGCGCGTGATCTCCTCGACCGCCTCGGGGTCCTGCGCGATCTCCGTGCCGAGCCCCTTCGCGTGCGGGCACGAGAGGTTCAACTCCACCGCCAAGACGTCGTACGAGGCCATGCGCTTCGCGACCGCCGCGTACTCCTGCGCGTCGCGCCCGTAGACGCTCCCGATCACGGCGGCCCCGCCAGACACGGCGACTTTCGCCTCCGCCTCGTAGTCCGCGATCCCCGGGTTCGGGAGCCCGACCGCGTTGAGGAGACCGACGGGCAGTTCCACGACCGTCGGATTCAGGTTCCCCTCGCGCGGCTCCGGGCCGACGGACTTCGTGACGACCCCGCCGGCGCCCGCGTTGAAGACGCGGAGCATCGAGCCGCCCGTCTCGTCGAGAAATCCAGAGGCGAGCAACGTCGGGTTCCGGAGCTTCACTCCGGCGACCTCCGCCCGCAGGTCCGCCATTCCGGCGACCGGAGTTGGGCATCCGTTAAAAGGGTTTGGAGATCCGGAATCCCTCCGCTCCATCATAGAAATTCCAAGTTTGTAGCGATGTTCCAACCGGTGGGAATACAAATTTGAGAACCGGACCGGAGCGTTATATAATGTCATGCCGATGCGGGGGCCCCCAGGGGGAAGGTACGACGAAAGTTTCGAGCGTTGGACAATTTGGTGCGGCGGCGTTGGCAACTGTGATGGTGATGGGCGTTTTCTATGGAGTGTTCACCGGTCCTGGAAGCGCACCCGCGCCGCGGCTGCCGCCCGGCTTCGGTACGCAAGGGGGCGGTGGACCAAGGCCGACGGCGCCCATCGATGGGTCGTCCGGGGGCTGCGACACGATCCTCAGCTTCGACTTCTTCGGGCTGTTCGGGTTCGACATTCCCGAGCCCGGTTGGGTGTGGGTCGATCCCGCGGATCAGTTCCGCGACGCGTCCGGGGTGGCGGTGAAGAGCCGGATCACGTCGACGGACTTCCCCGCGACCCACGACTCGCACGATCAGAACACGGACATCACCCTCGACCCAGGCCAGGACGGGATCCTGTCCGACGTCGCGAAGGACGAGAACGGCGACGGCACCCCGGACACGATCGAGGTCGAGTGGGAGATCGGGACCTTCACGAGCGAGACCGGTTCGGACCCCCAACGGACGTTCCCTAAGTGGGCGTGGCCGAACGAGGGAGACCGGGTCTGGGTCAATGGCGCCTGGATCTTCGACTGCGGCCACCCGACGGACGTCGGCGGGGTCAACCATTACCGCTCGGAGATCCATCCGGCCCGCGCGTTCGCCTCGATGCGCGACCAGGTGCGGCCGATGCCGGGTACGGGGACGACGCCCGTGCGCGTCACCGCCACCGACCTGTATATCCACGGCCACTCCGGGCTCGTCACGGACGTGCTCGAGTGCGGGTGGTCGATCATCGTGGACCCGATCGCGAACGCGTGCGTGGAGCCGTACCCGCACCGGGGCCTTCCGATCGACGACAATTACGAGTTCGACATCCTGCTCCCGCCAAAGCCGTTCTCGAGCGCGGTCCCCGTCAGCCTCGTCGAGGGCGGGCCCGGCAACACGATTGGCGTGGCGCCGACCCTCGTGCCGACGCCCGCCGCCAACCCGACCGCGTTCCATGTCACCGTCCCCCTCGCAGGGAGCGGGGCGACCCCCGAGGATGTGTACGCACGCAGGATCTACGTGGGCTGGATCTACCCGCCCTCGGACCTCCGGCACTTCTCCCTCTCCTTGAACAAGATGGACCTTCACGACGACATGGACCTGGACCCCGGCGACTGCGAGTGCTCGTTCTTCTGGTTCAACGTGAACCGCGCCCCGAACGAGTGGATCCGCATGTCCACGTTCGCGACGGGGGACATGAACGACTACGATGACGACGGCGGCCTCGGCGACGGGGAGATGGGATTCTCCGGCGCGAATTTCGACTACTACGTCGCGAACGGCATGGACGTGACCGTGCGCGCGCACGGGTACGACCAGGATTGTCTCGACGGCCGGTTCGGGGACACTCTGATCACGAACCCCCTGACGATCGCCGCGTACGCGGGCTGCCTCCTAGACCTCACGAACTTCCTCGACAACGATGATTACAATCAGCTCGACGCGACGTTCGGCCCCTCGGATTACGGCGTGGGCAACCAGGACGTCACCGCAGGCGGGCAGTACGAGCTCGAGTTCTCGATCTCGGAGATCCCGATCACTGCGGAGGACACCGCGGACCTGCAGGCGACAAAGATCTGCAAGCCCGACAACTTCGCGATGGCGGGCTCGACGATCACGTGCAATGTGATCGTGGACAACTTCGGCCCCGCGCTGCCCCGGAACGTCTCCGTGGAGGACACAATCCTGACGGATGTAGACCCGGCCGACTACACGCTGGGCACTCCGACCTTCCGGTTCGTCGGCGTCGCCGCCGGACCTTTCCCGTGCACGATCACGGAGGCCGACGTCGCCTTCCGGTGCGATATCGGCACCGTCCCGATCAACGGGCGCGCGATCATCACGGTCACGATCGTCTCGAACGAAGGCGGGGACTTCGACAATGTCGCCACGGTGTTCACGAACTCCACGGACCCGGACCACTCGAACAACCAGGCCGTGGACGCGGTCACGAACCTGCCGGTATCGGATCTCTCGCTCTCGATCACGGACTCCGTCGACCCGGTCGCGCCGGGCGACCCGCTCGCCTACGCGCTCGTCGTCACGAACTTCGGGCCCTCGACGGCCACGAACGTCGTCGTCTCGGACAACCTCCCCGCGGAAGTCCGCCTTCTCACCGTCACCGGTACGGGCGGCGGGTCGTGCGTGGCGGGCACTCCGGGAGATCCCGAAGACGCGACGCGGTGTGCGTTCGGAACGATTGACGTGGGCACCTCGGAGGCGATGACGATCTCCGTGCGCGTGGCGGTGTCGGCGCACGATCGAATCGTCAACGATGCGATCGCGGCGAGCGACGCTCTCGACCTCGACAACTCGAACAACTTCGACCGCGAGGTCACGAACATTGCTGTGGTCGCGGATTTGGAGATCGAACTGGACGCGAACTGCGAGATTTGCGACCCGTCCGCGATGATCATGTTCTGGGTCAACGTGACGAACCACGGCTCGTCGGACGCCCAGGACGTGGTCGTCGTCGACGCGCTACCGTTGTCCCCGAGCACGGCCGCCGTCCACTACGTGTTCGACACAGGCGGGTGCGGCGTCGATTTGACGGTGAACGTCCTCACGTGCGACCTCGCGACGATCGCCGCCGGGACGACGGTCTCGTTCCACATCTACATCTCGACGACCCGCAACCTGGACATCATCACAGACACCGCGACCGTGGGCACGTCGACCTTCGATCCGGACCTGACGAACAATGCGGCGGCCGTCTCGATCTTCATCCCGCCGTAGGACCGCACTGCAGGGGGAATCGAGATGAACGGAAGCGTCACGGCCCAAGGAAGCAGAACCTCGCGATCGCGTCGCGCAGGACCGCTCGCGTTCCTCGCCATCGCCCTCGTATTGGCGGGGGCAGCGATGATCCTTCCGTGGTGGACCCTCTCCTCCACGAGCCCGAGCGGGGAGACCTCGTTCGTCTTTGGTCTCACGTCCCTGTGCGTGCGGCCGTCGGGCGCGTGCACCGCCTACGCCCCGCTTGTCGCGGAGGATTCGGAGTACGGCCCGGTGGCGGGGGCCTTCGCGGTTGCGTTCGGCCTCGCGTCCCTCGCGTTGATCGCGGCACTCCTCGCGTTTCTCCTGCGTCTCGGAAGCGCGAAGCGGCGGCCCCTCGACCGCGTCTCGGGATTCGCCGGATTGGCGGCGGCGATCGCGGCCCTCGCGGCGCCCCTCTATCTCTTCGAGGCCCTTCCGAGCGCCTTCGCGGCGAGCGGGCTCCCCTACGGGTCGCCGATCGCTGGCTTCTTCGGCGGGGTGAGCGGATCGGGCATCACGGTTTCGTGGGGCGGCTCCCTCGGATGGGGCGTGAGTTTGGCGGCGTTCGCGTTCCTCCTGCTCGCGTCTGTGCCGAGCGCGCTCCGTCGCCGTGCCGCGACTCCTTCTCCCTCACCGTGACGGATTGGGGGCCGTCGCGTTCAACAGGCGCCGCGGCCTCAGAAGCTCCCCGACGCCATCGCGATGTCCTGCTGGTTGACCGTCGTCGGGACGAACTCGAAGCCGTACCACCACACGACGTCCTGCTTGTTGTTCGTGTCCGTCCACACCGCGTGGAAGACATTGTCCGAGCCGACCGCGAGGCCCGTGTAGTCGCCGATGAACCCGCCGCCGAAGTGGTGGCGGGAGTTGA
>VBMQ01000004.1 GCA_005878375.1 Methanobacteriota archaeon | reverse complement strand
TCAGGTCCGCGAGGGCCATCTGGATCGCCTTCAGGATCCCGAAGTCCCCGCAGCCGGGGCACCAGTCGTTGTGGACGTCCGTCTGGAAGTCCGCGGGCTTGAGCAGCACTTCAGGCGCCATTGCGCAACACCTGCCTCGGCGCGGCCTTGCCGTCGAGGATCGCCGCCAAACTCTCGACGAGCTCGTTGCACGACATCGGCCGCCCCTGGAACTTCACGATGCGGTGGGTGACCCCGATCCCTGTGTTCTCGCGGATGAGCCCCGCCAGCGGGGCACCGTAGTTCATCTCCACGTCGACAATCGCCTTGCGTCCTCGCAGGAATTTCGCGACCGCCTCCGACGGGAACGGATGGAGGAGGCGGAGCTGGAGGAATCCAATCTTGCGACCCGCGGCCTGCAACGCCGCCATCGCGTCGAGGAGTGCGCCCTTCGTCGATCCCCAACTCACGACGATGGTCTCCGCGTCCTTGTCTCCATGGAACGCGTATTGATCCTCGACGGGGATCTCTTTGGCGGCGAGGTCGAGCTTGCCCATGCGCTTGTCCATCATCGCGATGCGAACGATCGGGTCCTCCGTGATGTGGCCCGTCTCGTCGTGCTCGTCGCCCGTGTTCCAGAAGATCGTCCCGGGCATGCCGAGCACCGCGCGAGGGCTGATACCGCTTGGCGTGAGCGCAAACCGTTCGTACCCGCCGTTCCCGCCGGGGCGGGCCAACACACCCCGGTCGATTCGCACGCCGTCAAGCGCGAAGTAGGGGAGCGTCTGGTTGCTGTTCGCGAGCGCCTTGTCCACGAGATGAATCACGGGGCACTGATACCGCTCCGCGAAGTTGAACGACTTGATCGTATCGTAGAACGCCTCCGTCATGTCGCCCGAGGCAAACACGATGCGCGGCGAGTCCCCGTGGCCCGCGTGAATCGCGAAGCGCAGGTCGCCCTGCTCGTGACGCGTCGGCATCCCCGTGCTCGGGCCCGCGCGCTGGTAGAGGGTGATGACCACCGGGACTTCGTTGATTGCAGCCCATCCAATTCCTTCCATCATGAGGCAGAAGCCGGGGCCGCTCGTGGCGGTGGAGCTGCGCGTCCCCGCCAACGCCGCGCCGTTCGCCATCGTGATCGCTGCGATCTCGTCCTCCGTCTGCATCACGACGACGGAGTTCCCGTTCTCCTTCAGGAACGTGGCCTCCTGCGCCTCGGGGTTGTCCGTCTCGACGCCCGTCGGCAGGACCGCATTCGCCTCGAGGAATTCGCTCTCGTCGGACGCGGGCGTGATCGGGTAGTACGTCTGGAAGCGGCAGCCACTCGCCATCTTCGCGAGGCCGATCGCCTGGGCTCCGGACACGAAGATGCGCTTTTCGCTCACCGCCACCGGCGCGAGGTGATGCGCAAACGTCGGCGGCCGGTTCTTCGCGCCGTGCGCGTACGCGAGTTCCGCGCCGAACGTGTTCATCTCCGCGACGCTCTTCTTGGCGCGGAACACGTAGTGCACGGCCTTCTTGATCTGCTCGAAATCGTACCCGAGGAGGCCCATGCACGTGGACACGGCGAGCACGTTCACCATGCGGTTCAGCTTGCTCAGCTGGTCGACGTTGAACTTCTTCGCCACCTGGGCGAGGAAGTCTGCCATCGGCACGGGGACGACGGTGACGCCGCGTTGCTTGGCGGCGTCAAGCGCGTCCTGGATCGTCTCGCCGACGCCATGCGTGAGCAAGTATGCCTTCAGGTCCGCCTTCGCGCGGGCCTCGATCGTCGGGATGTCAGAGAGCTTCGTCGCCGCGATCTCGGGGTCGTACACGATCGCGCCGTCGTTCGTCACGTACTCCATATGGCGGAACAGGGTCTCCGCCTCGAACGTCGCGAGAACGTTGAGCGGGTCCATGTGCGAGTGGATCGGCTTCTCCGAGACCCGGATCTGGAAGTAGCTGTGCTCGCCCATGATGTTGGAGTAGTACTCGCGCTTCCCGAAGACCTGCAGGCCCCCGTACGCGCACGCGCGGCCGAAGATGTTCGCGCTCGAGTCGACGCCGCTCCCCTGCGGGCCGCCGATCAGCCACGTGAGCTCGTTCTTCGTCATCCGTCAGTCCCCGCCCGCCGTCGCCGCGCCGATCGCGCACTCGCAGTCTTCAATCTCGCCGCAGTAGGGGCACCGGCACGCGCATTCATCGATGGGCCGTCCGCAGTTGTCGCACGTCTCCACCCGGTGTGGGGAGGATTCCATGCGCCCGTACCCCAAACCTACCATCGCGTCGGGCTTTATGTTGATTCTGTAACCGCGTGTGTATACATGGCGCGGTCTATCCTTCGCCGAGCAGTTTGGCGGTGTCGATCTGCGCGCGCTGCAGTCGCCCGCTGTAGTCGACGTACACGGTCTTCACGGACGTGAACTCGTCGACCGCGGTGAATCCCGCCTCGCGCGTGTCCGTCGGCCCCGTGCTCTTCACCCCGCCAAACGGCATCTGCACCTCCGCGCCGATCGTCGGGGCGTTGATGTACGTGATCCCCGCCTCGAGGTCCTGCATCGCGGCGAACGCGCGACGGACGTCGTTCGTGTAGATCGACGACGAGAGCCCGTACTCCACGGAGTTCGCGACCGCCACGGCCTCAGTGTAGTCCTTCACCTTGATCACGCTGAGGACGGGGCCGAAGATCTCCTCCATCGCGAGCCGCTTCGTCGGCTTGACCTCGAAGATCGTCGGCTCCAGGAAAAATCCTCGGTCGTATGCGCCGCCGCGGAGCTTCTTCCCGCCGATCAGGAGTTTGTCGCCCTCTTTCTTCCCGATCTCGATGTACTCCAGGACCTTCTTCTCCTGGTCCGCGCTGGCGACCGGGCCCATGTCGATCTTCGGATCGATTGGATTCCCGACCTTGAGCGCCTCGGTGCGCTTCAGCAACCGCCTCAGGAGTTCGTTATAGACGTCGGCGTGGACGATGAGGCGCGACGTGGCGGTGCACCGCTGCCCCGCGGTCCCGAACGCGCCGAACATCACGCCGTCGATGAGGAGGTCGAGGTCCGCGTCCTCCATGACGAGGATCGGGTTCTTCCCGCCAAGCTCGAGGCCCGCCTTGATCATCCTCTCCGCGGCGGCCCTGTACACTTCCTTGCCGGAGTCGACGCCGCCGGTGAACGAGATCGCGCGGATGTCCGGATGCCGGATGAGCGCGTCGCCGGCGGTTGCGCCGGGACCGACGATGAAGTTGAAAACGCCCGGCGGGACGCCCGCCGCACAGAGGGGTGAGGGAGGACGGCTTGAACACGACGGTGCATCCCGCAATGAGCGCGGCGCCGCTCTTCCATGCGGGAATCGCGATCGGGAAGTTCCACGGCGTGACGAGCGCGACGGGGCCGACGGGCAGTCGGATCGAAAGGCAGATCTTGTTCGGGAGTTCGGACGGGACCGTGTAGCCCATGAAGCGGCGACCCTCGCCGCTTGCGTACTCGTAGAAATCGATCGCCTCCTGCACGTCGCCGCGGCCTTCCGCGATGACCTTGCCCATCTCCGTCGTCACGCTGCGGCCAAGCTCCTCCTTACGCTTCCGGAAAATCCTGGCGGCTTCGAGGAGGAACTCGCCCCGCCGTGGCGGCGGCGTCCTTTTCCACTTCTCGAACGCGCCTTTGGCGGATTTCACCGCCGCGGCGACGTCGTCCTTCGTCCCCTGCGGGAACGTCGCGAGGACCTCACCCGTCGCGGGGTTGAGCGTCTCGAGCCTCTTCCGGTCCCTCGGGTTCGCCCATCTGCCGCCGACATAGAAGCCGTATTCCTGGACCGTGAGAACGCCGCCCAAGCGTGGAACGGACCGCGCCGACTTATACCTTCTTCCGAGTCCGCAATCAGGGCTTGGGGCCCCGGTTCAACGGGTGGAACTGCGCCGTCGATGTCCTGCAGGTACGTAAGATCGTCTCGACTCCTGGTCGGGGCGGTGTGGACGTAGCACGAGATTCGGAGTTCTGCCGGCAAGCATTAAGTACGCGGTATACCATGGTAAATCCGATGGAGACCGTCGCCGCGAAGCTCCCGAAAACGAAGCGGGGCGTTCTCGAACCGGTCTGAAGTCATCCGAGTCGCGGTCCGCCACTACTTGGCGACAAGCGCCCGGAGCGCCTCCCTCCGAGGAGAAGCGGGCTTGGGCGCGGCGCAACGCGAGGCGCGGCGAAAGAAGCTCAAAGAGCTCGCGAGGGACCCGAAGTACCTCAACCGCTTCGTCGCCCTTCACGAGGGACGGATCCTCGATCACGACGACGAGCTGAATGCGCTCGTGCAGCGCGTACTCCACCGGGACGAGGAGCCGATCTTCGTTGAGCGCGTGAATCCGGGCGGGAGGCCCACGGTCGTGCGAGGCCCGGGTTTCCGGGTGAGCCCCCGATGATCGGCGAGGGCCAAGGGCGCTTCGTCCGCGGCGAGGGCCTTCTGCCCTCCCCTCAGGTCCGGGTCGGGATCGCGTTCGGACGGGACCGTGTCGCGGCGGCTTCTGCCGTCGTCGACACAGGCGCGGACGTCTGCGTGTTCCCGAGCGAGCTCGTCCCATGGGACCTGTCGGGACTCCGCTCCGGCGAAATGGTCCTGACGTCCGTGGGGGACGAGGAGTACCCCGCGACCGTGTACTACCCAACGGTCACGGTGGGCACCATCCGCTTGGAGGGCGTCGCGAGCGCCGTCCTTCCGGGCGCAGACGCCCTCCTCGGCCGCAGTTTCCTAAACGAGTGCGAGGTCTTCCTTGCCGCGCGCAAGGACGTCGTCCGCCTTCGCCGCGCAACGTAGGCTTTCGATCCGACCAAGGGAGTGGGTCCTCGGAGGGGAAAGACACTTTAAATAACGTCCTCGGGATGGCGCTCACCGTGGTCGACATGAAGAGCATCGACAGTCTCGCGAAGAAGGCCCACGAGTACAAGGAGAAGGGGCTCAGCGAGAAGGAGATCGGGGACGAGCTCCACCTCTCGCCGGAGACCGTGACGTGGCTCCTCACGCGCGGGCTCAAAGGCGGGGAGCCCCCAAAGGACGTCAAGATCGGCTGGCGGTCCGTCGGCGTGTACGGGAACCGGATCGGGTTCCTGGCGGCGGCGATGACGGATATCATCCTCGAGGAGTCCGAGAAGGCGGGCGCGGAAGCCGACACGATCGCAGGCGTCGCGATCAACGGGATCCCGTATGCGACCCTGATCAGCGAGGACATGGGGAAGGAGCTCGCGATCTACCGGCCGAGCGAGACCCGCCACGGCGGCGGGGCGTGGTCCTCGAACTACGCGTCCGTCGAGGGGAAGAAAGTCGTGATCATCGACGACGTCCTCTCCTCGGGCGACACGATCAGCGGGGCGATCAACGACCTCCAGGAGGCGGACGGGCAGGCCGTGCTCGCGGTCGTCGTCGTGAACAAGACGGAACAGAACGAGCTCCTCGGCGTGCCGCTCCGGGCGCTGCTGCGGGCGCGGGCGATCGCGTAGACCATGGTCCACTGGTTCGACGCGCTTCTCGACGAGGTCAAGGCCTCCGTCGGCGCGAAGCGCGCGCTCGTGATCAACGGCGGCCTGAGCGTGAGCGGGCTCCAGCACGTCGGCCGCTTGCGCGGGGAGATCGTCCTCAGCCATTGCCTCGCCCGGGTGTTTCGACAGGAGGGCCGCGAGGTCACCCAAGGCCTGGTCCAATACACGCAGGACCAGTGGAAGGGGAAGGACTGGCAGCTCGCCCAGTTCCCAGGGACGACGGCACAACAGTACGTGGGGCGACGACTGATCGACGTGCCCGACCCCCATGGGTGCCACGGGAACTGGGTCGACCACTACTGGGCGGAGTTCTCCTCGTACCTGCCGCACTATGCGCCGGACGTGAAGATCACGAGCACGACGGAACTGTATCGCCGGCAGGACATGCGCGCATTGATCGGCGATTTGGCGGGGCGGGCCGAGGAGGTGCGGGCCGTCGTGAACAAGTACCGCGCGCGCAAGCCGTACCCCGAGGGCTGGATTCCCTTCGAGCCGTACTGCAACCTGTGCCATCGCGTCGGAAACGCGAAGGCGACTCGAATCAATGGGACGGAGTCGGCGGACTACGAGTGCGAGTGCGGCGACAAGGGCACGTCGAAGCTCGAGCTCGGAAAGCTGAACTGGCGTCTCGAGTGGCCCGCGATCTGGAAAGTGCTGGCGGTGGACGTCGAGCCGTTCGGGAAGGACCACGCGGCGCCGGGCGGGTCACGCGACTCGTGCAAGGAGATTGCGCTTTCCGTGATGCACTTCACCCCACCGTTCGGGATCCCGTACGAGTGGGTCGGGTACGGGGAGAAGGGCGTCGACAAGGGCGACATGGGGAGCAGCGACGCGATCGGGTTCGGTCCGGCGACGTGGGCCGCGCTCGGCGATCCCGCGGTGTTGCGTTACCGGTACCTCACGGTGTCGCCGTCGCGGCGCATCCTCCTCGACCTCACGAAAGTGGACACGTACCATGACGAGTACGACGTGGGAGAGATCGCGTTCTACGCCGGCGGCAAGACGGAGGAAGAGCAGCTGCACCGCCACACGTACGAATTGGCGGCGATGCACACGCCGCCAACGGCCGCGCCGTTCTGCTTGCCATACCGCCACGCCGCATTCCTCTCGCAGATCGCCCCGGAGGACGGAACCGTGAACTGGGTCGTGCGCCGACTCCGCGACACGCGCGTCCTCACGCGCGAGCTTGAGGGCCACGAGAGAGAGCGGATCGGGCGGCGCCTCCTGCAGGCGCGCGCATGGGTCGAGGGGTACGCGCCGGAAAACAAGGTCGTGCTGCTCGAGGGACTCACGGACACCGTGCGCGCACAACTCACGAGGGAGGATCGCGAGTCGCTCTCAATCTTCGCCGCAAAAGCCGAGGCCGCGAATTGGCGGGAGGAGGCGATCAAGGATGCGATGGTCGCGCTCACGAAGGGCGAGAAGCTTCCCGTGATCACCTCGCGGTTTTTCCGAAACCTCTACCTCGTCCTGCTCGGGACGGAGAAGGGGCCGCGCGCCGCGCCGTTCTTGGCGGTGCTCGACAAGCGCTTCGTCCTCGACCGGCTCCGCCAAGCCTCGCGCGAGTAGGTTGGCGGGCTCACGAGCGGAGCACGCGGAACGCGACGCTCCAGCTGTCGACGGCCTGGCATATCCGCACCCACAGCGGAGTCCAGGCCTCGAGCCACCGCGCGCCGTCGATGCCGCCAACGTCGATCGGGTCGCCCCAGCCGAACTCTTTCAGGATCCCCGCCACGGCCTTCTTCGCGCCCGCGTCGTTCCCCGCGATGAGCATGTCCGGCGTCCCGTCCTTCATCTTCGGGTCGATCATCGTCTCGTTGCTCACGATGTTGAAGCACTTCACGACCTTCGCCTTCGGGAGCTTCCGTTGGATGCGTTCCCCGAGGGAGTCCGTCGTGCCGACGAAGAGGCTCGGCGGCATGCCCTTGGAGAAGTCGAGCGGGTTCGTGACGTCGATCACGACCTTGCCGTCGAAGTTCTTCGGCCCCGCCAACTCGATCGCGGCCTCCGTCACGTCGCCCCGCGTGCACAGGAGGAGGACCTCGCCATGCGCCGCCGCGTTCGCGAACGTTCCGAGCGACGCTCGCTTCCCCGCCGCCTTCTGCCACTTGACGAGTTCCGGCTTGCTCGTGGTCCGCGTGCCGATCATCACGTCGTGCCCGTGGGACGCGAACCCCGATCCGAGGGCTCGTCCCACGTCGCCGCTGCCGAGGATTCCGATCTTCATGGGGGCGGGATGAGGTCCGCCGTATTTACGGGTTGGCGGGTGTGCGCGATGCCCTTTCTGCCACAACCCAAATGTATCCGTACAGGACCGTTCCAATAGCTATAGATAGCGGCCGGGCACTGCTTCGGACGAGGGGATGCGCCGCCATCGAACGCGCGTGCGCCAGTGGGTTTCCGGTCCGTTCAGCGACCGGCGGAGGGAGGATGGGCCTTCCTGACGTGCTGTCGGCTCGCCGGCTTTCACCGCGTGGGCCCACGGTCGTGGCCTTGATCTTCGTTCTGACGCTCCTCGCCCCGCTCACTCAACTCCACCGCGCGAGCGCGCTCCCGAATCCCGGATCGAACGTCGCTATCTCCATCGGCCCGTCGGCGGTGGACGGCGCGGCGATGGCCGTCGACGCGGTCGGCGACCTGCACCTGATGTGGAAGGAGAAGCTCGCGGGCGAGTGGGGCGCGTACTATTCGCGTTCCTCGGACGGCGTCACCTGGCGATCGCCGGTCCGCGTCGATGCGCCCGGCGGGAACACGTTCGCCGTATCAATCGCGGTGGAGCGCGAGGCGGTCGGCAGCCAGGGGCGCCTGTACGCCACATTCGAGCAGAACAAGGAGATCTGGCTCGTGACCTCGACGGACGGGATCGCGTGGTCCCTGCCGTACCGCATGGACGGCGCCCCGCCCGGCGCGATGGCGTACACCCCGCGCGTCGCGGCGAGCAACGGGCGCGTCTGGATCGCCTGGTACGACTTCCGCGACCCCTCGCATCCCGGCGTGTACCTTCGGGAATCGACCGACGCCGGGAACACGTGGGGCTCGGAGACGCTCCTGTCCGAATTCGACACGCTCAACATGCACCCCGCCCTGGCGGCGAAGGGGAACACGATCGTCGCAGTGTGGGAGGCGTTTAGTCCGCCCGGGATCGCGACCGCGCGTTCCGATGACGGCGGCGCGACGTGGCAGCGGGCGTTCGTCGCCCGCGCGGCGAAGTCGTACGACGAGCTCAAGACGCCCGACCTGTTCCTCGACGACCTCGGCGTCGCGCACGTGGCGTGGGCGCACGTCGGCTACAAGTTGGTCGGGCTCGACTACGTCCAGTGGAGCCACATCTACTATTCGTGGTCGCAGAACGGGACCGCGTGGTCCGCGCCCGTCCGCGTCGACGACGCGACGAACCCGGATGCGTACATGGAGGCCCCGTCGATCGATGGGATCGGCGGCACCGTGTGGGTGGCCTGGAACGACAACCGAACTGGGACCGGGAACATGTATGCGTCGTGGTCTTCGGACGGCGAACGGTGGGGCGACGGCATCCTGAACGCAAACGATTTCCATCCCGCAGACCGCGCGACGCAGCAGGCCCGCCCCGTCCTCCGCACCGGCGGGTACGGCGTCTTCGTCGCCTGGCAGGACTACCGGAGCGACCCCGGGGGCGACCTGTACTTCTCGACCCCCGAGACCTCGCCGCTGGTGATCACGGAGATTCAGGACGAGCCGGCGAGTTCGGCGCGCGTCGAATTCTACAACGCCGCCCGCACTCCGTTCAGTCTCGTCGGCGCGGTGTTGCACACGGGAGGGACGAACGTGAGCCTCGACTCCCTCGGGACCGCCCCGGCGCGGGGCTACCGCGTCATCGGCGCATCCGCCGACGCGGACCTGCGAGTGCCATTGGACATGGGGACGGAGGGAACCTCCGTTTGGATCTCCCGCGGCGCCGACGTGCTCGCGACCGCCGGGACGGGAACCTACGGAGTCGCGCCCGACCCGCTTCCCGGAGAGTCGAGCGCGCGGTTCGCCGGCACGTTGGACTATACGGGCGCATGGACACGGTCCGCGGTCGCCTCCTTTCACGCAAGGAATTCAGTGACGCCGCCAAACCTGAATCCCCCTCTCGTGCTCAACGTGCTCATGTACAACACGCTGACGCCCTCCGACCGGTACGCGGAGCTCGCGTATCGGGGCGACGGAACCCAAGGCCTCGCGGGGTACCGGCTCGTGGGCGACGTCGTGACCACGCTCGCCTCCGGGAGCGTGAGCAGGGCGTCACGCCACTCCATCGTGAGCGCTCAGGTGTGGGCCGCACTCTTCGATTCCCTCTCTGTCGGCGGCGACAACCTGTACCTTTACGACCCGCAGGGGCGGCTCCTCGACATGGTCGGCTGGAGCGGGCCGCACACACAGGGCCGGAGCGCTGCGCGGGTCGTCGACGGCGTTGGCGGGCCGCGGGGGTTCAACGACACCTCCGCGATCGCGAACGGATGGCAGTTCGACAGCCTCGCGCCTGCGGGGTTCCTCGAACTCGGACCGCCTTCGGAGGCGTTCGGGGACCTCGGGGCGACGGTCGAGTTCACCGTGCAAGCGACGACGCACGCGCCCGCCGCGGACTACGTGAACGTTCTCCCGCCCCAGGGACCCGCGGCGTGGACCGTGACGTTCCTCCACACCGATCACACGCCCCTAACCGATTCGGCGGGGGACGCGGACGCCACCCCGGACCTCGGCCTAATGACGCCGGACACGAGCGCGCTGTTCCTGGTCGATGTCGCGATTCCGTTGGCGGGCGGGCCTGAGGACGGGGGGAACGTGATTGTCAAGGCGGGCTTCGCGGCCTATCCGTGGCAGGCGCAGGTCAGCTTGCGGGTCGGAATCCATCCGTACGTCATTGTGAATCGAACGGTGTCGCCACCTTCCGTTTACCAGGAAGGCACGAATCCGTCGTCGAGCACGTTCGCGTCCGTCACCGTGTCCGCGCGGGGCGCCGGCAGCGCGGTCCCGGACCTCGCCGCCAGGGACGTGATGTTCCTCGTGGACAGCAACTCCAGCATCAACTTCACGGATCGGTACAACGTCCGCGTCGATGCGGTGAAGGCGTACATCGAGATGATGCGGCCCCAGGACCGAGCGGCCCTAATCGGGTTCGCGCTGGGCCCGTGGGTCGTCTTCGACTGGCCCCTCCGGAACGCGACGACAGGAGGGAAGGGCGACCTCGAGGCGGCGGCCGACACCCTCGCTTGCAGCCCGTTCTGCTACAATCCGATGAGCAGTTTCTTCAGCTTCACACGGATCGACTACGCGATCGAGAAGGCGAACGAGTGGCTACTCCGGTATGGGGACCCGTCGAAACAACGCATCGAGATCCTGTTCAATGACGGCCCGTGTTATCCCGCGTGCACGAACACGACGAGCGCGGTGAGCACGGCGGCGCAGAACGGGATCGCGATCTACACGGTTGGCTTGGGGCTGTACATCGATAGCACGTATCTCCAGAGCATCTCGGACGCCACCGGCGGGAAGTTCTACCGCGCGTATCGGCCCCAAGACCTCGTGACCATCTACAAGGCGCTCGCGGCCCCGCGGAACGACACGGCCGCGCTCGACCCGAACCCGACGGACGCGATGCCGATGGTCGAGGACGCGGTGCCTACGTACCTGACGGTCCAACCGGGGACGTTCGTCGACCCCGCCTCCGGGCAGCCGCGCGCTCCGGATGCCTCCGTCGTCCTCGCGGACCGGACGCTCCTGCGGTGGAACGTGCCCAAGATCGCGGTCGATCAGGGGTGGAGCGTTCGGTACAACGTCACCTCAAGCCGCACGGGGCTCGTCGACGTCGCCCTCTTCCCGGATTCGCGCCTCGCGTACGTCCAGTGGGACGGAACGTCCGTGACCCAACCGATCCCGCGTGGAACGCTTCTCGTACGCCCGCGGGCGACGTTCCCCTTCATCACCGCCACCCAGCCGATGAACGGGGCCACGAACGTGCCACCGGACACCCAGATCGGCCTGACCATCAGCGAGGCGATGGATTCGTCGACCGTTCAGTGGACCGTGACCCCTTCCCTCGTCGCGAACCCATGGTGGCCGAACGGGCAGACCCTGTTCCTGAACCACACCGGCCTCCGCGAGTGCGCGACGTACACCGTATCCATCACCCAGGGATTCGACCTCCAGGGTGAGCCGCTCGTGGCGGGCGCGACCCCGAATCCGTGGTCCTTCACGACGAGCTGCGTCCCTCCCCACATCGTCCGCACGAGCCCCGCCAACGGCGACGGAGGCGTCGCTCTCGCGGCCCCGATCGCGATAACGTTCAGCGAGCCGATGGACGCTACTGTCACGACCGCGACGATCAGCCCGCCAATCTCGCTCACCGGGACGTGGGATGGCGCCCGGACGGTCCTCACCCTCGCGCACCTCCAGGACTTCGCTCCATGCACGGTCCATACGGTCACGACGTTGGGGCAGGATCTCGACGGGGGCTCGAACCTTGTCGGCGGCCCGGTACCGAACCCGTGGTCCTTCACGACCTCGTGCGTGCCGCCCGTGACGTACACCATCACGAGGCAACCGCCGTCGGGTCTTGTCCTCGTGGACTACGCATGGTACGCCGTGCCGGCCCAGTTTCAATGGCGAACCGGGGAGACGCACACCGTCGAGGCAACGGACACCGACCTCCAGGGCCCATCCCGCCTCGCGTTCCTTGCGTGGGACGACGGCGGCGCTCGGGCGCACACGATCACCGTTGGCGGGGCCGATTCGACGATCACTGCCGCGTACCTCCTCCAGCACCCGGCCTCCCTGACCTTCCTCGGATTGCCTGGCGGCCATCCGGTGGCGGTCGCTTTCACAGGACGGGCTTCCGCGGGTTCCGACCTCGCGCAGGATGCATGGTCCTCATGGGTGGACGATGGTTCGACGCTCTCCGTCAACACGAGCATCGGCGGGCTGGCGGGGGAGCGCTGGGCCACGGAGAACGCGACGCAGTGGGTGGTGACGGCTCCCTTCGTCGCGACCGTGACCTACGTGCATCAGTTCGCGGCGACGGTGCGCGCGGATGGACTCGACGGGCGGGGTGCGCCCGTCGCCTTTACCGCATGGGGCGTCGTCCGAACCGGAACCGCCGCTCCTTCGTGGTCCGCCTGGGTCGATGCGGACACGGGAGTCTCGCTGCCGCAGGAAATGGCCGTAGGCGCGAGGGAGCGATACCGGACGACGGACCTCACTGCCCGGTCCGCGAACGGTCCGTTCTCCCTCGAGATCACGTACGTGCATCAGTTCCGCGGGCACGTCACCCTCGAGGGAACGGATGCGGACCACACCGTGGGCGCGACGTGGCACGCGGATCGTACGACCTTCCATCTCGCGCAGGCGTCGGCGGACTGGACGGAGTGGGCCGACGCGGACACAAGCGTGACCTTCGATGAGCGGACGACCGGCGACGTTCCGCGGATCGCCCTCGACCCGACCGCCCTCACGATCGACGGACCGATCGAGGCGGTGATCCGATACTCCGCATCACCTCCTCCGCCCGCCGCGTCTCTGGAGGTCAATTGGAAGCCGTTGCTCTCGCTCGTGTACGGGCTCACGCTCCTGCTCGCCGGCCTGTGGACGGC
>VBMQ01000003.1 GCA_005878375.1 Methanobacteriota archaeon | reverse complement strand
CGCCGCCTCCGGCGGCGCGACACACCGAAGCCCGTGAGGTGGCTCCGCGTGATGTCCCGGAGCTCCTCTCGGAGCGTGTCCTCGGCCCCCGCCGATTTCTTCTCCAGGAGCGGCCGGATCTCGGAGTAGAATGCATATTCGTCCTCCATCTGCTCCTCTGTCTCGAGGACTTTACCGCCACCCGCCTGGAACGCCGCAAACTCCGCCTCTTCCCGCCGCAGTACGCCTTCGAGCCGCGGGAGCCAGTCCGAGGCCGCCAAAACCTCGTCGACTTCCGTGGGGAGGTCCGCGCGGACGATGACCTGCCCGTCGAAGACGACCTCGCCGCCAAGGACGCGGCCGTTGCTTGGGAGAAGGCGGGTGATCGCATAGGCGGTCGTCGTCTTTCCGCATCCGGACTCCCCCACGAGCCCCATCGTCTGCCCCCGGTCCAGGGAGAACGTGACGTCGTCGACCGCGTGCACGGTCCCCTTGAGGATCTTGAAGTAGACCTTGAGATGGTCGACCTTCAGCAGCGGGTCCATTCGGTCACCTCTTCCTCAGCCGCGGGTTCACGATCTCATCGAACGCGCGCCCGACGAGGAAGAACGCGAGGCTGATCAACGTGATCGCGAGGCCGGGTGGGAGGAGCCACCACCACGCCTCGAGCGCCTTGGACTGGGACACGAGCTGGAGCATGATGCCCCAAGACATCGTCGTCACGTCCCCGAGCCCGATGAAGCTGAGGGCCGCCTCCGTGAGGATCGCGCCGCTGACCGCGAACGTCATGTACAGGAAGGCGAGGGGCATCACGTTCGGGG
Source organism: Methanobacteriota archaeon (assembly GCA_005878375.1). Classification (GTDB taxonomy): domain Archaea; phylum Thermoplasmatota; class Thermoplasmata; order RBG-16-68-12; family EA-27; genus EA-27. Next base: position 16,924 of record VBMQ01000003.1, on the reverse strand, counting down.
CGATGTGGCGGAACACGATTCGCGTTGTGCTCGCGCCCGTGACCCGCGCGGAGTCGATGAAGGGCCTCTCTTTGAGCGAGAGGACCTCCGCCCGGATGATGCGGGTAATCCCAGGCCATCCGAGCAGGGAGATTACGAGGATGATGTTCCAGATGCTCGAGCCGAGCACCGCCGCCATCGCGATGATGAGCGGGAGCCCGGGGAGCACGAGGATCACGTCCGTGAACCGCATGAGGACGGACTCCGTCTTCCCGCCGACGTAGCCCGCGATGAGACCGACGATCACGCCGATCACGACGCTGAAGAACGCCGCCAGGAACCCGACGAGGAGGGCGATGCGGGAGCCCCAGATTACCTGGCTGAAGATGTCCCGACCCTGGCTGTCGAGGCCGAGCCAGTACTGGTTCCCGCTCGGGTAGCCCGGACATCGGCGGCCGACGGGGGGCGGGCAGTTGTAGGAATGGGCCCACGTCGGTTCCGAAGGCGCGAGGAACCGCCCGGACGCGGCGAGGGACTGGACCCCCGTCACCTGCCCCGGTCCGCCATAGCCCACGAACACCGCCAACCCGAGCCCCGCGGGCACGTTGTACGAGGCGGGCGTCCCGGCGATGACGGACGGGAAGGCCTTCCGCCACGAGATCGTCCCGTTGAGGGACATCGAGTACAGGACGCTATGATCGTCCGACGCATCCGCCGCCGTGCCGTTGTCCTCTTTGGCGGACACGAGGAGCAAGCCCTCGTTCACCCGGATGAGCGGCCCGCTCTGGAACTTCGGGTGGAGCCCGAGCAGCGTGGGGTCGAGGAACGACCACTTCACGCTCGCGGGATCGGGGATCGATGGCGGGGACGCGTCGCGCCGGAGCGCGTACATCCACCCGCTGTCCGAGCCGACGTACACGACGCCCCCCTCGACCGCGGGTTGCGTTAGGTTGCCCCCATCGGGTTTGGCGGCGCTCGGGCCGACCGGTGCGGCGCCGTCCGCGAAGCTCTGCCACTGCGGGAGGATCGTCCCGTTCGTCGCGTATCGGGTGAAGAGCCGGCTCAGGCCGTTCGGTTGGAGGCCACCCGCCGCGTAGACGATCTCGCGATTTTTCACGCTGGGCACATCCTCGCCCGCGAGCTGCACGATCGGGGCGGTGGACCACGGCCCGCCGACGCGGACCGGTCCCCAAAGGCCCGTCCCATCCGCGGTGCGGTTGGCGGTGAGGTTGCCCACCTGCGTCCCAACGAACACCGCCGATCCGTCCGCATTGAACGCGGGCGAAAACGTAGGAACGGCCGAGATGTACCGACCCGGGCCCGACGCGAGGTGCGCCGCGGACCCGAGTTCTTGATGCCACCGGATGCGGTAGTCCCAGCGCACGACTTGCTGCACCCGAGCCTGGCTCTGGTCGATGACCTTCGGAATGCTCACGTCGATGCCGTACAGTCCCCCGTTGGCGGTGCCCGCGACGAGCATGTCCCGCGAGGTCCGTCCCGTCGTGTACGAGTAGAACGCGATGCGGGGATGTCCCAGGCGGTCGAACGCGAGGCTGGCATACAGCCCCGTTTGGCCGGACGAGAAGATCGTCTTCGCGAGCCAGGCCCCGGAGGTGGCGTTCCGGGTCGCGTATTTGAGGTCCAGGTTCCGCGCGTCGTGATAGGCGATTGCTGCCTCGCCGGCGCCGCGGAACGCGAGGGATGCGTACCGTCCGACGTCAGGCGAGCTGTCCACGACGGAGATGTCAAACCGCGAGGTCGTCCCGTTCCATGCGGCGTACTTCAGCCTCCCCCCGCTGGCGTTGGAGTATGCGATCGACGGCAGGCGGGAGACGGGGTCGAGTGCGAGCGAGGCGTACTCGCCCACCCCTCCGCTGTCCACCGTCGTGGTCGTCCACGTGGGCCCCGTCTTCTCGGCGTACTTGAGCGCCCTGTTGGCGGCGTCGTAGTAGGCGACGTGCGCACGTCCCGACACCGGGTCGATCGCGAGGGACGCGTACTGGCCGACGAATCCACTGTCCACGGTCTCGAGCGTCCAACCGGTGCCGTTGAAGGAGGCATACTCGAGCGAGCCGGAGGCACTCGCGTTGTAGTACGCGATGCTCGGGAGATTCGAGGACCGGTTCAGCGCGAGCGACGCGTACTGGCCGACGCCGTAGTACGAGTCAACGAACGAAGCGTCGAACGTCGACGCGGTCGCGTTCCATACCGCGTACTTCAGCGCCTGCGACGTCTCGTCGTAGTACGCAACCTGCGGTCGCGCGTCCGTGCCGATCGCCACGGAGGTGTAGAGCCCATTATTGACCGTGGTGCTGTACGGCTCCCACGTACGAGGGTCCCACGATGTCCCGTTCCGGACCGCGACCCACGGATGGCCGTTCCGCCAGTCGTAGAAGGCGTAGTACGGAGTGCCGGCTCCGTCGAGGGCGAGGGAGCCGAATTCCCCTTGATCCCCGGTCGAGGAGCCGGGGAGCGCCTGGACCGTCCATGACGTGTTGTCATTAGACGAGATGAAGTTCGCGTTCCCGACGAGCGAGGACGCGGGGATGCTCGGCCCGGCGTACGCGGCGGTGTCGTCGCCGGTGTACGCCGCCAACCCCGTGACCGAGGAATTGTCGAGCCGGATCTGCGCGACCGTGTTCGCGCCCGTGGGCACGTCTCCGCCCGTGTCCCGGAGGAGGTAGAGGGTGCCGTCGCTCGTCCCGAGGTAGATCTCATAGTCCGCGGGCCCCTGGGAGAAGTCCCCATAATTCATGAGGAGCGGGGTCGTCGTGATCGTCCGCGACGCGTTCCCCGCGGTCACGTCGAAGTACGTCACGAACAGGTTCGCCGTCCCCCACACGTTCTGACCGAGGGCGCTCGGGGTCGTCGCGAGCGCGTACAACCTATTCGTGGCGGCAACGTGCAGCCGGTCCGCCCGGGCGTCGCTGGAGCGGGATTCGACGCGAAGCACGGGCCCCTGGCTCACGGGAGGGATCCCGCGGAATTCTGAGCCGGCGAGCGACGAGTCCTTGGTCCAGAATGTCGCGACGTCGATGAGGTCCTCGTCCGGCGCCGTCCACCGGATCGGGTCCCGGAGGCCCATGAACGGCGCGGCGAGGGCAATGATCACGAACGCGAGCATGATCGCGAGGCCGACGACGCCGATGCGGGACGCCTTGAACAGGTTCCAGTTCGTCAGGAACAGGCGCCGCCAGACGTTCACACGTTCTGTGAGCCGCCGCGTGAACCCGCTCGTGCGCGTCGCAGCCCCGGACTCGACCGCCATGTCCGCGACCAGGTTCGCGACGATCGTGAGGATTGCGAGGAGGAAGAACGCCCCTTGGACCGAAGGGAAGTCTTGGTTCAGCGTCGACGTCACGAGGAACGCGCCCATCCCCGGCCACGAGAAGATCGTCTCGGTGAGGACGCCCCCGCTAATCACGCCGCTGATCGAGAGCGCGAACGCGGTCACGACGGGGAGCAATGCGTTCCGCGCCGCGTGGCGGTACATGATCCGTCGGTCGCTCAACCCCTTCGCTTTCGCGGTCGTGATGTAATCCTCGCCCATCACCTCGAGCATGCTGTTCCGCATCAGGAGCACGTGGCCGGCGAGGCCGAGGATGACGAGGTTCAGGAGCGGGAGGGCCATGTGCCAGAGGACGTTCCCCACGTACGCGAGACCGCCGGCGTCCGCCGCCGTCTTGTCCGCAAACCCGCCGAGCGGGAAGAGCCCCGACGGCGGGTTGCCGACCTTGATCGTGAACGCGAACGCCCACAGTAGGATGAGGCCGAACCAGAAGATCGGCATGCTGTAGAAGAAGAGGCTCACGATGATCGCGCTCAGCTCCGTCTTGGAGCCCCGACGCCACGCGAGGACGGCGCCGACGAGGATCCCGAGGATGTAGGAGATCACGACCGCGCTCCCGAACAGCAAGAGCGTCGGGCCGGCCCGCGTGGAGATCTCATACCACACGTCCTGGCTTTGGCCCATGTACGTCCAGAACTCCTCGAGGATGTTGTTCGGGACCGTGACGAGCGGATGGAAGAGGGGGAGCGAAGGCTGCGCGCCGCCGCGGGGCGGCCGGACGACCGCCGACACGGAAGCGATAGCGGCCCCTTCAGATGTGGCGTTGACGACGACCCATGCATGATCGAACCGCTCGGATGTCGCGAACGTCCGGAGCTGCCATTCCGAGGAGACGAGGTGGATCGGCGACGGACTCGCCGCGTTGACAGGGACCCCGCCGTACCCGACGAACGGGCCCGAGACCGCGCCTCTGAACGTCACCGACACGGAGTAACTTCCGACCTGCGTCGGGGTCCAGTTCCAAACGACTTGCGGCGGAAGGCCGAATGGCGTTGTCACGTTCGCATATTCGACCTGTCCCGCACGCGTGACGTTAACGGCCGCGGTGTAAGTGTCGGCCGGGCCGTGGAACAGGCGCCCGAAAATCAGAACCGCATCGTTCGGGTGGATCTCGGGGATCGGTCCGCCATCTGCCGCCGATGCTCCAACTCCCACGAAGGTCTCGTTGCCGATTGGCGGCACGACTTTCGGATACGGTACATAGAAGGCTTGCGACCGACCGAGCGTGTCGTTGACGGTGAGCGAGACCTCGTACGTTCCCTCATACGGCGTTTCGAACGCACCGCGGTATCCGTGGCCGGGCGCAGGCTCGCGGTGCGAAAACCCGAGCTCGACGAGCAGGTCTTGCCGGTCCGCCTCCGTCTGCCCCGGGCGGATAAAGAGCCGCGTCGGGTCGCCGGGCATGAGGCGGAAAATCACGAACAGGAGGACGAGGACCACCAGCAGGGTGATCACGGTGTGAATCGCCCGCCTGACCAAGAAGGTGCGCAGCCGCATCGCGGACCCTCCGGTCCCTCTCGTCGCCGCCGAAGAAAGGGAAAGGGGGACGGGGCGTTCCTAGCTCCGTCTCCTCCGTTGTACGATGACGCCGACGACGAGCGCCGCGATTCCGATCCCGGCAAGGATCGTGAGCACGTCGAGGTCGGGCGTGTTCAAGTTCTGGCACGTCTGGCTCTTCGGGATCAGCTGGCCGTTGCACACCTGCGTCCCCTCGGGAGGCGCGGCGATCGTGATGCCGAACTTCACGCCGCCCGACCGGTACCCCGTCTTGTTCGCCGTGATCGTCACGTTGATCGGCGTGTCGATGCCCACGGTCTTCGCGCTGAACGTCACCGCGGCGACGTCCGAGGACGGCCCATGGTCCGGGGTCGGCGTGAGCTTCGACGGATCGGCGACGTTGATCGTCACGTTCGCGTCCCCGATGAGCGCACGATCTTGATCCTTCACGCTCATTTGCATCGGGAGCGAGGAGCCGGACGAGACACGGTCCCCGAGGAGCAGGTCCAGCCGCACCGACAGGAACTTGATCCCGAGGGCGAACACCTCGATGAGCCTCGTCCGCGACGTCGATTCGGGGAACGACGGGTGGGACGCGACCGCGGAGAGGATTACCGTCTGGTTCCCGGCGTTCACCTGCTGCGCGTTGAACGTGGCGGCCACCTGGCCGTTGATGTTCGTCGTGCCCACGCAGTACCGTTGCCTCACGCACCCGGTCCCGAGGGTTAACGTCCCCAACGTTGGGACGGAGATGTTCACGCTCGCGCCGGAGAGGGCGACCCCCTGATCGTCGAGCACCGTCACCGTGACGGGCAATGTGCTGTTCGATTTCGTCGCGGACTCGGTTGCGATCGACTCCCGCAACACCTTCGTCGACGGCGGGTGGATCCCTTGGAGGGACCAGAAGTTCCAGATCGAGCCCGAGGAGACCGTCCAGTTCACAAACCGGTCTTGGCGGTATCCCTCGATGTTCGTGCGGTAGTACAGGACCTCGTACGGCCGCACGTCCGAGATGATCTGCTGCGCGGTGAAGATGAGCTCGCGGCGGTGGGTCCGGTTGAGCTCCGCGCGCGACGCCTCGATCGTCTGGTCGAACGTCGCGTCGTTGAACCCGGTGTAGTCTTGCCCGCTCGCCGCGTTCGAACTGTCGAAGAAGTCGAACAGGTAGTCCGGGTCCGTCCCGCCAATCCGCCAGCCGAGGATGAACATGTCGAACGTGTGCGCGTTGACGTTCGCGACGATCGTTCCGAATGAAGTGGGCCGCGAGCCGACGTTGATCCCGACGCGGCGCATCGCGTCCGCGATGATGAGGCCCGCAGATGCGCGGACGGAGTCGTACGCCGCCTCCGGCGTCAGGATCTCAAAGTAGTTCCTTCCAATCTTGGGAAGCGTCCGGCAGTTCTGCGCGGTGTCCTTCGAGCACGGCGCTGCGCCGTTCGGCTTGGGCCCGATGCCGTGGGCCACGGCCTGCGGGGAGTCCAGGATCGCGTTCGCCTGCGCGAGGTCGTACTGAGACGGCCGGATGTTCGGGTTGTACCAGAACGTGTTCGCGGGGCTAATCACCCCGTTCCCGACGACGCCGAAGTTCTGCAGCAGGCTCTGGACGATGAGCTTCTTGTCGACGACGTACGAGACGGCCTGGCGGAACTCGAGCCCCCAATCCTGCGTGGGGTCGTTGTTCTTGTATCCGAACGGCGCGTCGCGCATGTTGTACGCCATGTAGAAGAACCCGGGCTCCGCGTTGGACTGGACGGCGATCTCCGGGACCTGGAGGAGTTCCGGTACGAACTCCGCCGGGACGTTCCAGTGGTAGAAGTCGATGATCCCAGATTGAAGGGCGATCACCCCGAGCTGCGTGTTCGTGAACACTTTGAAGGTGATGCCGTCGATGATCGGCTTCTTCAGGACCGCCGCGAGCTTCGCGTCGTACGGGCGGGTCGGGTCCGATGGGTTCGCGCCCGTGTAATAGCCCCCATACCGGACGACGTCCGCCTCGATGTTCTTCTGCCAAGAGGAGAATTGGAAGGGACCGCTCCCGATCACGTCCGCGTCCTTCAGGTTCCACTCCTCGGCCGAGGCGTAGTCGTAGGGATGGCTGCCCGCCACGATCTCCGTCGCGTCGATCCCCTTGCCCCACTTGCTCGCGACGTTCGTGCCGCACGCGTGGATGCCGTGGGCGTCCGCGACCGCGACCGGCAACCATATCGCGCACCCGTAGTCCACGGGCGGGTTCGTCGGGACGCTCGGGTCCTCGTGGCGCCCGCCACCGGTCAGGGACCACTCCGTCATGGGGAACATGACCGGGTACAGGGTGCCCGTGTAGAACAGCGCGAACGGTTGGTTCAGGGTGAAGTGGATGGCCCAGCGGAGGTTGTTGTTCTGCCCGCCGTACATGTTCGCCTCGCCCTCCCAGTTCCGCTGGTATCCGTTCGAGGCGTTGTTGTCGAGGTCCGCGATCGCGATGTTCAACTGGCGGCCGCACGAGTCGTAGCTGTCCGCCGGGGTGCAGAAGAGCACCCGGAGGCCCGTGTTGAACCGGGGGTTCATCGCGTTCAGGTGGTACGAGAACAGGACGTCCCAGATGTCCATCTGCGACCCATCGTGCCACTTCACCCCGTTGAAGTCGTAGTAGATGGTGACGTTGAGCTGGTCCTTCGCGGCGTCCTTCCGCCACGTGTTGTACTCCGCAGCCTCGAAGATCCCGTTCTCGTTGACGTCGACGCCCTTCGCGATGTACGCGAGCGGCTGGTCGATCTTCGGATCGCCCTGGAGCACGCTGTCGTACACCCGGTACTGCACGTCCGACGTCCACACGTCGTTCGCGATCGCCGGGAGCGGATTCCGCGTCTTCATCTCGTCCTGACCGCCCACCTTGAGCGTGTACTGGCCCGCGCGCGTGCCGGTCGGCGTGTTCGCGGTGCCCGCGAAGCTCGCCTGGGGAATCCCCGAGAGGACGAGCATCACGACGAGCCCGACGACGGCCGATGCGGCCACGGCTTGCACTCGCACAAATCCCATCGTTTGACCTCCTTCTCCTTGCCCCTGCGCCTCTCTGCGGTCTCGCCCGGCCCCCCTCAGGTCTCCGGGCGCGTAGTTGCCCTCAACGAGGCCGAAGATATAAAAAGCGATTTGTGCGCCGCTTTGTGCTGGTTATCAACGTTTTGGTGCGGGCTTTGTGAACCTTTCCACCCCGACGTACCGGAGCCGTCGTCACGCGTCCGCCGAGAAGTACCGGCGCGCCCGACCGTCCTTTTCCATCCGAACGAGGCCCTCGCGCGCGAGGTGCCGAAGGTTGTACGAGACGGTCTGCTGGCTTACCGCGAGTCGGTCCGCGATCTCCTGCTGCGTTGGACCGCCGTCGGAGCGGATAAGCCCGAGCATGTTGTGCTGGAGGTCGCTGAGCCGGATCCCCTTGTCCCGCGGGATCTGCATCTCGACCGGGTAGAAGCGCTTGTAGATCCCGTCGCGGTCCGCCTTGATGAATCCCTGGATCTCGAGCGTGCGAAGGTGGTGGGCGAGCGTCCCGTTCGTGACCTTGAGCGCGTCACGGACGCTGTTGTAGTGGTCCCCGGGATGGGACATGATGTACCCGTAAATCTGCCCGCGGACGAAGTGGTCGAGCACCTCTTCCTTCTTCAGACGGGAATAGAGGGGGAACAAGACGAGGTTCGCGAGGCCGTACTTCCCGATCTCCGTGCTCGCGAGGGCCGCGAGGATCGCAGCGATCCCGATGCCCGCGCTCAGGGCCTCGGGCCGTCCGAGGACGGGGGCAGGAGCGGGCGGGGGAATCGCGATGACCGAAAGGGACGCATCGCCTGGGATTGCATCCGGGAACACGGCCGAGGCCGTGATCGTGAACTGAATTGCTTCGGTGACATGGGCGGTGAGGGTGAACCGCGCGAACCCGCTCTCGTCGGTTGCGACGGACGCGGGCGTCACCGTCGCGCCTGTCGCGCGGACCGTCACGGTCGCCCCGGCGATCGGCCGGTAGTTCTGGTCCACGACGCGCACGCGCAGCGGGAGCGGATCCCCGCTCCGGACGACGTCGCCCGGCGAGTCGACGTGGACGACGAGTTGAACGCGAGGCGTACCGCCCGCTTCGAGTTCCGCGCCCCGGGCCGGGTGGACGGCCAGCAGACACGCCGCTGCGGAGGCGAGAACGATCAACACCGCCAACGAAGCGGCTCGCATGACCCCATGGTTCTCATCCGTTCCGGCGTATATAAGAAGATTGGAGGAGCGCTTTGTGCCGATGTATCACGCCGCTCGTCTGCGTCCATCCGAGAGGTTCGTCTTGTAAGCGCCAAAGGTTTAATGGCGCTCCGTTCATCCGCGCGCGATGATCGAACGGCCCCGGGGCACGCGGGACTTGGACCCTGCGTACCTCGCCCGCCATTCATTCGTCGAGTCCGCGTTCCGCCGCGCCGCTGAGTCGTTCGGCTACCGCCAAATGTTGCCGCCGACGTTCGAGCCCCTCGAGCTGTTCCACGCGAAGGCCGGCCCCGGGATCGAGCAGGAAATGTATGCGTTCAAGGACAAGGCCGGGCGCGACCTCGTCCTGCGGCCGGAGTTCACCGCGGGCGTGCTTCGCTACTACGTGAACGAGCTCCGGAACGCCCCGAAGCCGATCAAGCTGTACTCGCTCGGGCCCGTGTTCCGGTACGAAGAGCCGCAGCACGGGCGGTACCGAGAGTTCTGGCAGTTCAACTGCGAGATCCTTGGCGGGACCCCGCTCGACGCAGACGCGGAGACGACCGCGTTGGCGGTGCTGTCCGTCCGGGCCGCGGGCGCGCGGCGGGTCGAGACGCGGATCGGGCACATCGGGATGTTGCGCGCGTACCTGACGGTCCCGAAGGAGGTGCAAGGGCGGATCCTGCACGCGCTCGACAAACGGGATTTCCCGAAGCTCCACCAGGAGTTGGACAAGGCGGGCCAGCTCGACGCGGAGGCGACGCTCCGGGACGTGATCGCGTTGCGGGGAGGGCCGGAGATTCTGAAGCAGGCGTCCGATCTCCTCGGCGGGGTTGGCGGGGAGGCGTTCGAACACCTGATGCGTCTCTCGGATCGACTCCCGGCGTACGGGATCCGGGAGGGCGTGATCTTCGACATGGGGATCATCCGCGGCCTCGCGTATTACACGGGCATGGTCTTCCAGATCCACGCGCCAACCCTCGGAGCGGAAGACCAGATTGGCGGCGGGGGTTCGTACGCGCTTGCAGAGCTATTTGGCGGGGAGCCGATCTTCTCGACCGGGTTCGCAATCGGGATGGATCGGGTCGTGCTCGCGTCCGGAGCCGAGGGAGTGGCGGTTCCCCCGCCGAAGCTCGACGCGTACGTCGTCCCGATCGGGGACGCGATCCGCGGGAAGGCCTTCGAGATCACCGCCAATCTCCGCGGGACCGGGCTGAAGGTCGACATCGATCTCGTCGGCCGCGGGCCGTCGAAGAACCTCGACTACGCGAACGCGATGGGCGCGCGATGGGCCGTTCTCGTCGGGGACAAGGAACTCGCGAAGGGGAACGTCGCCCTCCGCAACATGGAGACCGGCGAGCAGCGCGAGGTCGCCGTCGCGGAGCTCGCGAGCGTGCTCGGGATGGACAAGCCGCTCATGGGAGGCGTCGAGTTTCATTGAGTGTGCTGCGAAGGTTTCTTCAAATTCTGGCGCCGAGAACAGAGACGACCCGCGCCGACGCGTCCGATACTTGGAATGAGCGAGCTCGCAAGGCGGTCGCGCTGTTGTCCATCGGCAGCTCGCTTCTCCTCGGCGCGGGGGCCGCGGCCTATCTCACGACCGGAGGAACGCCCGGCGTAGCGCTCGTGTTCGGCGGAACGTCCGCGGCTGTGATCCACCTGACCGCGTGGTCGTGGCTCGGGTACGCGGTGCGGGCGGTTCGAAATGGTCGCGCGCTCCGAATTGCCTTCGTCACCTCCATCGCGGGGTTCTTCATTGGGCTCGTCTACGTCTTTGCGACGCTGCCATTCTACGTCCCCGTTTTCTTGTTCTTCCTCATCGTGCCCTTTGCACCGCCCGCGTGGGCTCCCGTCGTGATGAGCCACGCGGCGTTGTTCATCGTCGCTGCGCGCACGACGGCCGATCGCCTCGCTCGCGGGCTCGTCTATGTAGGGGCTATCGCGCTGATGCTAGTTGCAGTCTGTGGATGTCTCGTCTTCCTAGCCTACGGTCTCTTCGACCGTCTGTCCTACCTCTTCGCGGGCCTCACGGCTCCTGGCTACGTCCTGGTCGGTGTAGGCTGGGCACGTGCGGGCAAAACGGCCGCTCGGAGCGACGAATCGGAGCCCCCCGATAAGTCGGTTTCATCCGCCGCGCCCTAGCGCCGTCTCGATCAATCGGGCCTCCGCCCGCCGAAGCGTCTTGCTGATCGCGTTGCGGCTCACGCCGGCGATCCCCGCCAATCGGTCGAGCGTGCACCCCGCTGGAGAATCGAAATATCCGAGGCGATGGGCGAGCTCGAGGAGCGACCGCTGGCGGTCCGTGAGCGCGGCGAGAGAACCCCGGTCGCCGTGCGACGTCCGAATCGAGGACACGTTGTACTGTATCCTCAAATCGTCGAGCAATCCGTAGATCGCGGGCAGGCGGTCCTCCGCAGCGTAGAACGAGACCACGGTCTCCTCCGCCGCCACCAAGAACGGCCGGGTCGGAACGACGGACCCGCCAAATTCCCGGACGAGTTCGTTCAGCTCCTTCGGAATTTTCCACGTGATCAGCGCGGTGACCTCGTTCCGCGACTCGTTCCGGTCGAGGACCTCGAAGTGGCGCAACGTGTATCGGCCGAGGATCTCGCCCCGCCGCCGCTCGATTTCCGCGTTTGGCGGGAGTCGGGCCTTCCGCCGGATCCTCACGACCTGCGTGACCGCGTCGCCGGCGGCGAACGCGTGGAGCACCTCGAGCGACTCGTTGTTCCGGAAGAAGCGCGGCGCCACGAGACCGAGGTCGGTCGCGGCCTTCGTCGGCAGGCGGAGCGTGACGCGGCGCACGGTTTACAGATAAACCGCCAATCGGATATAAGGTCGGCCTTTGGGACTCGGCGAGGAGACCATGACGGAGACGGTTCAGCGAGGGACGGGCGGGTTCAGCGAGCGCGACATCGAGCAGGCAACGTCCGTGATCACGTGCGACCTCCAGGGCACCGTGACGAAGTTCACGAACGGGGCGCAGAAGCTGTTCGGGTACACGCCCGACGAGGTCGAGGGCAAGCAGTCCGTGGCAGTGTTCCACAAGAAGGAGAATCTGCCGCTCGTCCCGCAGCTGCTGCAGACGGCGGTGGAGAAGGGGATCTGGGAGTCCGAGCTCGAGCTCGTCCGAAAAGGCGGGCAGACGTTCCGCGCGAAGTTGGCGGTGCGGCCGATGTACCGGGATGGGAAGCTCACCGGGTACATGGGCATCACGCGGCCCCTGAAGTGAGGGCATGGCGACGGCGACCGCGACGGCCCCCGCGCAGGCCACGCGAGGGCAACTTTGGTTCCGCGCCCTGCGCGCGCCGTTCCTCGTCGCGTCCGTGATCCCGGTCGTCCTTGGCGGCGTGCTTGCACTCGTTTACCTCCATACCCCGCTCGTGATCGCGTTGGTCCGTCCGGGATTCCAATCGGGACTGTTCCTTCTGACCCTCCTGGGCGCGATCTCCGTCCACCTGGCGACGAACATGCTCAACGACAACTTCGACTTCCGCAGCGGGAACGATTCGGCGGTGAAGCACCAGAACCCGTTCGCGGGCGGCGGGCGCGTCCTCACGCAGCGCGTCCTGAACGTGAACACACATTTGGCGGTCGCGCTCGGCCTCCTCGCCCTCGGCTCCCTGGTCGGCCTGTATCTCGTCACGCAAGTCGGCCTCACGCTCCTCTGGATCGGCCTCGTTGGGGTGTTCGCGGCGCTCTTCTACGTGGCGCCGCCTCTCCGCCTCGCGCACCGCGGGGTCGGGGAGCTGTTTGTGGGCCTCAGTTTCGGTCCGCTCGTGGTCATGGGCACATACTACGTGCAGACGCAGAGACTGGACTGGGGCCCGTTCTTTCTCTCGATCGCGTTCGGGTTGCTCGTCGCGGCGATCCTGTGGATCAACGAGTTCCCGGACGTCGACGCGGATTTGGCGGTGGGGAAGCGGACGCTCATGGCGCGCCTCGGCTACGAGCGCGCCGAGGATTGGTACTTCTACCTCGTCGCGGGCGCGTATGTCTTCGTTCCGTGGCCCGCGCTCGTGACCCTCTTGACCGTTCCAATCGCGCGAAAGAATGTCGCGCATCTGCGGGCGCACGCCCGCGAGCCGATGGCCCTCATCCCCGCCAACGCGGGGACGATCGTGCTCACGATGCTGTTTGGGATCCTCGCGATTCTTGGGGTCGCGGCGGGCCTCGTCTTGTGACGTCACCCGGGACTCTGGAGACGCGGCCCAAGCAACGAGACCGGAACCACTGCGAGCGCCGCGGCCAAGACCGCGTAAATCCAGGTCCCTGCGGGCATCACAAGAAGGCCAAACGACGCCAAGCCTCCGCCAAGCATCACACTCATGGCTTCCGTGGCCGCCCGCTGCGTCGGACCTGGACGGCGCCCCTTGGGCCACCCGAGATCCAACACCGCCGCCGCGATTAGCGCAGGTATGAGTCCTATCGCACCGCCAATCAAGGCGATCGCGGGGCCTTGCTGCCACGAATTCCCGCATACTGTCAAGAGCGAACAGGCGCCTCCCCGGACCACGCACGTAGGTGCCAGGTTCGGGCATCCATCCAGAAGTCCATGAGAGACCGCGAGGGCTAGACCAAACGTGATGTCAACGGCAACGAACGGGAGGAGCCAAGTAATCCCCCTACGACCACCGACCATGAACCCCTAGCATCTGCTGCCGGCTTATTCATTTTGTCGGGTCGCGAGACGCGTCGAAAATGAGGCGAGGAGACGCCCCGGGTGGGATTCGAACCCACGTCCACGGCTCGACAGACCGAGATCATAGACCGCTAGACCACCGGGGCGCGACGCGCGATACCAGAGGGTCCCTATTTTAGGTTTCGGAGCGCGGCGTCACGAATCTCGGGAGAAGCCGCGTCGCACGGACGGACGTTCCGGCAGACGAGCGAGGAACAGGAGCACGAGGACGAGGGCGAGGGAGAGGACGAGCGCGACGACCGGGTCGCGCGAGCCGACATCAATCGCGAACAGAGGTAGGAGCGCGACGGAGAGGCCGTACGCGAGGGCGAGAGCACCGGCCAAGGATCCGACGGCGCGAAGGACGACGAGCCGCGTCCGCCGCGAGACCGCGTCTTCCTGCGTGATCGCCGCCAAGACAGGGCCAAACGCACGGTCGTGGTAGACGAGGGCGTTCATCGCGATTAGGCCGGTAACATATGCGAGGAGGTACGGGAGGGACCGATCCGTCGCGAAGAGCCCGAGGCCGAGGGACGACCCGCCGTACGCGATTGTCGCGATGCGGAGGCCGAACGGTTCCCGCCGGATCGCGCCCCACACGCCGATCGCCGCGGCGAGGAGGAAGAACGCGGACGCGAGGCTCCGCTGATTCGGGTTCGGGATCGCGTCGAGCTCGAGCCACGGCGGGATGCCCATCCCGATGACGGTCGCGATCGACCCGAGGTGAAGGGCGCGTCCCATCAGCGACGACGCGGGTACGGTTTCACCCCCTGGAGGGCCGCCGCGAGCGGTTGGCGGGGATCCCAGTCGACGACGTCCGCGTAGCCCCGCAGCGACTGCACGAGGGCGTCGCGCTCCATCTTGAGGACGCGGTAGGCGAGGCCCGCGAGTTCGTCCGACCCGTACATCGCGCGCTCGACCTCGACCGGGGACGGCGAGACGACCAAGACGTCGAATCCGTGCGCGCGCAGGTCCGCGATCACGTCGACCGCCTTCCGGTCGAGGAGCGGGGACACGATCACGATCTGCGCGTCCTTCGGGAAGAACCGGCCGAGGACCCACGTCACGTGTTCGAACGGCCACTCGCCGCCCGCGCGGACGTGGACGAGCGCGTCGACGATCCGGTACAATTGTTTCCGCCCGTAGCCGGGATAGACCCAGTCAAGGATCTCGCGCTGGATGATCAGGCCCGCGCGATTCCGGGTCTCGAGGATCTTCGCCGCCAAGCTCACGGTGGCGGTGACGCCGAGCTCGATCGTGCTCCGCGGGACGGGGCCGACCTCGGACTCGGAGCGCGCGTCGAGGATCAGGATTGCGTCGCCGCTTCGCTCCGCCTCGTACTCGTTCGTGAACAGGCGGTCGCGCCGCGCGGACGCCTTCCAATTCACGCGGCGGATCTCGTCGCCGGGCTCGTATTCGCGGAGGGAGAAGAACTCGAGGCCAGTCCCGACTTGGCGGGAGCGAACGAGGCCGATCGGCTGGCGGACCCGGCGTGGGACGACGCGAACCCTCCGCACATCCTCCATCCGCGGAGCCACGATGAGGCGCGCTTCGACGGGAATCCGCAACTCTTCGTACTGAAGACCGAGGGGATCGCGGATGCGGAGGACCAGGGGACCGATTGCGTATTCCCCTTTCACCGCCGGGCGAAACGTGTACGAGATCTCGACGGCGCCTCCTTTGGCGATGTCTGTGAAGACATGCGGACGGCCCTTCACGACATCGAGCGTGGTGGCAAGGTTGTCGAATACCTCCAGCCCCGCCAATCGGATGCCTTCGTTGATCAGGCGGAGGCGTACCTCAACGTCTTGCCCGACAGCGCATCGCTCGCGAGAAAGTGATCGGACGACGGCAACTTCGATTCTTGGCGGCGAGAAGAGCGAGCCCACAGCAAGGAAGAGGAGCATCGGGAGCAGGAGGACGAGGGCGTGCCAACTCCGCGAAAGAAAGGCGACAGCGACAACTGTGGCGGCGGCGCCAACGATGCCCCCTAGAAGACTCGTCTTCACCCTAGCCCCTCCCGGGAGCAGGCGGACTCGCTGCGCGAGCGTCGCCCGCCATTCACTCGACCTTCGGGACCGGCACCGCCGCCAAGACCTCGCGAACAATCCCTGCAGTCCGCACGCCCTTGATCCATGGGTCAGGCTTCAGCAACACGCGGTGTGCGAGGGCCTCGACCGCCACGTTCTTCACATCGTCGGGTACGACGAAGTCTCGTCCCTTCAACGCCGCGGACGCGCGTCCGAGTTTCATGAGGGCCAGCGATCCCCGCGGGCTCGCGCCCACCTCGACTTGCGGATGCTCCCTCGTCCGGGCGACGATCTCGACGATGTATCGTTCCAGGTCGTCGTCGAGGTGTACGTCTTCGACTGCCCCCTGCATTGCGAGCACCTGCTTCGGGTTCGCGACCGCGGTGATCTCGACCTCGTCCGTCCCGCGTTGGCGGCGCCGGTCCAGGACCTCCTTCTCCTGCTCCCGAGTCGGATAGCCGACGTCGATCCGCAACAGGAAGCGGTCAATCTGGGCCTCGGGGAGCGGGTAGGTCCCCTCGTATTCGATCGGGTTCTGCGTCGCGAACACGACGAACGGGCTCGGCAGAGGATGAGTCTCTCCTTCCAGAGTCGTTTGGCGCTCCTGCATCGCCTCGAGCAACGCGGCCTGCGTCTTCGGCGGGGCACGGTTGATCTCGTCCGCCAACAGCACGTTCGTGAACACGGGGCCCTTCCGAAGGACGAACTCGCTCGCTTTCCGGTCGAAGATGTACGTGCCGGTGATGTCTGCGGGCAGGAGGTCGGGCGTGAACTGCACGCGCTTGAACCCGCACCCGAGCGCAGTCGCGAATGACTTCGCCATGAGCGTCTTCGCGAGCCCCGGGTAATCCTCGATGAGGACGTGGCCGTCGCACAAGATCGCGAGGAGCATTTTCTCGAGCACGGGCCGTTTCCCCACGATCGCGGTTCCGACCGCGTCGAGGATCCGCCCGCCAGCCTCCGCAAGTTCGTCGGCCTTCACCGCCACGCCTCCATGCGGTCGAGGAGACGTGACGTCCGACGCGCAAACGCCTCGCCCTTTGGCGGCTTCGACAACCCCGCCGGATACCGTCGCGCGTTCTGCGCGCTCTCGTAGACGAATGCCGCCAATTCCGCATCTCCGATGAGGGAGGCGAGCCGCCTGGGATCCCGGACCGCCGCATGGATTCCGTCCTCGGGAACGTCCCGTCCCACGCG
>VBMQ01000125.1 GCA_005878375.1 Methanobacteriota archaeon | reverse complement strand
CGCGGCGTTGAACAGTGCCGTGTTCAGCGACGGATCGTTCGCGTACGTGCCGCCGGGCGTGCGATGCCCGATGGAACTCTCGACGTACTTCCGCATCAACGCCGCAGCGACGGGACAGTTCGAGCGCACGCTGATCATCGCGGACAAGGGCGCTTACGTCAGCTATCTCGAGGGATGCACCGCGCCGATGCGGGACGAGCACCAGCTCCACGCGGCGGTCGTCGAGCTCATTGCGCATGACGACGGCGAGGTCAAGTACAGCACGATCCAGAACTGGTACCCCGGCGACAAGCAGGGGAAGGGCGGGATCTACAACTTCGTGACGAAGCGCGGGAAGGCCCTTGGCGCGCGCTCGAAGGTCTCGTGGACCCAGGTCGAGACCGGTTCCGCGATCACGTGGAAGTATCCGTCCGTGATCCTGCAGGGCGACGACTCTCAGGGCGAGTTTTACTCCGTGGCGGTGTGCAACAACTACCAGCAGGCGGACACGGGCACGAAGATGACGCACATCGGGAAGAACACGAAGAGCGTGATCGTCTCGAAGGGCATCTCCGCGGGATTCGGGCAAAACACGTACCGCGGGCAGGTCAAGATCCTCAAGGGGGCCGCGAACGCGCGGAACTACTCCCAATGCGACTCCCTCCTCGTCGGCGACAAGTGCGGCGCGCACACGTTCCCGTACATCGAGGTGAACGAGCCCACCGCGCAACTCGAGCACGAGGCGTCGACGTCCAAGATCGGCGACGACCAGCTATTCTACGCGCAACAGCGGGGGCTCACGCCCGAAGACGCGACGAACATGATCGTGAACGGCTTCTGCAAAAAGGTGTTCCTCAATCTCCCGATGGAATTCGCGGTCGAGGCCCAGAAGCTGATCCAGGTGAGCCTCGCCCTCGAGGGAACGGTCGGGTAGCCGGCGTTGGCGGGAGGATGACGATGGCATTGCTCGAAGTGCGCGGCCTGAAGGCGAGCGTGGCGGGGAAGGAAATCCTCAAGGGCGTGGACCTGACCGTGAACGCGGGCGAGGTCCACGCGATCATGGGGCCGAACGGCTCCGGCAAGAGTACGCTCGCGAACGTCTTGGCGGGTCGCCCGAGCTACGAGGCGATTGGCGGCTCCGCCCTCTATCAGGGAAAAGATCTCCTCGCGATGAAGCCGGAGAACCGCGCTCGCGAAGGCGTGTTCCTCGCGTTCCAATATCCGGTGGAAATCCCGGGCGTGGGGAACGCGTACTTCCTGAAGTCCGCGCTGAACGCGATTCGGCGATACCGGAACGAGCAGGAGTTGGACGCGATGGAGTTCATGGATCTCGTGAACGACAAGGTCAAGCTCCTGGGGCTCGACGAGTCGTTCCTGAGCCGCTCCCTCAACGACGGATTCTCCGGCGGGGAGAAGAAGCGCAATGAGATTTTCCAGATGGCCGTGCTCGAACCGCGCCTCGCGATCCTGGACGAGACGGACTCGGGGCTCGACATCGACGCGCTCAAGGTCGTCGCAAACGGCGTCAACACGATGCGAGCGAAGGACCGCGCGATCGTCGTCGTCACGCACTACCAGCGTATCCTGAACTACATCGTCCCCGACTTCGTGCACGTGCTCGTCGATGGAAGGATCGCCAAGTCGGGCGGCCGCGAGTTGGCGCTCGAGCTCGAGAAGACGGGGTATGCGAGTTTCGAGCCTCGCGCGGCGTCGGCGCGGTGACGGAGGATGGCGGTGTCGGACGCGGACCCCCGAGCGCAGTACCTTGCGGACTTCGCCGCATTGGAGAAGGACTTCTATCATTCCGAGCCGGAGTGGGTCCGGGACACGCGACGCCGGGCCCTCGCGCGATTCCGCGAGGTCGGCTTTCCGACCCTCAAGGAGGAGATGTGGAGGCACACGAACGTCGCACCGATCGCGCGCCAGCCGTTCCTCCCAGCGGTCCGCCTCGGGGGAGACGGCGTCTCCCCCGACCGCGTCCGACCGGCGCGGTTCTCCCAGTTCGAGGGGAGCGAACTCGTCTTTGTGAACGGCCACTACGCGGCCCGCCTCTCGACCCTGAAGGACCTGCCGCCCGGCGTGCGCGTCGGGAGCCTCGCGAAGGTGCTGGCGTGGGACTCGAAAGTCGTCGAGCCATACCTGGGGCGGTACGCGAAGCCCGACGCGAACCCGTTCGTCGCGCTGAACACGGCCTTCCTCCAGGATGGCGGATTCATCGAGGTCCCAAAGGGCACGGCGGTCAAGCATCCGATACACCTCCTCTTCGTGTCCACCTTTCACCCGACGCCCGCCGTGTTCTGTCACCGTGACGGAAAGCTACGTCGGTCTCGACGAGGGCGCGTACTTCACGAATCCGGTCACGGAGGCGATCGTGGGACCCGCCGGGCGATTCGACCACTACAAGCTCCAACGGGAGAGCGAGAAGGCGTTCCACGTCGGTGCCCTCCAGATTCATCAGGATCGGAACAGCGTCGCGTCCGACAATTCCCTTTCCTTCGGCGGCGCCCTCGTGCGCCACGACGTGAAGACGTGGTTTGGCGGGGAAGGGGCCGAGGTCGCGCTGTACGGACTATACGCGACGCACGGGACCCAGCACATGGATTCTCATACCCTCATCGACCACGCGGCGCCCGCGTGCACGAGCCGTGAACTGTACAAGGGGATCCTCGACGGACACTCCCGGGGCGTCTTCTACGGCAACATCGTCGTCCACAAGGACGCGCAGAAGACGAACGCGATGCAGACGAACAAGAACCTGCTCCTTTCCCGGGAGGCCCTCGTGGACAGCATCCCCGGCCTCCAGATCCTCGCGAACGACGTGAAGTGCCGGCACGGGTCGACGACGGGCCAGCTCGACGACGATGCCGTGTTCTACCTGCGGTCGCGGGGGATCGACCTGGAGACCGCAAGGTCGCGGCGATGCACGCGATTCTGAGCATCCAGCTCGCCTCCCGGCTCCCGAAGGCGGATGCGGTCAGGGAGGCCTTATGAGGCCCTCCGCATTTGGCGGGGACGACGGACGGGGGACGTGATGCCCGACCTGCGCGAGCTGTATCAGGAAGTTATCCTCGACCACAGCAAAAACCCGCGCAACTTCCACAAGATTGATCCCGCGGATCGACACGCGGACGGCACGAACCCGTTGTGTGGAGACCGCATCTCGCTCTACCTGAAGATTGACAGCGGGACCATTGCAGACGTCGGGTTTCAGGGACA
>VBMQ01000124.1:2708-5828 GCA_005878375.1 Methanobacteriota archaeon | reverse complement strand
AACGTGTATCCGGTCACGTAGACGCCCGAGGCGTCGGCCGCAACTCCGGATGCGATGTCGACGCCGTAGTATCCGAATTGGTGCGTCCACTGCTCGCTGCCCGTCGAATCGTAGCTGCGGACGAATGCGCCGAAGCCGTCCGCGCCGTTCTGTCCTGCGAGCACGCCGTATTCGCTGCCCGCCGCGTATACGGCCCCGGAGTAGGTGGCGAGGGAACGGATGGCGGCACCGATCGAAACGCCAAACTGGGCGGTCCACAGGGCATTGCCATCCGGGCTGTACTTCCGGAGGAAGGCGTCGCCGTTGCTGCTCACGCCCGCGTTGATGTCCTTCACGAGGACCGTGCCCGCAGCCGTGCCGTCGCTCGTCCACAGTTCCGAGCCGACCGTCCCGTCGTCAGCGCCGAAGTAAACCGTGGAGGCGCTGATTGCGACGTTCAGGACCCTGGTCTCACCGCCGTAGGGGCGGAAGGCCGAGCCTAGGCCCGACCAGATTCGTGCCATCGCTCTTCCACATCTCGGAGCCACTCGTCGGATCTCCGGCCACGAACAAGAGCGTCGACCCGACCGCGGTCAGGAGCGGGACGGGGGGATTGAGGTAATCGAAGGCGTCACACCCGCCCGGACAGATGTCCTTCACGATCACCGTCCCGGCCGTCGTGCCATCGCTCTCCCAGAGTTCTATGCCGTCTGTCCCATCGTTGGCAACGAAGAAGAGGGTAGACCCGACGGCGGCGGGAGGCGGATACAAGAAACTGATGGAGCCGTAGTCGGCAGGATCCGGGTCGATGTCCTTCACGAAGACCGTCCCCGCGGCCGTTCCATCGCTCTTCCACAGCTCCCAACCGGTGACTCCGTCGTTCGCCGCGAAGAAAAGGGTCGAGCCGACCGCGGCCAGCTGCCAGGGAGAGGAGCTACACGCGCCCGGACAAATGTCCGCGATGAGGACGGTCCCCGCGGTCGTTCCATCGCTCTTCCACACCTCCCACCCCGAGGTCCCGTCGTTCGCCGCGAAGAAGAGGGTCGAGCCGATCCGGGTGATGGATGCCCCATCGGGATCGATCGCCTTCACGAGGACCGTCCCCGCGGTCGTTCCAACACATTCGATCCCATCGGGACCAGCCGACCCGGGTAGATGGAGCCGATCCCCGGGTTGATGTCCTTCACCAGGACCGTCCCCGCGGTCGTTCCATCGCTCTTCCACAGCTCGGCGCCGTACGTCGGATCCGTCGCGATGAAGAACAGAGTGCCCTTGTCATCCGTCAGTAGGGTCGGCCCCGAATTGAAAGGGCCCGGCCAGATATCTTTCACGAGGACCGTGCCCGCAGCCGTGCCGTCGCTCGTCCACAGCTCGCGACCGCTGGTCGGCTCGTACGCGGAGAAGAAGACCGACGATCCGAAGGACGCTAAGTGGGTCGGATAGGAGCCTCCGCCCGGGTTGATGTCGCTCACGAGGCCAGTCCCCGCGGCCGTCCCGTCGCTCCTCCAGAGCTCTACGCCGGCCAGTCCGTCGTCCGCCGTGAAGAACACCGCCGAGCCAACCGCCGCGAAGGAGTCCGGCGTGGAAGGTGCGGTCCCCGTGGGGCTGCCAAGGGCGCCCGTCGTGCTCCCGCCGACGTACACACCCGACTCGTCGACCGCGGCCGCGTAGGCTGCGTCAAAGGCGGGCGTCCCGAACTGCTGGGTCCACACCTCGTTGCCCGCCTGATCGTACTTGCGCACGAACGCGTCCCAGCCGCCATGGTTGGTCTGCCCCCAGAAGGAGCCAGAAGTATGGCCGGCGACGTACACGGCCCCGGACCCCGTGGCGAGCGAATCGACGTAGTCGTCGCCGGACGTACCGAACTGAAGGATTCAGAGGAGGTCCCCGTCGGTCGTGTATTTTGCGAGAAACGCGTCCACACCTCCCGCGCTCGTCTGCCCGGGGAGCGTTCCGGGCGTGTAGCCCGCGACGTAGACGCCGGTCGCGTCGACGGCGATGGCCAGCGCCCTGTCGCTCGCGGACGAACCGAATTGCCGGCTCCATAGACCCCCGCCCGCCCGGTCGTACTTCGCGACGAAGATGTCCTCGGGGCCCCCCGCATTCATCTGGCCCGGGAATGCCCCGCGCGTCACCCCGGCGACGTAGACGCCCGTCGCATCGACGGCGACCGCTCTGCTTTCGTCATCGGCGGGAATCGCGGACCCGAACTGGCGCAGCCAAGCGATCTGGTCAGACCCCGCTTGGAGAGCCCCTTGCGGTTGCGATCCGACGCGCACCGACGTCACACTCGCGGGGCTCTCGCGGCCCGACCGCGCATCTGCCGTCGAAATGTGTGTCCTCTCCCCCATGCCGACCACCCGGGGCGGCGATGCGACTTGCGAGTAAATAGGTTGCCGTGGCGTGTCCTCCTTCGCAAACGCTGGTGCGAAGTGTCCCCGCGGGAGCTGTGAGGAGGACCCGAAGTCTTCATACGCCATCATTGATTTGAACTCCGGATGCCGGGCTTGGAGCTCGTCCCCCTCGAATCCTCCGAGGCGGACGCGTACTGGAAGGCGTACGTGGCGGGGCGGTCTGACCTGCCATCCGCCAACTTCGTCACCTACTACGAGCGATACCTCAAACAGCCGCCGGAGGACCAGCAGACGTACTTCGCGTTCAAGGAGAACGGAGAGGTCGTCGGCACCGTACGCATCGCGGGCTCGGAGCCGGGCGCGCCCTCGAATGCACTCTCGTTCTTCTCCCTCGTGCCGTCCGCGCGGGGCTGGGCGCGCGACGCGATCCTGGCGGCGACGGAGCCGATCATCGCGAACGGCGCGAGCAAGGTCCTCGCGAGCTACGACGACTCCTACACCGAGCCGTTCTCGAAGCTCGGGTTCCGAGAGACCTTCTCGCGGATGCGGATGGAGGCCGCGATTGCGAAGGGTGAGAAGCCGGCGATCCCGTTGGCGCACCCCGAGGCGACGGACGTGGACGATGTGGCGGTATTCCTGAACGGCGTCTACGAGGGCCACATCGAGCAGGCGTTCGGGATGCATGTCGGCACGGCCGCGGAGTGGCGGGACTACGTGACTTCGATCTGGAAGGGAGAGTCCGGGACGTATGCCCCGCTCGCCTCCTGGCTGCCCCCGGACGACGCCG
>VBMQ01000124.1:2111-2676 GCA_005878375.1 Methanobacteriota archaeon | reverse complement strand
TTGGCGTCCGCAAGGACCGCCGAGGCCAAGGCCTCGCGCGTGCGCTCCTCACCGCCACGGAGAATGCCCTGGTCGACCTCGGCCACGACCGCCTCTCCCTCTACGTCACCCTCGGCAACGACCCCGCTATCCGCCTGTACGACCGGATGGGCTTCCACCAGGTCGGGGCCCGGACTGTGAGCGCGGTCCTCGAACTCTAGACACGTTCACTTCCACTGGAATGCCGGTGCTCCCCGGGCATAGGCTTATCGAGGGCCGCCGCCCTCCCCGCGCACACGGGGGATTGAGATGGTCCGCGTACATGACGAGGGAGTGTTCGACGCTCCGATCGAGAAGGTGTGGAAGTACATCGGCGACGCCCCGAGCCACCAGCATCGGGCGATCCAGCTCGGCGCGCCGGTGAACGAGAAGGGGAACGCGATGACGTTCAAGGCGAAGACCCTGAACGCCGACGGGAAGACGTGGCGGACGGAGACGCTCGTGATGACGATGAACCCGCCGAAGGGCTTCACGCTCGAGACCCTCGACGGACCGATGAAGGGCACGAAGCACACGCACACGTACA
>VBMQ01000124.1:0-2008 GCA_005878375.1 Methanobacteriota archaeon | reverse complement strand
GCTGAAGAAGTACAAGTGAAGGCTCGCGCGACTAACGGGCGGAGAGACCCGCTTCGAACGCGCCGAGGATTTCACGAGCGGAGCGTTTCGGGTCTTGCGACTCCATGATCGCCGAGATCACCGCGACGCCCGTCGCGCCGTGGCGCGCGATCTCCCCCGCGCGTTTGGCGGTGATGCCGCCAATCGCGAACACGGGAAGACGGGACCGGGAGATGACGTCGTCCAGCACCGCCAAAGAGAGGACCGGTTCGTCCGGTTTCGTCGGACTTGGGAAGAAGGGTCCCACCGCCAAGTAGTCCGCCCCGGCCGCCTGGGCCGCGCGTTCCTCGCCCGCCTTGCCGTAGACGGTCACGCCGAGGATTCGATCCGGTCCGAGGATTCCCCGAGCCTCGCCTGGCGGCGTGTCCCCACGGCCGACGTGCACCCCGTCCGCGTGGAGCTCGCGGGCGAGATTCGGGTCGTCGTTCACGAGGAACGGGACGCGTCGCGCGCGGCAAACGTCTCCGACCGCTTGCGCCGCTGCGAGGCGATCGCTGGCCGCGACCTTCTCCCGGAACTGGACGACGGAGGCGCCCCCTTCGATCGCGGCGGCAACGATTCCCGCCAGACGCTGAATCGGTCGGACGGGCGCCGTCACGAGATACAGTCCCGCGAGCCCGCGCCATTTCGTCAGGCGATCTCCCCGGAGAACGCGCGGCTGAACGCAATCCAGAACGGGTCCCGGTCCGCGGGCCGGAACGGGCGACCGCCGTCGCGGCACGGCCCGCCCCGCTTCGTAAAGGCGCCGATGTCCACCGCCAAAATCCCCTTGCGCTTGAGGTTCGCGACGATGTCCTCCGATGTTGCCGGGTGTGCGGCGATCAGGAGCGTTCCCTCGGAGATTGCATCGAGCGGGTCGATCCCAAAGACGGCGCACGCGTCCGCGACGGCGGGGTCGACGGGGACGTCCGCGAGGTTGACGTCAACGCCGAGGCCCGAGGCCTGCGCCATCTCCCACACCGCGTTCCGGACGCCGCCCTCCGTCGCGTCGTGCATCGCCCACACGCCCTCGCCGCGGAGCCCGACCTTCGCGGCGGCGAGCGCGTCCTCGACCGTGCTCATCGAGTCGAACAACGCCTTCGCCCGTCGGGCCCGGTCCGCCGACAGATGGCGGTCGACGATCGCGGGGAACGTGTTCGCGAGGATCGCGGTCGCCTCGAGCGCCGCGGTCTTCGTCACGAGGAGGCGGTTCCCCGGCCGCGCCATGTCCGCGGTGACCCATCCGTCCTTCGGCGCCACCGCCAAGAACGTCGCGCCGCCGACCATCGGGTACGCGCACCCCTCGTACCGTCCCGTGTGGCCCGTCACGACGCTCGCTCCGTATCGGCGGCACTCCCGGTCGATGACCGTCAACATCGTCTCGATCTGTTCGTCCTCGATATCCATCGGGAGGTTCCAGTCCATCGTCACGTACTGGGGCGCGACGCCCGAGGTCGTCAGGTCGCTCGCGAGGATGTGGAACGCGAACCAGGCCGCCCGCTCCCATCCGTACGGCGGCACGATGTAGATCGGGTCCGTCGTCGAGACGAGCGCGCGGCCGTCCGGAAGGCGGACGACGCCGACGTCGACGCCGTTGGCGGGACCGACGGCCACGTCCTTCCGCTTCGTTCCGAGCCGGCGGGCGATCACGGTCTCGAAGAATTGCCGGCTGACCTTGCCCATCGGGTACTTCGTTCCCATGGTCCGGAGACTCCTCAGGGTCCCCGGGCTGAAAAGCGCCTCGTGTTCCCTACGCCCGCATGACCGGGATCAGGTTCCAAGGGTCTATCCCTCATCCGGGATACTCTCAGCCCTTCCGGGCTCCCCAGCACGGGCAACCGCGGGGTCGACATAAACTTCACGGGTGGAGATGGGGCGCCAAGGACTGGCGCGGCGTCTCGACTAGGTGGTCGTAATCGCGCTCAATTTGGGCTTGCCAGTGGCGTGGATGTCCGGCGTGCCGAACGTGTCCGGGGAGAGGGACTATGGG
>VBMQ01000049.1 GCA_005878375.1 Methanobacteriota archaeon | reverse complement strand
GCATGTCCATGCTTAACGAATACACGGGAGGATTAAGTTCGACGCGATCGATCTCCGACGTCACAATATGGATCCGTCGAAAGGGGGAGCGAAGCACGACTTGCCCGGGCCAAATGTCGACGCTTAGGAAAAGGAAGAACGACCAACCCACATAGGCCGCCACGAAGAGGAGGAGTAATAGGGCTCCCGTCGCGATCCAGCCGAAGTACCGGGGCACCCCAAAGAGAACTGCTCCGAGTAGCCCAATCGGGATTGCCCCAGCAGTCACGATGACGAGGAAATAAGGGGCAAACGGATTCCGGTGATGCTCGAAGGGCTGGCGGTCTTCCGACATGCTTTCATCCACCGTGGTTGAGGACATAACCCGAGTCGGCTCCGAACGATAAACCGGCCAACAACAAAAGACTGATTGTCAGAAGCCCATAGGTAATCGTGAACCGGGGCCCCCGATCTTTTGGGAACTTAGGGACCGCCTGCATCGAGAGCGTAATGCCGATTCCGTAGGCGGTTAGACCAAAGAACGCCGAGCGCACAAGCGCCTACGCTATGCCCCTCCGTGCCCTCTGCGATGGAGTCCACAAGAAACACGAACATGCCCCAGAGAATGGCAGCAAGGACGGCAAAGTCCTCAGCGCCCGGGGCCTTGTCCCACACGGAGAGGGCACCAACAATCTGGCCTCCCCAGACCTCGAACAAGCCGAAGAGGTAAACGGGACGCCCGTAGTCTTGGTCGAATTGCGAGAGGAACGCGAGGGTATTCGCTGGGTTCGTAGCCGCCGGGTCCTTTGGCATCATGGCCAGGAACAAGGCCCAAAGGATATGGGAGCCGCCAAACCACCGATGTAGACCGCCTACCCGCAGGTACGGAACATCTAGACGCGGGTACGCGACCCGTACCCACGGGTACGGCCCTCCCGCCTAGGATTTCCCCCTCCGAGATGCGTCGACAACTCGTCTACCTGTGCTCACGGACTCCGTACCCGCGTCTAGGTCTCGCAAATCCGTGTCCCGGAGGGCCCCCGGACCCCTTCAAGACCCCCTCGCACGGTCCGAAGGTCCCGTACCCGTGTCTACTTGGAACAAATCTCCGGGTACGCGATGTAAATCTGCGAACCGAAACCCCGCCTCATTGGCGGGGATCTTTGCGGCCACGGACTGACAAAGAGAACGGCCGCCGCGGGGTTCCGTCGCCCCGGTTGTGCGGGGGCGGGGAGCCCCGGCGGGGATGTGCTCAGGCGGGACGGTTGGTCGTGTTGTCTCAACGATCTCGTCGCTCCTTCTTGGCCATGGAAGATCCGGTTCTCGATTTGTCCATGGAGTGGATCAAGTCACACTCTCGAGCTGTCCAGGCGTCCCATTGTGACCGTAGGCCCGCCACGTGTCTCCATGTATGGCTCCCCGCGATGATGTACAGGAAGCGATTCGCGAGGCATGAGGCGAGATCCCTTTGTTTGCGGGGCCTTCGGTTTGGGCCTTGGCCGTTGTTCATCTCGAAGTCGAAATTTCCCTCGGCGGTGTTAGACGCACCCGTCCCAAAAGTCCAATGGGCGTCGATTGCGGCCAACCTTTGATGGCTAGGAGAAGTGTGTGGCGCCGATCCGCCGCCCTAGTACACGACCATTCCGATGAACGGGATGACTTGCGCGTACCAGCTGCTCCGGCACGCTACGATCGCATCATTCAGGTGCCGGATTGGGTTGTACGCCGGACCGAGCCCCGTGCATGCGAGCGGATTCGACCCGCCGCCGACGAGCATGGAATACGTGTAGTTCCCGGGCCCCGCCATCCCCGAGACGAGCAGGCTGATGAACAGGGTCTCCGACCGGAAGTTGTTGGGCCAGTCGTTCCGGAAGGGAGACTGGGCCGCCGCCAGAACCACGATCGGGCTGCCGCCCTTCTCCTGGTTCGTGGGATCGATGTCGAAGGCCTGCGCGTACTGGAAGTCGTTCGGGTTCGTCGCGATTCCCGGATACGCGCCGATGCCGCCCGCGTTCGCGGGGATGATCGGGTTCACCGGCTTGGCGATGTAGATCGGCTTCACGGCCGCCCGCGAGGCGCTCGTGAACACGGCCGCCGTCCACCCGTCAAGGAAGATCGTGGTGTTGCCGTGGTTCGCCATCCGGAAGTGGAACAGCGCCCCGCCATTCCCATTGAGCGTACCCGCGGTGACCCGATACGGCTGGTACGTCGCCGTCGTGTTGTACGGGTCGTTCAGGCCGGACACCCACACCTCGCCCGTCCGGATCTGGATGTAGCCGATGTACTGCCAGAGGGCGCTCGGGATCGTCTGCTGGTTGCCGCCGCCGCCCGTCGTTGGCGGCACTACGTTCAGGACGAACCGGGTCGTCGTCTGGTGACCCTGCCGGTCCGTGGCGTTCATCAGCACGATCGAGCCCGACCACGACAGCGCGGGATAGGGTCGGTTCGTGCAGAAGTTCCCGCCGAGGGTGAACACCCCGTCGTTGGCCACGCGGTCCGGGAACGCGCCGTCGTCGCGCATCTGCAGGGGCAGCTGGCACGGGGTCCCCGAGCCGTACCAGGGGGTCAGCGTCGCGTACACGGATGCGGGGTTGAGGTCGTTGTCCGGGTCCGCGACCCGCGCGAACAGGTAGAATCCGAGGGTCGCCTGGACCGGGTCGACCGCGTCCGTCGTCAGGATCCCGTCCGCCCACTTGTCGACGAAGACGGGCGGCCGCGTTCCTGGCGGCGGCGTCATCAAGGCGTTCCACACGACGGTGCTCTTTGAGGTGTCGACCACGGTGATCGTGATCGTGTCCGTCGACCGGTACGCGTAATTCTTGTATGCCCATCGCTCGCCGATGTCCCAGACGCTGTTCGACCCGTCGAGGAGTCCGCTCGGCGTCGCGAGGAAGCCGTTATACAAATGCAGGAGGACCGCGTCCGTCTGCGAGATCGCGCCCCGCTGGGACGTCACGTAGATGACCGTCCGGAACGGCTGGAGCGCCTCGCCGCCCTGATGGACGGCGGTGATGTTCACGCCGACCTCGACCCCGAGCGGATTGTAGATCGGCTCCATCTGGCCAAACATGTCGAGACGGGTCTGCGCCGCGGGCGTCGGAATGCTGGACACCCACAGAATGATCGAGGCGAACAGGACGACCGTCATCGCGAGGATCAGGATCGTCCCGACGACCTCGGAAACGCCCCGTTCGTCCTTGCGCCACTTCTTCTTCATCATCGCGGGATCTCCTTCCGGCGAGAAGACGGCGGCGCACCCCTCGGGACGCTATATAATGGGTTCGGGCCGGCTACCATCCGTGATAGCGCGCCTCCCCCGCGACGATCGCCCGCGTTGTTTTCACGGACGAGTTTCAGCGCGGCACGTATAAATATCGCGAGCCGGGATGCGACGCGCCCGGGAGACCCCGAAGGGTTCTCCCACGGTGGTGCCATGCGTCTCCCTCGCCGCCTGCGTTCCGATCGTGAAGGGGTCGCGTCGACCGTCGGGACGCTCATGGCACTCCTCGTCTTCCTCACGTTTCTCAGCGTGATCGTGAACCAGTGGGTCCCGGTCTGGTCGAAGGACTCGGAGGCGGCGCACATGAACGTCGCCCTCGGCCAGATGGCCGGCATGAAGGGATCCATCGACCTCCAGGACCTCGCGGCCCAGGCCTCCGGGAGCGACTACGTGCCCGTGACCGCCGCCTCCGCGGTCACCCTCGGGATGGACGGCGTTCCCCTGTTCGGCTCCCCGACCTTGGGCACGGTCGCCTCGGATCCCGATGCCGGGCCGTTCACCGTGACGTTCGACTACTTCATCCACACTCCCTCGGGTAGCGACATCCGGACGCGCGTGCGCGAACTCTCGAACGGCACCGTTGTCCTGAACGTGAAAAACCGATACTTCCCCCAGCAAGTGATTGCCTACGAGAACGGTGCGGTCATCCGATCCCAGCAGGACGGGCAGGTCGTGCGCGCGCCCCCGACGTTCCTGGTCACGGAGTCGAACAATTCGATGAAGATCCGGATGGACTTGATCTCCCTCTACGGGCGGAGCGCCGTGAGTGGGACGAGCACGGAGGTCGTGAACACCCGCCTGTTCGCGACGGACCTCCAGACCTACGACCGCTTCCCGGCGAACGCGGTGATCTGGGCGAATCACACCTCCGCCTACGGCCTCGCGTGGTACCAGTTCCTGAACAGCACCCTCGCCTCGTCCCTCAGGCTGGGTGGCACGTACGTGTTCACGCCCCTCGACCAAAGCTTCACCGCGCGCATCGGGGCGCTCGTCGTGTACAAGATCTCGGTGACGTTCATCCCGACGACGTCGCAATACATCACGCGACTCGAGATTCACAACAATCCCGGCATCCTCGGGCTCGACTCGTTCCGCCTCCGCCACGCCCAGGTCCAAGTCGGCGTCGGCGAGGCTCCCGAGAACGCGTTCAAGTGAGTCGTACCGCGCTGACACTTGCTCGCAGATTTTCAGTCCCGTGGAGCGCCTTCGGTCGTCTCCGGGACGTACGCTTCCTCGCCGTGCTGCGAGACGTCGAGCCCCGCGTCTTCCTCTCCGGGCGTGACCCGGATGGGCGAGAAGATGTTCACAACGCGGAGCAGGGCGTACGAGCCGACGAAGGCGAAGGCGACGACGACTCCCACCGCCAAGAGCTGGACGCCGACGAGGCCGGGGTTTCCGTAGACGAGGCCGTTCGGGCCTGCGGGGTTCACGAGCGTCGACGCAAACAACCCGGTTGCGATCGTCCCCCAGATCCCGCCGGCGCCATGACAGGCGAAAACGTCGAGGGAGTCGTCGAGCTTGGTCCGTCCCCGCCAACTCGCGACCAGGTTGCACAGGACGCCGGCGACGAGGCCGATGATGATCGAGGGCATCGGGCCCACGTACCCCGAGGCCGGCGTGATCGCCACGAGGCCGCACACGGCGCCGACAGAGAGGCCGACCGCCGACGGTTTCCCCTTTCGGAGCCAGTCCGTGAGCATCCAGCTCACCCCCGCCGCGGCGGCCGCGAGGTTCGTGACGACGAGCGCGTTCACCGCCAATTCGTTCGCCGCGAGTGCGCTCCCCGCGTTGAATCCGAACCAGCCGAACCAGAGGATGGACGCGCCGAGGATGACGTAGGGGACGTTGTTCGGCCGCGCGTCGAGGTGCTCGACCCCTTGGCGGCGACCGATGACGAGCGCCGCGGCCACCGCAGAGACTCCCGCGGCGGTGTGGACGACGAGCCCGCCCGCGAAGTCGACGACGCCGAGGGACTTGAGCCATCCCCCGATTGCCCAATTCCAGTGCGCGATCGGCGCGTAAATGAGCGTCGTCCAGAGGACGATGAAGATCAACATGGACTTGAACCGAATCCGTTCTGCGAACGCGCCGATGATCAGCGCGGGCGTGATTGCCGCGAATTTCAGCTGGAACGCGAAATAGAGGAGCTCGGGGATCGTGTTCGAGTAACCCGGGTTCGGGAGGTATCCGACGTTGTTGAGCGCCACGTTCGAGAAGTCCCCGACGAACCCGCCAAGGACGGACGGCCCGAGGGCGAGCGAGTAGCCCCAAAGGGCCCAGACGAGGCTCACGACCGCGAAGATCGCGAGGCACTGAACGATCGTCGAGACCAAGTTCTTGCGACGGACGAGGCCTCCGTAAAAGAAGCCGAGTGCGGGCGTCATGATCATGACGAGCGCCGTTGCGGCGATGACCCACGCGACGTCCCCGGTGTCGAGCGCCAGCCCTCTCCCCGTCCGATTCCGGGGCAATCGGAATCGACCTATAACGCTTCGGGTGGAGCAGCGAGGGTGCCCGCTGGCCAGTACCGGCGGGACCGCACTCGGATCAAGGACGTCACGAAGCCCGTGATCAGGATGGTGAGGTCGACTCCCGTCCCCCATCCGAGAATCGGCGGAATCGAGAGCAGGCCGGTGTAGAACGACACGACGCCCGTCGCGATTTCCGCGATCACAAAGGGCAGGGCAACCGCAGCGAAGGCGGCGACGGCGGACGGTTTCCCCGAGCGTCCCACCATCGGCGCAAGACGCGCCGCCAAGGCTCCGGATCCTGCCAAGAAGAACGCGAAGAACGCCGCCACGAATGGCTTCCAGTTGACGCTCGCGTTGAGCGGGGACGTCGCAGAGGCGACGTAGATCGTCCCTTCGCTCTCGCGGTTTCCGACGTGGTCAACGGATCGGAAATCGATCCGGTGCTCGCCGGAAGACACGCGGAACCCCGAGTCGTAGGCCACCCAAGGGCCCTGGTCGATTCGGTATTCCGTCCCCGCCACACCGCTGGCGGTGTCCGTCGCGGCGAGCCTGAACACCGTATCCGGGGAGAAGGGCCCCGTGGCCGGGGAGACGGTCGTCCTCGGCGGCGTGTTGTCAACGATCAAGGTCGCCGCCCTCGACGGCTCGACGTTGCCGGCGCGGTCCTCGCTATGCCACTCGAGGAGGCGCCCGCCCTCCGCATAGAGTTGGAAGGGGCCCGTCGCGGTAAAGTTCCCCCACCATTCGCGATCCACGTGGTACATCGTCCTCCGAATGCCCGTCTGGCCAGGGTCTTGAATGGAGAACGAGAGGACCGTTCGGGACGAGATGTACGTGGAGCCCGCCGTGTAGTTCGGGGATCCCACGACCAGGCTCGTGGCGGGACCCGCCACGACGTCGATCGTCCATGTGTACGCGTTGTTCGTTTCGTTCGATTCCGCGACCTGATTGGCGGCGTCAACGAACGCCGTGACGGCGTACAAGCCGGGCGTGGAGGGAGAGGCCCATGTGGCGCTGAATGGCCCCGCGGTCCCGTCCGGCGCGACAGGCGAGACCGCCACGGTCGCGAAGGGCGGCGACGGCGCGGTCCCGTTGAAGAACGCGATTTCCGTGGACGCGTTGGGTGCGGAACCGCCGACGTTCCGGACGTCGAGGGTCAGGCGCACGGCCTTCGACATCCCGGCGACGACTGTATTCGAGGGGACGGTATTGGCGGGGGTGTAGTCGGGCGGGCTCGAGAGGACGTCGACCTCGGTGCAGCCGACGTTGTTCGTCTCGTCTCGCTCGACGATCGTGTCCGCAGGATCCGCGTAGGCGCAGAGGGAATGGGGGCCGACGCCGGATGCTCTCCATGTTGTGGCCAGAGTTGTGCCCATCCCGGGGTCGAGGTTGGGGACGACCTGCGTGGCGAACGTCTCGCCGGGGTCCGGACCGCGGTTCCCGTTCGAATCGAAGAAGAACGCGACCGTGGCGTTCGAAGCCGAGGCGTTGCCGAGGTTCCAAACGATGGCGACCAAGAAGACCGATTCCCCAGGAGGGGGTGACGACGGTGTAGCGCTCATGCCCCCATCCGGGATTGCCAGATCGGGGAGGAACCCACAGTTGTACGGTGCCAGCGTGAAGTCGTCCCAATAGAATTCGCCGTGGCTCGCGGTATACGTCCCGTCCCCGAAGGCGACCGTCCCGAGTCCGGACGGGAGGGAAAGGCTCGGGCTCGGCTGGGCGGACCCCCACCAGGTTCCGTCCAGCCAGAAGTCTTGGCGCCGAGCGCATCCGTCCGCAAGGACGTCGATCCGGTGCCACATGCCGAAGGAGATTGGCGCGAGCGTGGCGCTTCCGTCCCACGCAGCGACCGACGTCGCCCTACCGGAACTCATCCCGATCGCCGTGGCGGTCTGTCGCGAGCCCGTCAAGCCTCGATCCCAATTGAAGGCGACGGCCGCCCCTTCCGCCCCTTGGGCGGGGTAGACCCAGAAGGACCAGCGAAAGCTCGTCCACGATGCGTTGAAGTCCTGGATAATGAAAGAGCCGATGGACGAGGTCATCGTGTCGACGGCGGCCGAGTAGGGCGCGCTGTGAACCGGATTCGGGGACGTCGCGAGCCATCCGTTCGTGTCCCGTCGCTCCCATCCGCCGAACGAGTAGGCCATCGGCGGAAGGTCCGGCCCGGCGAGGTTTCCCGAGTCAAAGCCCCCGTCCCCGAGGACCGTGGCCGAGACACGGAAGGGAAGGACTCCGAGGAGAAGGGAACCGAGGATCCAGGCGCACGCGATACGGACGAAAACCCGACGCAGGCGAGTCTGCCGGCGTTCCCGGCGCCTCGGCCCGCCTACCGGCGGCCCCGCCAATCCTCCACCACCTCGGGTGCGCAGGGAACTCCCGGTACTTACGTCCTGTGGAACGGTCCTTTGAACGTACTTCAGCGTTGCGGGGGCGCCGCCCGGATGTTGCGATTCGCGGGCGATGTTTGAAGTGGCCCACGGGGGTGCCGGGGTCATCCCCGCCAACTCCGCCGCGCATCCGCCGGGCCCCCGGCTCAACCTCTTCGCCCTCTATCTCGCCACCCTCGTCATGCGGTCCGCGGCGTTCGCTGGCGTCGCGGTGATGCAACACGTCCTCTATCCGGATCCGAGGGACGCGTTCTGGAAGGGCCTCCTGTTCACGGTCTTCCCGCTCGCCGAGGTCCTGACCGTTGGATATTACGGCGCACGGTGCGACCGGATCGGACGGAAGCGGACGCTCGTGTTCGCGCACGCAATCACGGCGGCGGCCGTCTTCCTCTTCATCCCCGCGATCGGGTTCGGCACCCCGGGCCCGCTCGCTCCCTACCTTGTGGCGGGGATGTTCGTCCTGTTCGGGATGGGCGCCGCCGCGAAGGTTTCGTCCACCCTCACGATGGTGAACGATCTCAGCGGGCGCACGAATCGCGCGCAGCGGATGGCGCTCTTCGACATCGTGACGTTCGCGGGCTTCGCGGGCGGGTTCGGCGCCGGATTCTTCGCCCTCGTCGTGTGGGGCGTCGCCCCGACCGCGATCCTCGCCGTTGGCGGCGTCGGCGTCCTCGCTTCCGTTGGGATCGTCCTGGTCGTCGTGCGGGAGACGCCGTTCACGCCGGAACCAGAACGCAGCACGTGGGACCTCCTACGGTCTGTGATCCGCGACCCCGCCATCGTGCGGCTGCTCCCCGTGTACATCCCGGTGCTCGCCTTGTACGGATATGCGATTAGCTTCGCGGAACAGCTCTTCATCGGTCGCGGCGGCCCCCCCGTCGGGTCGGACCCGGAGATTCTGATTGCCGCCTCACTCGGCGGTCCACTGATCCTCGCGATGATTGCCGCCAGCCGGATGTCGGATCGGGCGCGCCTCCGCAAGCCGTTCATGGCCGTCGGCCTCCTCTGCTTCGGGGGCCTCGCGATTCTCCTCTCGCTGGCGGAACGGTCGACAGGCGGGATCGACGTGCCTCAGCTCGCGTCCCGATGGCCGCTCATCGTCTTTCTATCGGCGGGGGCCGGGGCGTTCCCCCCGGCGGCGCTCGCATACCTCGGCGACATCGCGCATCGCGATGTCTCGGGGACGACGTTCGGGGTCTATTCCGTCGTCTTCGGCTCGGGCCTCATCGTCGGTCCCATCCTCGGCGGCACGCTGACCGTCGTGCTCGGCGCGGCCGCGTTCTTGGTGATCGCCGTGAGCCTGATTGGGATCTCTGCAGGAGGTCTTCTGCTGTTGAAGGAGCCGGATCTACATCCGCGTGCCTCGCTCCTTGGACGAGAAGCAGGATGAACGGCGCGCTCACTTCGAAGGTGTTCCACAATC
This sequence comes from Methanobacteriota archaeon, assembly GCA_005878375.1. Lineage (GTDB taxonomy): Archaea > Thermoplasmatota > Thermoplasmata > RBG-16-68-12 > EA-27 > EA-27. Next base: position 4,225 of record VBMQ01000049.1, on the reverse strand, counting down.
GGCTTATCGACGGGGTCCCATCGACCGCCCGAGGGGTCGTCGGAGGAACTTCGTCATGAAGGCGTTCGCGCGTTTCGTGCTCGTCGTGGGTTTGGCGGTGCTGGCCCTGCTCGCACTCAACCTCGCGCCGCCGGTGCGCGCCCCCGGTCCCGGCGTGGATTATATCATCATTCAGCGGGACCCATCCGCGAACGGGACGTGGGTCGCGAACGGGACGTACCTGATCGGCGACAACGACACGTTCTACTCCGTCGGCTACAACACGACCTCGGGGTACATCGGACCCGTCCACGCATACTGGTGGTCCGACAACCTGAACTCCGGAAGCGTGAACCCGAAGGTCAACGTCTCGAGCACCACGTTCACGGCCGGCCCGCAGCCGGGGACGCTCCACGTCCACGTGTACTGCGCCCGGAACCCCGCCTACGGCGGCTGCAACAACAATAACAACGGGACGCAGGGATACGTCGCGAACACGACGGGTCCGCTCACGGTCCTCCAAGCCCCGATTGCCTCGATCGTGATCCGCGACGCCCCGAACGGCGGCGGCAACGTCGTCCTCGACCGGACGTACTACCAGGGAGACACGGACGTCTTCTACGCGGCGGGATACGACGCGAACGGGAGCTACGCGGGCGAAGCGTACGCGACTTGGAACGTGAACACGACCGCGTGCAAGGTGACAACGCCAGGAACGTCGACGACGTTCACCGGCCTATTAGCAGGCAAGTGCATCGTCACCGCGACGTACAACACCGTCTCGAACCAGACCGGAAACCTCACAATCCTCGCGCGTCCGACCGTCTACGTGGACGATGACGGCGTGTGCGGCGGGAACACGCCGTGCTACACGACGTTCAACGCCGCAATCGAGAACACGACGGACGGCTCGCTTGTCATCGTCTATCCAGGCACATATCCCGAGCACGTCCTCGTGAACAAGGAGGTTCGGATCCTCGGCCTCAACCGATACACGATTTTCGTCGATGGCGGCGGCGACGGAATCGTGTTCCTCGTCACCGCCAACAACGTCGAACTTAGCAACATGACGATCCAGGAGGGGAAGTACGACATCTACGTCGACCAAGCGAACGACACGAAGATCGTCTACAACCTCATCCGGAACTATTCGTACGGAATCTACTTCAACCGGACGCACGACGCGTTCACCGCGTGGAACCTGATCACGACGGGCCAGTACGGGGTTGTGACGGACCACGTCCACAACGACGCGGTCCGGTGGAACACAATCGCGTGGAACACCGTGTACGGGGCGAAGGATTACGACTCCTCGCTGCGGAACTGCTTCAACTGGAACCAGTTCCACGATAACCACATCGCGTACTGGTATGACCCGAACGAGCCCTTGGCCCCGTTCGAATTCGACGGGAACGTGCTGTGGAACAACGACATCGCCGTTCAGGTCACGAACGGTCCCGCGCTCCGGCTCACGAACAACACGTTCCGGAACAACGGGCGGGCGCTCCTCATCGAGGGCTCGGACCTCAACGTGAGCGCGAACAGGTTCCAGGACAACTTCATCGCCGTGGAGGTCGTCGGCGCGGCGGGCAACGTCACCGCCAACACGTTCACGGGCAACACGTTCGCGGTCATGTGCACCGACGCCTCGACGACGATCTCGGCGAACACCGTGACTGGCGGGGCCGTCGGCGTCCTGTGCTCCGGATTCACGGGCCGGTTGGCGGGGAACGACATCGTAGCGGATGGTGGTGTTGCCGTCCGTCTCGATGGCGCGAACGGCGCCGCGATGACGGGCAACATCGTCCATGGAGGCGCGGTCACAATCTTGCGGTCAATGCTTCGCGAACTCGCGGTGAGCGACGGGGTCGTCTCGGCGACCGACAGCACATTCATGTCCCTCGATCTTGGCGGGACCTCCTCGCTTTCGGAGTCTTGGACGGTGCAGGTGACGACCGTCCTGAATAGCGGACCGGTTCGGGACGCCCACGTGTTCGCATACGACCGGGACGACCGGTTGGCGGCGACGGAGACGACGGATGCGGACGGGCGCGCGACCCTGACGCTCCTCCAGCGAACTCGCACCCATTCGTCGGCGATGGAGTACGGTCCCTACACGCTCCGCGCGACTTCCGGCGAGGCGGCAGGAACGATCACGGTCGCGGCGAACGCCCCGGTCGCCGTCACCTTGCCGCTGACGACCGCCATCGTCCCCGTCGCCTTCCCCTGGCTCTTGGTCCTCGGTTCCGTGCTCCTGATCGGGATTGGAGGCGGGCTCCTCGGGCTCGAGCCGATCAAGGTTGCACTCCTCGCGATGGCGGTGCCGTTGTTCTCGCGAATCGGGAAGCACGAGGTGCTCGACGACTACACGCGAGGCCGCGTGTACCAATATCTCGAGATGAATCCGGGGGACCACTTCAACAGCATCTGCCGGGCCCTCGAGCTCGGCGCCGGGACGGTCACGTACCACCTCGGCGTGCTCGAGCGGACCGGCCTCGTGTCCGCGCGCACCGACCACGTGTACAAGCGGTTCTATCCGAAGGGCGTCCCGCCGCCCGAGACGAACGGCGGAACACTGTCCGAGGTTCAGATCCGGATCACGCACGCGGTCCGCGACCTTCCGGGGATCACGCATAAAGAGCTCGCGCGGATGATGGGCCTGCGGGCGTCCACCGTGAACTACCAAATCGGCCGGCTCGCGGAACGCGGTCTCGTCCGAGAGGAACGGCGCGGCCGCCACGTCCAGTACTTCCCCGCCGCCGGTCCTGCGAACAACGCGTGATGCGTCACTCGGTCCGCGGGGTCACGGCGCGGGCGCCCGCTCGGCGCTTGTTTCGGTAGACGTACACGCCGATTCCCGTAACAATCGCGACGACCGCCACGAGGTCGATGTACTCGAAGGTGTCGACGAGCCACCGCCATCCGTCGAGCAGGTACCAGCCCGCCGCCACGAGGACGGAGTTCCAGACGAGCGCGCCGCCGAACGTCGCGACGAGGAATGGTGCCGCTCGCATGCGGGCCGCGCCTGCGGGATAGGCGACGATCGAGCGGGCCCCGGGCACGCAGTTCGCGAGGAACACACCGACGTTCCCGTAACGCTGGAACCATCGTTCCGCGCGGTCCAAGTCGGACGCATCGAGGAACACGTATCGCCCGTACCGGAGGACGAACGGCCGACCGAGCCGCAGGCCCAGGCCGTACGCGCCCCCGGAGCCGAGCATCGCCGCCAGGCTCGCGACGAGGACGACGAGCGGGGCGCTCAGCTCGCCCTTGGCGGCGAGGTACCCCGCGAACGGGAGGATCATTTCGCTCGGGATTGGGGTGATTACCCCCTCCACGAACATGGCGATGAAAACGCCCGCGTACCCGAAGGCCTGGACACCGCCAAGAAGGATCTCGGTCAAGGCTCCAAGGACGCTCACGACCGCGGCATCGCGAGCGGTCTATGAAGGTTCTCCGGCCTCGCCTAGCGCGGGGACTGGCGATCCCGGAGAGCGGCTCGCGATGGGCTTGCCGAGCCTCTCCCCGACGAGGGTGCGGCCCTCTGCCGCCAATTCCCCGCGCACATAGGTCGCTTGTGGGAAGACCGCCTCGAACCCTTCGAACGGCGTCCATCCGCACTTGCTGTGGAGATCCTTGGCACGGACCGCGACCACCTCCCTCGGGTCCACGACGACGAGATCCGCGAAATGCCCCAACTCAATCGCGCCGGCCTCGAGCCCCAGGAGGCTTGCCGAGAGGGGCCCCATCGTCTCTACGCCCGGCACTCCCGCGGGCGCAGACTCGAACGACCCGTCCTTCTCTTCCACCGTATGCGGAGCGTGGTCGCTGCCGAGCGTGGCGATCCTACCGTCCACGAATCCCCGCCAAAGTGCAGCGCGGTCTCCGGGCGCACGCAGCGGCGGATTGACTTTCCCCCTCGCCTTCAACGGCATGGTCGCGTCGAGCAGCAGGTGGTGAGGCGCGACCTCCGCGGTGAACGACGAATTGGCGACCGCCTCCATGCCTGCGGGCGACGAGACATGCGCGATGTGAACGCGAGGATGCATCTTGGCCGCGGTTTCCGTGAGCTGACGGATCGCGTTCGCCTCGGCGATGGGCGGCCGGGCCTCATTGTGCTGAGGAAGGGAGCGCGCAGGCCCGTTCAAACAGTCCCGGAGATTCGGCATGGACGACGAGGAGCATTCCGGTCTCTGCGGCGGACGCCAGCACATCCTCGATCACCCGGGAATCCGCGACGTCGAGC
>VBMQ01000007.1:3933-15540 GCA_005878375.1 Methanobacteriota archaeon | reverse complement strand
ATCCGCGTGGAGCCCGTGACAGCCCGTGCCGCCGAGGAAGAAGGCAATCGGATTCGCGTAATCCTTCGCGAGGGCCTCACGCCAGAGCTCTCGCACGCCGTCCGATCATTCTACACGACTTCCGCCTGCGGGGTATGCGGGAAGACCTCGTTGGATTCGCTCTGGGCCCGCACACCACCGCCAATCCGGGGGCAAGCCCCGCGCGTGCCCGCCAAGACGTTGGCGGCGATGCCCGAGACGCTGCGGCGAGAGCAGGCGGTGTTCGGGAAAACTGGGGGACTCCACGCCGCTGCACTCTTTGGCGGCAACGGCCGCCTGCTTGTCCTGCGGGAGGATGTCGGGCGACACAATGCGGTCGACAAGGTCCTCGGTCAACGTCTGCTCGCGGACGCTCTCCCCCTTGGGGACCACCTCCTCCTCGTGAGTGGCCGCGCGAGTTTCGAAATCCTGCAGAAGGCCGTATTGGCGGGAATCCCCTTCGTCGCCGCGGTCGGGGCACCCTCGAGCTTGGCGGTGGACGTCGCACGAGAGTTCGGGGTCACCCTCGTCGGATTCCTTCGCGGCGAGTCGTTCAACGTCTACGCTGGCGCCGAACGCGTTGTGGATTAAGGACGAGCCTGCGGGCCATCCGGAGCTCTGCTGGCGTGTTCACGTTCAGAAACGGATCAGGTCCCCTGTCGCTCCTCCGGAGTCGAGATACGGGGATCCATGCCACGTCGCCAATCAGGTCGATCATGTCCTGATTCGACCGGCCGCCGCGATCAAGGGCCTCTCGGGCTGCGCCCGCCAAAGCGCGACGACGGTACACGGCCACGAGCGGCTCGATCATGCCGTTCGGCCATCGTGGGATGGCCGCGTCGCGTCCGTTCGCCTCCTGGAACAATCGTTCGAGGAGTACGGGCGCTAAGAAGGGGAGATCGCAACCGAGCGCGGCGACGTACCCACTTCGCATGCGCGCGGCTCCATGGACGAGCCCGACGAGTGGCGTCTGTAATCGGCGTCGATCACGGATGACGCGGACGGAGTGCGGAAGGATCCTTTCAACCGCCGGGGCCGCGGCGCTTCGCGTCATCACGACGATCTCATCGACGACCGAAGACGCCGCCGAGACGACCCGCGCAACAAGCGGCACGCCCCCGACCCGCAGAAGCGCCTTCGGGCGGCCCATCCGCCGGGACGGTCCTCCCGCCAAAACGATCGCGCCACGCATCCGCGAGCCGATGGGCCCAACGCTTTATTACCGCCACCCTCCGTGCCGCCGGCGTGGTCCGCGTCGATGTGATCGCGTACTCCGCCACGGACGTCGTCGAGGAGACGGATGTGACCGTGGGCCGCGCCCGCGAGCTCACGGAGACCTACCGCGTGACTTGGGTCAATGTGGTCGATCCGGAACCCCGCGTCCTGGGGGAACTGGAGGCGCTGTTCGGGTTCCATCCGCTCGCGCTCGAGGACGCGGGCCATGTCGACGCCGCGCCGAAGGTCGAGGCGTACGGCGACGTCCTCTTCGTCGTCACCCGAACGATCGTGTGGACCGAGGAGATCGCCACGGACCAGCTGAGCCTCTTCCTAGGCAAGAAGTTCATCATCACGATCGAGGACAAGGTCGTCCCACAGCTCGAGGACGTCCGCGTCAAGATTCGCCGACGGGCCCCCCGCGTCATGAAGGGCGGACCCGACTATCTGTGCTACACGATCCTCGACGGGATCGTCGACTCGTACTTCCCGCACCTCGACCGGATGGAAGGCATCATCAACGGGTTGGAGGGCGCCCTCGTAGAGCGGCCCGCCGACACCCGGGCGCTCACGGAACTCCACGAAATCCGATCCGATCTCGTCCACCTGCGGACCGCGCTGCGCCCGCAACGGGACGCGCTGACGACCCTCGCCCGCCTCGAGGTACCGCTGATCCGGAAGGAGACGCGGGACTACTTCCGCGACGTGTACGACCACATGCTCTCCGTCCTCGACTCTCTCGACACGTACCGAGAGGTCGTGACGAGCCTCATGGACCTCCAGGCGACGCTCTTCTCGAACAACATCAACCAGATCATCAAGGTCCTCACGATCTTCTTCACGGTCACCCTCCCCCTCGCGATCGTGACGAGCGCCTTCGGGATGAACGTCTACTTCCCCGGCAAGGAGGAACCGCTCGGGCTCGCGCTCGCGCTGTTCCTGATGCTCGCGACGACGCTCGCGACCGCGTGGTACATGAAGCGACGCGGACTCTGGTAGCCGGAATCGCCCATCAGCTCGCCCGCCCTCCCGTCAAAAACAAAAAGGGGTGGAGGCACCCGACGCTCGACCTTTCGAAATCCTCGCGAATCCTTGCCAAGGTAGACCCGCTTCATGTCCTCCCGTTCCGGGAGGCGCGAATCCACTTCCTCTTCCCAAAAGGGAACTTAGGAGGTGATCCATCTGCAGGTTCCCCTACAGATACCTTGTTACGACTTAGCCCTCCTTGCTGAACCTCAGTTCGAGCGCGACAAGGATCGCACCCTCACTGAAGCCCAACTCGGGTGGCTTGACGGGCGGTGTGTGCAAGGAGCAGGGGCATATTCACCGCGTGATGTTGACACGCGATTACTACGGAATCCATCTTCGTGAGGGCGGGTTACAGCCCTCAGTCTGAACTGCGAACGGGTTTCGGGATTGCCTTCCCCTCTCGGGGTCGGAACCCATTGTCCCGTCCTTTGTAGCGCGCGTGTTGCCCGGGGGATTCGGGGCATACGGACCTACCGTTGACCTCTCCTTCCTCCATCTTAGCGATGGCGGTCCCCATAGTGTGCCGCCGATCCGGAGATCGACGTAGCAACAATGGGCAAGGGTCTCGTTCGTTATCTGACTTGACAGAACGCCCTACGGTACGAACTGACGACGGCCATGCACCACCTCTCCCAAAATCAGGCAAAGTCATCAGCCTGGCCTTCATGTAAGGGTCGCCCCCGGTGAGTTTTCCGGCGTTGAATCCAATTGAACCGCACGCTCCTCCCGTTGCGGTGCTCCCCCGCCAATCCCTTTAAGTTTCAGTCTTGCGACCGTACTCCCCAAGCAGCAGGCTTAACACCTTCGCTCCGGCACCGGGCGCCCACGTAGGACCCCCGACACCAAGCCTGCAGCGTTTACACCCAGGACTACCGGGGTATCTAATCCCGTTTGCGCCCCTGGGCTTCGTCCCTGACCGTCGGATCCGTTCTAGTCGGACGCCTTCGCCACTGGTGGTCCTCCGAGGATTACAGGATTTTACCCCTACCCCCGGAGTACCTCCGACCTCTCCCGGTCCCGAGCCCGGCAGTCTCCCCGGAATTCGGACAGTTGAGCTGCCCGATTTACCCAGGAATTTACCGAGCCGGCTACGGACGTTTTAGGCTCAATAATAATGAGCACCACTCGGGCCGCGGGTATTACCGCGGCGGCTGGCACCCGTCTTACCCGGCCCTTACTCCTCCCGCGATTTAAGCGAGAGAACAGCGTACGCAAAGCGCACGCACTGGGAGTTCCCCCGTCGTGGTTTCCCACATTGCGGAGTTTTCGCGACTGCTGCGCCCCGTAGGGCCTGGACTCGTGTCTCAGAGTCCATCTCCGGGCGACTACTCCCATAGCCCGTACCCGTCGATGCCTAGGGGGTCTGTTAAACCCCCTACAAGCTGATAGGCCGCAGACCCATCCTCGGGCGCCGGAGCTTTGAGCCCGGAAGCATTCCAGCATCCCGGACCTATGGGGTATTATTCTCAGTTTCCCGAGAGTATCCCCCACCCGAGGGCAGGTTGTCCGCGTGTTACTGAGCCGTCTGCCGAGGTCTTACACCTCTCGACTCGCATGTCTTAAGCGAACTCCCATAGCGGTGCCCGCCGGCAGGGTCAACCGGAGTTGACGTCCTGCTTAGCGTCTCATTTCTCGTGTTCCTTAAAGGAAGGCGAGGTTCGTTTGAGGATTCCGCTGTCGAGCGTCGGGTTCAAGAGATCACGCCTACGCGGGTATCTCGAACCTCCACCATGTCGGCGTCCCCAGAAGTGAACCCGGTCACGAATCGCGGGCCTCGCCGGCGGCCGCCGTACATGCTCCGTCGTGTGGTGCGAGAACGCACCTTTTGGCGGAGCCTCCATCCCATAGGGGCCTGCGTATATAGTGCTTTCGTCCGGCGTCCGGGGGGACGTTTCGAGATCCTCCCGCAGACCGGTCTCACGTTTTCGTTCCCCGGAATCGTGGCCGGACCGGCGGCATCGCGGACATCGTCGGTCGCGGACTCATTGAGGGACATCGGATGGCCGATCTTGACCGAGGGCGACGAACGCGAGACTCACCGCCGCGAGCGCGAACGCGAGCTGCGCGGGCACTCCATAGGCGGTAAGGACGAAGAAGACGAGCAGGGATGCGGCGCGGCCCGCGTTCAGGAGGACCTCGCGCGTTGCGACGGCTTGCGCGGGACGTCCGGCGAGACGATCCACTGCGATCGTGTAAAGGAACAGCGGCGCGACTGAGGACGTCAGGGACAGGAGCGAATTGCCCAGGGCGAACTCCGTCACGGATGATGCGCGAACCACGAGCAAGGTCCAGACGATGGAAAGGCCTGCGCCCACCGCCAAGAAGGAGCGACGGACCAAGAGGCGATCCGACCACACACCCAGGACGACGGTCACGACGCCACCGGCGAGCGCGAACAGGGAGAAGAGGCCGCCGAGGTCCACGGGGCTTTCCGTGAACCCGTACGCGATGACGGGGATGATCGCGAAGGCGATCCCTTCGAAACCTCCCTCGGCGAACAGCGCCACGGTCGTCCGCGGACCGAGACCCTTGAAGTCGAAGGCGAACGGGATCGGCTCCGGTCCTTGGCGAAGTCCGAAGACGAGCCCGACGTTCACGAGGAGGACCGCGCCCGCGATCGAGAACAGGACCGAGTAGCCCAGGTTGTGGATGATCAGGCCCCCGACAGAAGGGCCCGCAATCGCGACAAGGGCATAGACGAGGATGAACGTGCCAATCGTGCCGGCGCGGTCCTTCGCCTTCGTGGCTCTGACGACGAGGGAATTGAAGGGCAGGAAGAAGAGCGGGATGTACACGCCCCACGCGACCGCGACGACGAGGAGGAGTGGCCAGCCGCGCAACGCGAGGTAGGCAAGGTAAGAGACGACCAGCGCCGCCAGTCCCGCCGCCATCGAGGCGCGCGCGCGTCGCGGTCGGAGTCGCGTGAACGCGACGCATCCGAGCGCGGAAATCGCAAACGACACGAGGTTCAAGAGGGCGATGTCCCGCGCGGTGAAGGGCGGTTGCGTGACCGAGGGATCCAAGAGGAACACGAGGGCGAACGAGGCCGCCATGGAGTTCCCGATGGCGAGCACGGATTGGAGGACGAGGAGACGGCGGTGCGCTCGGTCCATGGACGCCGGGCGAGCGACCCCTTCTATTTAGCCGTTCCCGGTTCCGCGGGCTGCTCAGGCGGCCGCTGCTCGCGCGCCAGAAGGAAGATCGACGCGAGCCCCACGACAAAGAGGGCGAGGTCCACCGCCAGTCCCTCCGCGTAAGGCGGCACCGCCAAGGCCCCGGTCGCCGCGGATGCGGCCCCGGTGGAGATTTCCACGATCGCAAATGCAATCCCCAAGACACGGGGGGAGCGGAGCGCCCACACCTTCTCCCTTCGTCCGAGGAAGAACCCCGCCAAGAGCAACACGATCGCGAGGATCGCCGCCAAGACGGGCTTGAAGTTCGAAATCGCCGGGCCCGCCCCCGCCACCGTGACCGACACCGATTGCTCGGCTTCCTCGTGCCCGAGTAGGTCGGTGGAACGGAACGACACGATGTGGCCCCCCGTCCCCTGAACGGTGAAGGGAGCGGCGTACCTCGTCCAACTCCCATTGTCGATTCGGTATTCCGTGAACGCCACCCCCGCGCCTGCGTCCGCGGCGTCGAGCGCGATCGTGATGTGGTCCGCCGAGCGATTCGAGGCGCTCACATGGGTGATCGGGGCGGAGTTGTCCACGAAGACGGCGAACACGTTCGGGCTCTCCGTCCCGCCCAGGTTGTCAACACTCCAGTAGGCGATCGTGTGGTCGCCCTCCGCGAAAAGGGAGAACGGTCCGGGACCCGGAGCCGCGGCCCCTCCGTCGATCCGATACCAGCTCGTGGCGCCCGTCCCGCTCCGGTCTTGCGAGATGAGCGAAAAGGACGTAGCGCTCGTCACGAAGAGTTTCGTCGTCGTCGCATTCATGCCTTGCCAGCGGAGTTGCGTGAGGGGCAGGTCCCGGACCTCGATCGCCACCGTGGCCTCGTTGTTCGACTCGACCATCTCCTCGAGGACGTTGGCGGGGTCAACCACAAACCGGAGGGTCGCCGCTTGTGCGGCGTTGGCAGCCGTCCAAGGAATGGGAATCGTGATGGATTGACCGACTCCGAGTGGGGGAACCTGGACCCCGGCGAAGGGCGTCGACGAGGCGCCCTCGTAACCCGCGAGCGTCACGGTGCGATCCGCCTGGAGCTGGCCGACGTTGCGCACCGTGACGTTGACGTCAATGGATCGGCCCGCGGAGACTTGGGCGGGGGCCGCGACGCCCGGAATCACGTAATCGGGTCCGGAGACATTCACGATGACCGCGAACGTGTTGTTCGACTCCGACGACTCCGCGACCTGGTGGTCGGTGTCGACTGTTACGTTCAGATAGAAAATCCCGGGTCGCGACGGCACCAGCCACGACGCCGTCCACGGGCCGGCATGCGCAGAGGGGGCCAGCGGCGCGGAGACGGAGGCCTAATGTCCGAGGACCCACGGGCGGGCCCCAGAGGCCCTGTGTCTCGAGGACGGCCACCGTGAACGGTGAAATCGTGTCCGCCGTTCCAGTATTGGCTGCGTCGAAGGTGACATTGACGACGCCGCCGAGTCGTCCCTGGATCGGCGCGGACGCGTAGCCAACGGCCGACGCGTCCGGGTAGGTTGCGTTTGTATCCGCCTGAAGGAATAGATTTGCGGGAGTCAGGTCCGGACCTCCAACAAAAATGCGTCGGGTCGCGGTGTTGTTTGTTTCATCGCGCTCCGGGATGTCTCCCCCGGAGTCTGCGGAGAACTCGAGGGTGTGCCACCCGGGCGTGGGATTCCAGGTCGCGTTGAACGAACGAGACGCGCTCGCGCCCAACCACGAAAGGCCGAAGCTCTGCAAACGGACCCCGTCGACGACAAACGACACATTGAACGGACTACAAACGCAGACCGCCGCAATCGCGTGTACGGCGGCCGTCAAGTTCAGAGGGACTCCGACTGTCGGGGCCCCCGAAAACGTAAGGTCCGATGCGGATTCGAAAAGGTCAGGCTCGATGAGCTGCACGGTCTCGACGGCCCATCCGCTTGCGGCCGTCGCAGGTTCCACGATCACCCCATGGGAGCCGACGTCGGCGTTCGAGGGCGTGTTGTCGTCACTGGCGGGTGCGGCGAAGGTCGCGCTCCAAACCCCCGCTGCGTCCGAGCGCACCGAGAACCGCGCCCCAATGACGGGGACCGACAAAGCGAGATCCTCGTTCGCATTCGCGAGGCCCGAAGCCGTGACCGATCCTCCCGGATTGACCCGACGTGGATTCAGGGAAATCGTCCCCGTCCACGGGACCGGCGCGAGCGAGAACGTGGTCAGGTTCGTCCACACGTGGACGTAGTTGTTCGGAGCAGAGTCCGTCAATGAGACCGATTTCACGAGGTTCTTCACGCTCGCGTTGTACCAGCGGTCCACGGACACCGCACCCGGCGACGACCCGTGCACCCGCGCGGCACCGAACGTGCCCGCGGGGACGGTCACTATTTCTGTACCGTTGAACCAAAGGGATTGCCGGTCCTGCCCCTGCCCGGCGAGGTTCGTCGTGTTGTCGTACGGGAGGATGAAGTTCGCGTGGACGTGGGCGTAGCCCGTTGTATTGGCGGTGACGTTGTACGCCCACGCATCGCCCGTTTCCAGCGGGAAATCGAAGACTTCCTCCGCGGGGAGGAACGTGATCGTCGTCGATCCGTCCGCGGTCACGGGCACGTCGCCGAAGACGCCCCCCGCGTGCACGACGCCCGCACCGTTCGCGGACTCGTTCGTCCGCACGACCGCGAGGTCGGACCGGTCCGTCCACGACCAGCCCACTGATGTTCCGTTGATGTCGAAGGCGCGCAGCCCCAGGGTCGGAACTGCGATTTGCCCCGTCGCCCGTTCCGTGCCCGAGACCGTCGCGTTGTAGACTGAGTACGAGACCCCTCCGACGGATTCCGTCCGGACCTCACGGACGACCGTCGTCAGGACGACCGTGGAATCCGTGAAACTCCCGTCTGGCGCTCGGGTCACGGCGTGGGTCGTGTACGTCCAGTTGTCGCCCACGAACCATGGATGGATGTCGATGAACGTCGCCGCTTGGGGACCGCCTCCAATCGATCGCGCGGCTCCCGGCCCGGCCGGCGGCATCGCCGCCAAGATGAGCGTACTCAGGAGAAGGGCGCGTCCTCCCCGCACGGCGCGCACCATGGAAAAGAGGCAGTTTAACCCTTTGCCAGTGTCCTTCGCATGGATCGGGCTCAGCCGGGCCCTTCCGTCGTCTTGATGACGACGACATCTCGAACGGCGCGCATCGACCGGAAGGGGAGGAGGAGGCGGCCCTTCGCGTCCGTCTTGTAGAGGCGCGGCTCCACGCTGTCCGCGGGCTTGACGAGCATCGAATCGAGGTGGCCTGTGCGCGTGTTCGCGATGAAGTCCTCGAGGACCCCGAGCAGGTCCCCCTCCTCCGTCATCACGGTCTTCCCTCGCAGATTCGACAAGAACTCCTTCATCCGCCCCGCCGCCGCGCCGGGTATCGACGGTTTTGTTTAAAGGGTTCGGTCCGGCCGGATGCGATAACTCAAGCGGGTCAGCTGGCGGTTCGGGACGCCCGAGAACCGCCGGCGAGCCGCAACCGAGACCCGGGACGGAAGGTTGAAGAGGCCCCGGGGGGGTAGACCGTCCTTCACTCCCTTCGGGAGGTGTTGCATGAAGGATATCGTCGTCGACCCCGGGTGCTTCCTCGGCCTTTGCGCGGCGTCGATCGAGGCGTACAATCGGGAGACGAACGGGTTCCTCCTCGGGGGCCGGTCCGTGCGCCGGGTGCGGCGTCCCCGGCGCGTCGCCGTGCTGAAGGCCGCTTACCCAATCCAGACGGAAGAACGGCGGCCGAGTTCCGTCGCCCACGGGAACCTCAAGGCGTTCGACCGGGCCCGACGGACCGTGAACAACCTATATGTCGGACTCGACCTCATGGGCGGGTTCCACAGCCACACGGGCAGGGACGGGGCCCCGTCGCTCTCGTCCCTTGACGTCGAGTACATCGAAGACGAGCTGAACCACCTCGCTCGACAGGGCGAGCGGCGGGAGGAATGGCTTGAGCTCGTCGTCGCAATCCGGAAGCGCTCGTACGCGCGCCGCCACGAGGTGGCGTGGACGTTCCGACGCTATCCCAAGAAACTCGGGGCGACGATCGCGATCAAGCCCACCCAAGGGTACGACGTGACGTTGGCGGGCTATTGGGTCCCCGTGGAGCCGAATGGCGGCGGTGCGCTCCATGCGGCCGGACCCGAAGAAGCGCGTCTCTTCATGCCGTGGGCGGACCGGCTCTAGCCCCGCTGGGAGGGCGGCCGGTAACTCATCTGCCCGATGTGCTTCACGACCTCGTCGTGAATGAGACGGACGTGGCGGAGGGACGCGAGGACCTCCGTGTCTTCGCCCGTGTCGAGGACGAGGTCTCCGTATCCGAACAGGCGCTGGATGAGTCCCTGCTCCAGCTCGACCCGCTCGATTTGCGTGAACGGGATCTCCATCGTCCGTTTTCGCACGATGCCATCCTTCCGGATGATTCGGTTGTCCGTGATCACGTACTGAATCGTGCGGCGACGGATCTCCGCGTTGAGGAGCTCCACGAGCCCCGCGAACGCGAGCAGCCAGGCGACGAAGGTCTGGGGCCGGACGTTGAGGACCGGGATCAGGACCTGCGGGAGGAATCCCCACGGGTTGAGGTAGATGACCACCGCCATGATCCACAGGAATATCCAGATGAGGTAGTGGCCCAAGGCGATCAGCCGCGTCGGGCGGAGGGACAGCAGGGTCGTCTCCGGCATGGTCCGTCCGATGCCCGCCCCGGCTCTTAAACCGTTTCCCCTCCGTTCCCACGCCGCAGAATTAAGTATGGAAGGGCTGTTGCGTCGCGCGGAGGCGCGCCGTGGCCGAGGTCGTCGTCGAGGTGTTCCTGAAACCGGGGGTCGCCGATCCGGAGGGCGATGCCACGTTCAAGGCGCTCCGGCTCCTCGGCTTTGGCGGGGTCACGGGCGTCAACTCCGCGAAGCTCTTTCGCCTGCGGCTCTCGGAATCCGACACCGCCAAGGCGACCGCAGAAGCGGAGGAGATGTGCAGGAAGCTCCTCGCGAACCCGGTCATCCACGACTATCGCATCACGGTCCGGCCGTGACCGCCAAGCTCACGCGTAGCCGCCAATCCGCTGGCGGTGCTCGACCTTCCATTCCCCCATGTGGTCTTGGCGGCGAATTTCAGACTTCTTCAGTTCCGACTCCGCAGCGTTGACGAAGTCCTCCATCGTGATCTTGTGCCGCTTCCCTCGGCGCAAGGAGTTCCGCATCGCCTGACGGACGACGTTGAGGATCGAGCCGCCCGAGAGCGGATACTTTCGGGCGAGGGCCGCGAAGTCCACGTCCTTCTGCACCGGCGCTTTGGCGGGGACCGTCCGTTCATAGATGCGACGGCGCATCTCGGCATCCGGGAGCGGGAATTCGACCGCGATGTCGATCCGCCGGTCGAGAGCACGATCGAGCACCCGCGCCATGTTCGTTGCAAGGATCACGATGCCCGCCTGGGATTCCAGGTGGTGGAGGAGCACGTTCACGTCGCGATTCGTCCACGGCGCCGATGCCATGCCCCGCCGATGGAAGACCGCGTCCGCCTCGTCGAAGAAGAGCACCGCCTCCTTCTCCTCCGCCGCGCGGAAGACGGACTCGATGTTCTTCTCCGTCTCGCCGACCCACATGTTCTCGAGCTGGGCGTAGTTGACGACGAGGAGGGGCCGGCCCATCTCCTTGGCGATCGCCTCCGCGGTCATCGTCTTCCCCGTGCCGGGGGGGCCCGCGAAAAGGAGGCTCAGACCCTTCTTCTTGCGCACGACCTTGTCCAGCCCCCATCGCCGGTACATGAGGCTCTTGTTGCGGATCTCCAACACGGCGTCGTGGATCGCATCCCGCGTGGCCTTGGCAAGGACGACGTCATCGAGCGAGAAGCGAGGCTCGATGAGGTGGTACATGGAGGCGCGATCCGGAGAGGACGGGCCGTCCTCGGGCTCGATGTCCTCCTCGCTCTCGTACACCTCGACTCCCGCCTTGAGGAGGCGGACGACCCGATCGAGGTCCTCCTTGCTCACGTGCTCGCATGCCTCCGCAATACGGCCGCACTTTGGACACTTCACAATCCAGGCGTCCCGGTCCTTGTTGCTCAAGCCATCACCGAGGGAACGACGCGCAGAGTACGGGCCTCGCCGCGTACTATGGCGGGCGCGGGTTTAACGCTATCGCGCTTTGCGCTTGACCACGGAACGGCCCCGATGGACTTAAATAGGGACACTCGGCTG
>VBMQ01000007.1:0-3911 GCA_005878375.1 Methanobacteriota archaeon | reverse complement strand
CGACGAGGTTCGGAATACTTCCATGGACGCGGACTATCCTCCGGCGGAAGAGCAAAGCGAGACTGTTCATGACGATCGTCCTCCATTCGAAACGGAACGGTCCCGGGTGAGTCGTCGGCGGCTGCGACGCGATCGAATGATCTTCTATCTGGGAATCTTCCTCGTCGCCGCCGGAGCCTCCGGTCTCGTCTTGGGATCATGGTTGCATGACGTGCTCCGTGTCCCGTGGGTCGGCACCGCCTACGACACCTTCGGTCCGCTGAACGCGACCGCCGCCGGCATCGGCGCCGGCCTCTTGATCTTCGGAATTCTCGCCGTTTGGTTCGGGCTCCGAGGCGGCGTCGTCTCTCCGGACGCGGTGGCGGGAGCGTGATTCGATGACCGAGGCGCCGAAGAACCGCCGCGGACTGACGAACGGGTTCCCGCCCGCGCCGGCACGCGGCACGGGCCGGACGAACGGACTCGTCAATGGCCTCGGGCGGACGAACGGTCTCGTGAACGGGGTGGGTCGCACGAACGGACTCGTCAACGGTCTCGGCGGCTCGAACGGACTCACGAACGGCCAGCGGAGAACCGGGCTCGTCAATGGTGTCCCAGGACGGACGAATGGGCTGGGAAACGGGAAGGGCGCCGTGAACGGGTCCGGGTTCATCAACGGTCTGTCCCTGCGACGGAATCGATACGGAATCATCACGCACCGGGACCTTCGCGGGGGCGCGGTGATCGTGCTCTTTTCGATCATTGGAGTCGCCCTTCTCGGGTTCCTCCTCAGTGCGCCGCCGACGCCGCGAGCCCCGTTCGCAGTCGACGGAGACTTCCATGAATGGCAACCGGCGATGTACACCGCTCCGGCGAGCGCGTTGCCGTCTTCCGTGGACCTCACCGCCTATGGGGTTGGCGAATACAGCGGCAAGTTGTTCGTGTACGCGCACACCGCCGGTCATTTGTTCGTAGGGCCCGACCCCTCGAGCATCTACGTCTTCGTGAACACCGGGGGGTCCGGTTATGCGGCCCTCCCCGGCTTCGACGCGAACTGGGTCGCGGAACTGTATGGATGGAACGGAGCTCTCCAGGGAACCTCTTTGCGCCACTGGGCGGGGACCGACCGGGACAACGCGAGCGCGTTCGAGCGGCGCGGGGACTTCCGAGCGGCAGTGGTGAATGATAGCGCGGAAGTCTCCCTCGATGAGAGCACGATGGGGATCGACTCGTCGGCCGAGTTCTCCCTGGTCGTAGCGACGCGCGCGGACGCGGGCATCGACACCGGCGACATCATCGTCGGAAAGCAGGGCGCGCTCACGCCCGGAACGCCCGAATTTGTCATGCCCGGTGGGCTCGAGGTCGTCCAGGAGCCTCTGGCAGACTCAATCACCGCCACCGCTGCCGTGCTTCGTGTCACGTTCCGAGCGCAGGGCGCCGATGTCACAGTCTCAGACTTTGCCTATGACCAGACCGGAGGGGGCACCGTCCGGCCCCCCGCGACCCCAATCACGATTCCAAGGGGCAGTGAGGTCGCCGCGACGTTCTCCGTTGATCCCGGGAGCCTCGTGCCGGGATCGTTCCTTACCATGAGATTGGCGGGCGTGGCGGCGCGGACTTCCCCCGGGGGGGCGAGGGTCGTCCCTACGTTCTCCGGTAGCGGCGGCCGAGCGTACGTCGGCCCCGTCCCGACCTCGAAGGTGGTCGACGGCCTGTTTGATGATTGGTCGATGGTCCAGCTCCTTCCGACAGATCCTGTGCCCCCATCGGTCGACCTCCGCCAGAGCGCGACCTCGATTCAGACGGACGCGTTCTTCTACCTCGAGACACAAGGGGATGTCTTGGCGGGAGCCGTGCTCCCGGAAAAGAGAGTCCCTCCCGGGAACGGCGGGGGAACGTCGAGCAGCGCCGTGGTCGCGATCAAGCGCACAACGGGTGAGGACCTGTTGCGAATCTACGTCGACACCGATGACCGGGACACCGTTGGCCAGGCGATTGGCGGGCTCGTCGCGAACCGTCTCTTGGAGGTCCGGGGTCGCCTCGGTCGGATCACGAGCACCGCGATGTTCGCGTGGGACACTGCGGGTAGGGACTGGGCACCGACTTCGGGCTTCACCTTTGACATCGCGTTCGTCGGATCGCAGTTCGAGGCCTCGGCGCAAGCCGGCTTCTTCGGGACGATGAACAATCCGCGCGTTCTTTTCGCAACGACGGATTGGGCGGGACGCGGAGATGCGACGGCTGCAACCGGACTTCGGAGCGGGACCCGATCCGGACCCGGGATCGCCCCCCTCCACGGACCGAATCCGCTGACGATTCTCGCGACCCCGCTCACCAACATCCCTTCGATCGACGGGAACTGTGCGACCACGAGCACCGAGTACGATGGGGCGAGCACGGACACGACCGCGGACCTCACGTTCCAGCTGGGACGCCGGTCGGATTCTCAGTACCTGTTCGTATGCCTCGAGGTGACGGCGGATACGACCAATAACACGCTCGACTGGGGCGAACTCCTCTTCGACACGAACCACCTTGGCGGGAGCGCGCCGCAGCCCGACGACCGCCGGTTCCAGGTCGCGAGCAACTCGACGAACCTCACCCGCCAAAAGGGGAACGGCACCGCCTGGGTCGACTGCGGCACGGACTGCGACGGAGGCGACATCGCGCAAGGCAATTACTCCGGCACCGACCAGATCTACGAGTTCCGGATCCGGTTCTCGGATGTGTGGGGGAACAATACACCTTCGGACAACCAGACCGCGGGGTTCGCGATCGTCGCCTACGACAGCGACACCGCGACGAACTATTCCTGGGGCAACGACAACGTCGACGAGAATGTGCCCGACACGTGGGGACACCTCGAGATTCCGGAATTCCCATCGACGCTTGCGATGGCGGCGGTAACCTTCGGAATTTTGGGCGTTGTCCGCCGACGTCGGCGCGGACGAGCCGCCAATCCTTAAATAGCGCACGCCGGATGGGACGGCGCTAGGCTCGGGCGGAGGGTTGGGCGTCCTCTGCGAATCCCGGAGAATCGTCCTTACCGGGGCCGACGCCGAGAGCGGCGCCATCAGTCCGGCGGCAGTCCGGGGATCAACGGTGAGGCCTCGTCCCGCGGGGCTGGAGGCGGCACGGGACCCGGCCGGAGGGTCGGGGTCCGTACCCCAACCGCGGGGAACGGGTCAGGCACGGAAGTGAGCAGCCCAAACCGCGGACTACCAACGCTCGCGGGGGCGCGGGGCCGAGGCGACCCCTGGGACGCTGTCGTCGGAGCTGGGCGACAATCCAGGCGGCCTAGCACCGTCACGCGGGCGAGCCGCCGAGCCGGAGTTGGCGGGTGCCGAGGACGAACTCGCCCACCCCGAATTTTTCCGTGACGAGCTCCGCGATGATCGCGTCGCGGACGTCGTTCTTCCGATCCTCGACGTAGTAAGCGGGTTCGTTCGAGGGGATTTGGATCCCAAACTTGCGAAATGTGCGGAGGGCCTCTTCCTTCTCGTCCTTCGTCGCGAGGACGGCCTCCGGCGTGATCTCGTACCCCGCCTCCTTGAGCTCGCGATAGAACACGGGGCGATGGAAGAGCTTGTGGAGCACCGAGACGACGAGGCGGGCCTGCGCGCGCGCGTCCGTGTCGACCTGGCGACACTTCTCTCCGACCGCTTCATACAGGGTCCGTTCTCGGTGGACGCTCGCCGTGTACACCTTCGCCGGGGGGATTTCCTTTTCCTTGAGGAGGCCGACGTCCGCGAGCGCTTTCAAGTAACCCGTGACGAACAATCGGTGGAACTTGTAGCCGTCCTTCCGTAGAGCGACCGTCAGGGCGCTGATCGAGCGGTCGTCCTTCCGAACGTACGTGATGACAAGGTCCTTCAGATTACGCTCCGGGACGAACGCGCCGCCACCCCCGAACCTGGTAACAGAGATGATAA
>VBMQ01000006.1 GCA_005878375.1 Methanobacteriota archaeon | reverse complement strand
GCACATGACGACGGCCTTCACCCCCGCGTCGTGGCATCGCTTGATCTTCTGTTCGAGGGCCCCGACGTCGTTCTTCGTGACGACGATCTGGATCGTGACGATGCTTCCCCACTTCGTGTACTCCTCAAGCTCGTCGAACATGTCGAGGTTCTTGTGGCCCTCGTCGATCGAGATGTGCAGGAAGTCGATGTACTTCCCGTACTCCGCCATCGGATATCGGTGCTGGAGGTCCCGTTCGCTCGTCGTGAACAGGAGGTACCACGGCTTCTCGTACTGGTACTTCAGGAGCTCGCCGATGTCGTCGCGCACGAGCGGGTCCCCGCCCTCGAAGCTGCACACGATCACAGAGCTGCGCCCGATGTTGTCGAGGACCTTCTTGACGTCCTCCGTCGGCATGTCCTTCCACCGGTTCTTGATATGCCAGCAGTTGCAGAAGGAGCAGGTGAAGTTGCATCGCCGCGTGAGCTTGAAGGACGCGTAGAACGGATAGGTGACCTCGCCCGCGAGCTTGTTCCGGGCGATGTACGAAGCGACCTCGAGGAACCGACGCTTTGGGATCTTCCTCATGCCTCGCCCTCTCCGCCGCCATCGGCTTCCCCGGGATAATGCTTTGTCGGTCGTGGCCGAAGGAGGGAGATGAGGAGGACCGCCCCCGCCAGGGCGGAGACCGCCGCGATGAGGGCCTGCGGCGCATAGAACGTGGATTCCAAGGCCTCCGGGAGAGGGCCGACGCTCAGGGAGTAGGCGATCGGCGGCACGCGGAAAACTAGAATGAGCAGGGACGCGACGACGAGCGCCGGTGAGGTGATCGCGCGCAAATCCCCGCCCTGTTGTGTGAACCGCATGAGTGTGCTCACGGCCGCAACCGTGAGGGCGGCAACCATGCCGAAGAGAGACAACACGGTCGGCACGGTCCCCGTGACAAACAACAAGGAGGCCGCCGTGGCACCCGCCAAAGAGAACGCGAGCGCTTGGACTTTGGCGGTATTTTTCGGAGTCTGAACCAGGACCGCGACAGCCCCACCAAAGACAGCGCCCGCAGCGACGACGAATGGAACGACCGCCGCCAAGTCCGCGGTGGCGAGCGCGACTCGCAAGGCGAGGGAGTACGTCGAAGCCGCCGCCAGCCCGGAAACAGGGAGAGCCAAGGCCATGCCTGCCAACCAAGCATCTCTCGGGCCGCGCTTGCGCGGGGTGACCACCTGCGGGAGAAACCAGGATGCGGCAATCATTGGACCGGCAAGAGCCACGAGGCCGACGGTTGACGAATCAATCACGAATCCGAGCGATCCACCGAGGGCGAACGGGATCGCGAGCTCCCGAGCCTCCAAACGATTACGGGACATCAATGATTCCAGGGCGAGAACGCCTCCGATTGCCGCCAAGGGGAAGGCCGCGTTTGTCACGAGACCGAGGGAGGCGAAGACCGAGAAGAGAAGGAGCCCGATCGTCGTCCCCCGTTTCGGAGATGCGTGATTGAGGTGGCGGGCCGTGGGCCCGCCCAGGCCCGCGACCGCGAGGCCGCCGAGCACGAAGGGGTATGTCCAGAAGTCCGCCGCCAACGCGGAGCGCAGGGCGAGCACAAACACCGCGACGGAAGCCGTGAGCACGATGAAGGGCGGTCCCCGGAATCGTATGGCATTGCGCGCGGACGCGTTCGGACGACGGAGCCCGAGCGCAAGCCCGGCCGCAGCGACGAGGAGCGTCACGGTCAACAGCGCCTCCCCGCGTCGCGCGGATCGCACATCCGCGATCGCGAGGAACGCCTCCCATGCCGCCCGGTCGAGGTCCCCGCCATCCGAAGCCGCGGTCGCCGCGTCCGAATGTCGGTTCGCTGAGTCAACGAGGGCGACGAAGAGGGAGGATGCGATCGGGTCGCCACGGCCCGCGCCCACATCGGCGCGAGCGCGGGCCACGAAGTCCTGACGGAGCAGCGCGAAGAACCGTTCCGGGGTGACAACCTCGACCCCTCCGGGCAGGCGTGCGGCAGCCTCATCGAGGATCTCTTTCGCCTGGGTCAGGTTGAAGCGATACGGGTACACGGTCACCCACAAGAAATGCGCGCCTGAATCCCACGCCGCCGCGGCTGCGTCGAGCTTCGCGAGGAAGTTTTCGCGGCTGGTCCACAGATGCGTCGACCGGATCACCGGGGCGATTGCCGTCGCGCCGGCCTCCATCCAATGATCCTCCGTCTTCGCCTGGTCTGCGTAGTCGAGGACGATTCCGCGGGGACGGAGGTCGTCGACGTAGGCGGTGAGGGTGGCATCGCGATACGGCACCTCGTAGGCGGGGAACGCGTTTAACAACCAGGCCACGTCGAGCCCCGTGACGTTGAGGTACTTGCGTGTGAAGGCGAGATACGGAGCGATGTCGCCAGGACCGAGGTAGTCCGGATAGACGTACCCCGCGCCGCTCGGGCCCGCGACGAAGCGGTCGTACGGCGACGCGGTCCCGTTGTAGAAGTCAAGGAGCGGCGGGGCAAGGTCTGCGAGCATCGGCTGCACGCTCCAAGTGATTGGCATCGTCCCCCGGACGGGATCGTCCCAGAGCTGGCGCATCCGGCGGGACATGAAGTCGACGTTGTCCCCGTCCGGCACCGCCACGACCGCGTACGTCTTCGCGGCAAGGGGAAGTCCAACGGGAACGGAATTCTGCCGCCAATGCGAGCCGCGCCCCAGAGCGGCTAGAACGCTCAGATTCGGCGTGTCGTCTGCACCGACGAGGATCTTGCCTGCGCGCGACGCGAGCTGGACGAACGCGTTCTCCTCGGTGATCGTGGGCGTGTCGATCCACCCGAGAATCGGGCCGCCGCGCGCGGTCGCCTGCAGGATTCGCGTCGTGGCGGCGAGCTCGGCAGGAGAAGAGAGAAACCCCTGGCGGTAGTAGAAGACGAACGTCTTGGCGGCGATGAGGTAGTCGCGGATCGCGGGACGGTCTGGCGGAAGGATCGACACGAGCGCTTGCGATGCTTGCGGATACATCTCGCGCATCGCGCGGTCGTAGGCGGCAATCGCATCGAGCCGCGTCCAGTCGCTCGAGCCGTAGTCGAAGAGGACCGGAAGGCCGTAGGTGCGGTTGAGTGATGCCGCGTTGTCCGGCCCCGCGATCGCCGCGCGATGGAGCGCGGCGTACATCGTCACGATGTTGATGGACTCCGGCCGGGACGGGTCGTAGACGGCGATTCCTTGTAGACGCGGCAAGTACCGCGCGAGCGCCGCCGGGATGTCGCGCGACGATTGGGAGAGCCCATAGTGGGAGAGAAGGAACGTGAGAAGGGATGAGGCGTTCCCGAGTTCCGAACGTTCGTCGAGGTAGATTTCCGCCCCGTCGCGGTTAACAAGTCCCTGAATAGACGCCAACGTCAGGCGGGTTGATGCGTTGGTAGAGAGCGGAACGAAGATGACGTCGAGTGCACTGGCGGACGGAAACACGGGGAACGGATTCGCGCCGGACGACAACCGAGGTTGATCCGGGTTTGACGGCGGGCGGGCCCACACGAGCGCAGCGATCCCGGCCATCGCGAGAAGTCCCACCACGGCCCACACGCCGATTCTCGAGTCCGTGGCGCGCCCTCCCGTCCGCGCGACGCGCAGGGATGGACGGGCGCCTCATAAGGATGGCCATGAGAGGCTTTATTCCCGGCGCACCGATGGCGAAGCCATGATGTCCGTGGCCGACTTTCAATCGATCTACGCCTACAACTGGCAGGTCCTTCGAGACTACGCGGCCGCGCTTTCGAAGCTGCCTGAGACGGAGCTGACGAAAAACCGCGAGGCGACCCATGAGTCCTTGAAGAATATCTTCCACCACATTCTCTCGGTCCACGACGGTTGGCTCAACGTGACCGTCCAAAGGGCGTCCGCGGACCCCGTCGTCCGAGAGATGGACTTCGATGAGGTCCGGTCGATGGACGTCCTTCGCGACTACATGGAGAAGATCATCAAGAAGGAGGAGGGATTTTTCGTGACTCTGTCCGACCGTGATCTCGGCCGACCGGTCCAGCCCGAATGGAAGACCCGCCCGCATGCGCTCCGGGACGCCCTCCTCCAAGTCACGTTCGAGCAGGCGCATCACCTCGGCGAGCTCATCGCCCTCTTTTGGCAGATGGACGTCGAACCGCCGGAGATGACTTGGATCGATGTCGGCCTCGCGATGAAGGGCGATCCAGGACCCTCATAGGCGAGGGAAACCGGGAGGAGTGCTCCCGACGGGATTTGAACCCGTGTCAGAAGCTCGAGAGGCTTCTATCCTTGACCGGACTAGACTACGGGAGCGCGCGCGGCACTAGCCCCGACCTTCGCATAAAACTTCCCTCCGCGCGTGCGGGTGGCACAGTCTTTAAGGCGCAACTCTCGCTCGCGCTCCTGTGGAACTCGTCTACTGTCCTGCGTGCCATCACGTCGGGATCAAGTCGCGGCTCGAGCGGGCGCGATGCGATTCGTGCGGCGCGGACGCGAGGCTCGTCGCGGTTCCGTATCCGTGGCAATACTACGTGGGGGTCGGTCTCGTTCTTGGCGGGGCGCTATTCCTCTTCCTGCCGCAGGTGTTCGACACCCTCGCGTGGGCGGGCATCGTCGCGTCCATCCCCGTGCGCATCACGTTCCTCATCGCGTTCCTCGTCGTGGGTCTCGTGCTCACGAACGCCGGCCTCCGCGTGATGAAGGAGACCGCGCGAGAGCGCGGCCGTGAAGCGTACCCGGAGGCGGACGCATGAAGGCGATCCTTGCGCAGCTCGAGCCCGCCGTGGGAAAGAAACGCGAGAACCTCGAGAAGATGGCCAAAGTCCTCGCGGCGGGGGAGGCCGACCTCGCTCTGTTCGGGGAATTGTACCTGAGCGGCTACATGGCACGCGACGCGATCCCGAAGCTCGCGGAGGCGATCGACGGTCCGAGCGTGCAGTCTGTCGCGGCGTTGGCGGCGGAGCATGGGACGCACGTCCTCTTCGGGATGCCGGAGAAGGCCGCGAAGGGGCGGACCGTGTACAACGCAGCCGTCCTCGTCGCTCCGGACGGACGGACGTGGGCGTACCGGAAAGTCTACCTCGCGAACTTCGGCCCGTTCGAGGAGAAGGTGTGGTTCGGACGCGGGACGGACGTCGCGGTTGCGGACACGAAGCTAGGGAAGATCGGTCTTCTCATCTGCTATGACATGTTCTTTCCAGAACTTGCGAAGACGCTCGCGCTTCAAGGTGCGGACGTGATTGCCGCGATCTCCGCGGCCCCGCACACGAGCCGGCGCTTCTTCGACGCGATTCTCCCCGCTCGGGCAATCGAGAACGCGACGTATGTGTTGTACGCGAACCTCGTCGGGACGGAGCTGAACCAGGTTTTCTCCGGCGGAACGCAAGCATGGGGACCGCGCGGGGAAGACCTGGGGCACGCGAAAGACCACCGGGAGGACGTCGTCGCCGCGGACGTGGACCTGCGCCAGCTCGACGCGGCGCGGGAACTCCGGCCCACGATCCGGGACACCCGTCCCGAGTTGTTCAACGTCATCTGGCCCCTTCAGAAACCGCGGCGGGGGAAGGCCGGAAGCGCGCGTGACCGAAGGCTTTAATACGATGCCTCGGTTCGAGCCCTTCCCGAACCCGTGAATGATGAGGTTCGCAAGAACCGAAGGAGGTCTGGAATGGCGAAGCCGATTTACGTGCGGTACGAGACGCCGAAGGAGCTCGTCGACAAGGCGTACCAAGTCGTCGAGCTCGCCCGCGACAGCGGGAAGCTGCGGAAGGGGACGAACGAGGTCACGAAGCTTGTGGAGCGTGGGGAGGCGCAGCTCGTCGTGATGGCGGAGGATGTCACCCCGGAAGAGATCCTAGCCCACATGCCCCTCCTGTGCGAGGAGAAAGGAATCCCGTATGCGTACGTGCCGAGCAAGCAGGAGCTCGGCGTCGCGGCGGGCCTCGGGAAGGCGACCGCCTCCTGCGCGGTCCTGGACCCGGGGAAGGGGAAGCCGATGCTCGACGAGCTCGCCGCGAAGATGCGGGCGCTCAAGAAGTGAGGGCCGATGCCGGAAGAGGAAGGGATCCCCGCCGAGGTCGTGGAGGTCGTCGGCCGGACGGGGATGACAGGCGAGGCCGTGCAGGTCAAGGTCCGCGTGCTCGACGGCCGGGACAAGGGCCGGATCATCACGCGGAACGTGAAGGGCGCTGTCCAGCTCGGCGACGTGCTCATGCTCCGCGAGACCGCGCGCGAGGCCCGGAAGCTCAGCGTGAGGTAGACGATGCCCACGAAGCGCACGTGCTCGTTCTGCGGGAACGAGATCGAGCCGGGCACGGGGAAGATGTTCGTCCGCCGGGACGGGACCGTGTTCGTCTTCTGCTCCTCGAAGTGCGAGCGGAACTTGATCGACCTGGGACGGGTGCCGAGGACCGTGCGGTGGACGCGGGCGGCGATCCAGGCGAAGGCGCGCGCCGCGGGCTTGGCGGTGGAGGAGGCGCGACCGGTGGCGGTCGTCGAGGAGGCGGAAGCGTCGGCCCCGGTCGGGGACTTCACAATCGGGGCGCCGAAGGGGAAGGGCATCCCCACGGCGGTTCGGTCGCTCATCGACCGAGAGCTCGGGCGGGACAGCTCGTCCGGCGCGATCGAGCGGCGGTTCAAGGAATTCACGGAGTCGGACGCGCTCCGCACATCCCTCGCGACATGGTACACGAAGAAGCACGCGAAGAAGAAGCTCAAGGAGGTCGAGCTCGCGGATTACGTCTCGTACCTCGACACCGCGGCCGCCAAGAAACTGCTCAAGGACTGGCTCGACGCCGAGGCGAGGCGGGAGAAAGCGACGAAGGAGGCTTGACGCCTCTGGAGCGCACGTTCTGCCTCGTGAAGCCGGACGGCGTGCAGCGCGGGATCGTGGGGGAAGTCTTGCGGCGGTTCGAGTCCCGGGGCCTCAAGCTCGTGGGCCTCAAGATGGTCCACATCTCCCGCGCGATCGCCGAGGAGTACTACGCGGAACACCGAGGCAAGCCCTTCTTTCCCGGGCTCGTCGATTACGTGACGTCGGGTCCGGCCGTCGCGATGCTGTGGGAGGGGGAGAACGCGGTCGTGGTCGTCCGGAAGACGATGGGCGCGACGGACCCCGCGAAGGCGGAGCCCGGAACGATCCGCGCGGACTTTGGCCTTACGATCTCGCGCAACGTCGTCCACGGCAGCGACTCCATCGAGAGCGCGAATCGGGAGGCGGCCCTGTTCTTCAAACCGGACGAGATCCTCGCCTACGACCGGGCCCACGATGCGTGGATTCAGGGATAAGCGTGGGCCGGCCCCGGCGCGCGCCCGAGTCCTCCGTCATAGCTACGCGAAAATCCTCCCTGGGACCACGCAAGGCGAGGCGCACCGCCAAATCTTGATATACGGTCCGACCGGTGGAACCGCGTCCATGGCACGAATCCGGCAGCCTATCGTCTCGGTCCTCGGGCACGTGGACCACGGGAAGACGAGCCTCCTCGACGCGATCCGGGGCACGACCGTCGCGGCCCGAGAGGCGGGCGGGATTACGCAGCACATCGGGGCGACGGAGGTGCCGATCGACGCGATCCTGAAGGTGTGCGGCGACCTCGTCGCGGGCCGGACGTTCAAGATCCCGGGCCTCCTCTTCATTGACACGCCCGGCCACCACGCGTTCACGACCCTCCGCGCCCGGGGGGGCGCCCTCGCGGACCTTGCCGTGCTCGTCGTCGACCTGAACGAGGGATTCCGGCCCCAGACGATCGAGTCGATCAAGATCCTGAAGCAGCACCGGACGCCATTCGTCGTTGCCGCGAACAAGATCGACCTCCTCCCGGGGTGGCGAAAACACCCGAACGCGTCGTTCATCACCTCCCTCGCCGACCAGCCCGAAGCCGCAGTCGCCGCACTGGACGAGCGGCTGTACGACCTCACGGCAAAGTTCTTCGAGCAAGGCTTCACCGCCGACCGGTACGACCGCGTCACGGATTTCACCGCCACAATCGCGATCGTTCCGACGAGCGCGAAACGGGGCGAGGGCGTGCCCGACCTCCTCCTCGTGCTCATCGGCCTCGCGCAGCGGTTCTTGGAGGAGCAGCTCGCGACCGAAGAAGGTCCCGCAGAAGGGACCATCCTCGAGGTGAAGGAGGAACGGGGCCACGGCACCACGCTCGACGCGATCGTCTACCGCGGGACCTTGCATCGCGGGGACACAATCGTCCTCGGAAGCACCGGCGCCCCAATCGTCACGAGGGTGCGCGCACTCCTGAAGCCGAGGCCGCTCGACGAGATCCGCGACCCGCAGGACCGGTTCGATAGCGCGAAGTCGGTGAGCGCCGCTGCAGGCGTGAAGATTTCCGCCTCGAACGCGGAAAGTGCGATGGCGGGTGGGCCGATCCGCGCGGTCGCCGGAGACCCCGCAGCGATTGTCGCCGAGGTGGCGGCGGAGACGTCGGTGAAGGTCGAGACGTCCGAGGAGGGCCTCATCGTGAAGGCGGACGCGATCGGGAGCCTCGAGGCGCTCGCATTCGAGTGCAAGGACCTCGGCATCCCGATCCGGAGCGCGCGGATCGGGCTCGTGAGCCGGCGGGACATCGTCGACGCCGCCACGATCCCGGACCCGCTCCACCGCGTCGTCCTCGCGTTCAACGTCGGCTTCCTCCCCGACGCGGACGAGGAAATCGCGAAGCACCCGGACGTGAAGGTGCTCACGAACGACGTGATCTACCGCCTCCTCGAGGAATACGGGTCGTGGGCGGACGCACGGAAGCGGGAGCTCGCGGAGGCGTCTCGCCGCCAGCTCGTGTACCCGGGGAAGATTCTCCTCCTTCCAGACCACGTGTTCCGCGTGAGTAAGCCCGCGATCGTTGGGGTCCGCGTCCTCGCGGGGCGGATCCGGCCGGGGCAGTCCCTGATGCGGGACGACGGTCGCGAGCTTGGCCGGATCAAGTCGATCCGCACGGGCGAGCAGTCCCTCGACGAGGCGCGGACGGGGCAGGAGGTCGCCGTCGCGATCGAGGGCGTCACCGTCGGCCGGCAGATCGACACGGGCGACGTCCTGTTCAACACCATCCCCGCGTCGGACGCGCGCGCCCTCGCGGCGGAGCTCTCGAGCGACGAGCGGGAAGCGCTTGAGGCGATCGTCGCGATCCGGAGGAAGGAGGACCGATTTTGGGGAATGTAGAGGATCTCCAGCGGCTCCTCCCGCACCGCCACCTGTGCAAGGACTGCGACAAGTGGTACGGGCAGGAGGACGACGAGTACGGCCCGTGCTCGTACAAGAACCTCCGGAAGGAGAAGAAGTACGTCACGTACGGGTATCACGAGTGCGACGAGGAGGAGGAGCTGCGGCTCCGGGTGGAGCGATGGCGGGCGCAATCCGCATCCGGGCGCTGACCGCCGCGGACGTCCCGTGGGCGATCGCGCTCACGGACACGGAGTCGTGGGGCTATACGGCAGCGGACTTCGCGCGCCTCCTCCA
>VBMQ01000123.1 GCA_005878375.1 Methanobacteriota archaeon | reverse complement strand
ACCTCCGACAGCGGCAAGTAGTTCTCTTCCTCCACGCCGGTCCCCCCCTCACGCCCTCTTCAGGTGCTCAGGCTTCACGATGGCCTGCTTGATCTTCCCGCCGAAGCGGACGTCGATGACGTACGCGCGCCCGCGACGCTCGACCACGGTCCCCGTGAGGCCGTGGAACCGGTGGTGGGGCCACCCCTTCTGGACGCTGCTGTCGATAATGATCGTCGCCTTGTCGCCGACCTCGAACGTGCGGAGGGCCCGGGTGATCGGAGAGAGCCCGCGCTTCCGCGGGGACCGCCGGTAGATCTGGCGGGTCTTCTCCATGATGCCCTTCGAGGCCTTGACCATGGTTCACCTGGTGTCGTGGATCCGCACGACGTCGAGCGCGAGGACCTCGCAGGGGACCCCCGTGAGCCCCGCCAGGCTCGGCTCCGTCCGGCCGCCGTCCCCGTGCAGGACCTCCTTCACGTAGGTCCCCGCTTCCGCGGTCACCTCGACCTCTGCCTCCCGCCCGTCCGCGCGGAGCAGGTCGATGCCCTTCAGGACGCGCTGCCGGACCAAGTCCGACCGTCGATGGGATACTCTAGTCGGAGTCCTCTGCGCGATGCGCGCCTTCGCCAAAGCCCGAATCCCCTCATTAAGCTTTGCAGCGTCCACGGGAGCCGCGAACCGGATGCGGGCGCGGTACGTCTTGTCCGCGCGGTCCTCCTTCAGGGCGACGACTTCGGCGTGGTCCGAGGGCCGCAGGTCCGCCACTTCCGCGAGCCCCGAGCGATTCACCGCCTCCGCCACGCGGGCGAGGTCCACGGTGCGGCGGGCAGGTCGCGAGATCTCCACCACGAACGGCCGCCCGTTCCCGAGCATGAGGGCGTCGACATCCTCCCGCCCCATCCCGTGGAGGGCGTGCCCCGCCCCGCCAACCTGCTTCATGACTTCGCCCGCGACGATCTCTTCGACACTCGTCGGGTACATCTTCCCCTTCCCGCCGCAGTGGTCGCACCCTTTCCCGCGGCACCGCCGGCAGGGCCAACGCGTCTGCGGGATCTCCCGAGAGAGCTTTCGATAGCGGCCGTAAAAGAAGAGCGGCGCCACCTCGATATCGACCACGTCGTACTGCGTGTCCACGATCGCCGTCACGTTCGGGCGGTGCACGTCCGCGGACTTTCCCGTCTTCGCGGCGACGAGCTTCCCGACCTCGCGGTTGATCTCGTTCTTGATGGGCTCCCCTTGGGTGAGCCCGAGCTCGACCCAGAGCGTCTCCTCGCGCTCGGTGACCTCCGCATCGACGCGCGAGCCGACGAGGAAGGTGTTGTACTCCCAATCCGCGAGCTTGGCGGCGACGAGGTCGGCGAACTTCGGCAATTCTTCGAGGAGTCCGCGACACAGCCAGCAGGGCCCGACCTCGATTCGGTGGGCCTCGCGAAGGGCACGCCCGCGCTCCGGGTTCGTGAAGCCGTGGCCGGCCTTGCCCACGAGCCGCCCGAGGCAGCCGTCGCAGAGCCCGCGCTCGCCCAATCCCCGCCAATCGACGCCCGCGGCCGCCGCGAGCACGTCGTCCATGCCCACGACGCCGCCAACCCGCGGGCTCTCTTAAGCCCCCGCCCCTGCCCCTTCCTTCGTCAGGAAGATCTCGATGCTCGAAACGTTCGCGGTCTTCCCGTCCTCGCCCGTGAGCTTCTCCGTGCTGATCTCGATCGTGCGGACCTTCGCGTCCGGCACGTACCGGTTCCGCGTGATCTCGACGACGTCCACCGCGCGGGAAATGTTCTTCCCCCGGGCCTTCACGCTGACCTCGCTCGAGCTGTGGAACTGCGCGACGAGCGCAAGCACGTACTGCATCGTCTCCTTCTTCCCGATGAAGACCGTGTTCTCCGAAGGCATACGCTCCCCCGCGACGGAGGAACGAAGCTATGCGGCGATGGCGTAATAAGGGTATCTTCGGACCGCGTTCGGCGCGCAAGTCTTTAATACGCCGAACAAAATGGGAGGTCGATGGCGGGCGAAAAGCGCGGCGAAGGGTTCCACTCCGCCGCCGGCCTGATCCGATACTTCGATCAAGAGGACGAGAAGGCCCCGAAGATCCCGCCGTGGCTCGTCGTCGCGCTCGGCGCGGTCATCGGCGTGGCCGTGATCATCGCGGGCTGGCAGTGGCCCGTGTGAAGACCCGCCTTTAAGTCCGTTCGTCCGTTCTCGCCGCATGGTTCCCATCCCGCGGGCGATGCGCCTCCTCATGTGGATTGTGATCGCGGTGAGCATCCCGGAGGGCCTATCGTTGTACTTCGGCCCGAGCTCGTGGTACACGTATATCTGGGGTTGGGGTCTCACGGAGATGACCGCCCGGTTCACGGCGGGCGTCTACCTCTCGATCGCGTTCGGGTTTCTCATCGGGCAACGGCAGTCGGACTGGGAGAAGCTCAAGATCCCGATGGCGATGCTGTGGTCCTTCGCGCTCATCGCGCTTCTCGCGGCCGCGTGGGGGCTGGCGGTGCCGCCACCGACGGGGACCGTCGTCCACCTCGAACGGCCCTTCATGTGGGTGTGGATTTTCCTGTACGCGGTGTCGATCGTTGGCGGGATCTACTACCACATCGTGTATCCACGGAAGTTCGGCGCGAAGCCGTGGTGACGAACGGAGGACGACACTTCGCGGGAGCCGGCAGGTATAAGGGAACCCAATCCTTCATTCCCCCGCAAAGGAGGTGTTCCCGGTATGACGTCCAAGCTTGTTTTCCGAACCGCGCCGGGGACGCCGTGATCTCGCGCGCGCCCCGATTCGTGTCCTCGCGTCGCGAACGCATGGTCACCCGATGAAAGCGCACGATGCCCAACTTCCCGCCACTCGATCGCAGCGTTCAGTGGAAGATCTCGACCGGCGCCATCCGGTTCGCGGAGGCCGGGTACCGGGAGACGGTCGAGGCGATCCTGTCCGCGGGCCTCGCGACCGAAGTCGTCGGGCTCATCAGCGCGGGCAAGGAGGCGGACGTGTACCTCGCGCGCCTCCACGGGGCGCCGATCGTCGTGAAAGCGTATCGGCTCTACCGGACCTCGCGCAGGGGCGGCGGGTCCATCAAGGTTGACAACATGGCGTGGCGAGCCGCCTTCGAATTCGAGATGTTGCATCGCGCGTGGCGGGGAGGGGCGGCGGTGCCCACCCCCGCCAAGAGAGTCGAGAACTTGCTCGCGATGCGATACCTCGGCGGGTCCGAGGGCCCTGCGCCGCGACTCGCCGACCTCAAACCGCTCCGCCCACGAGAACTCCTCGAGGAAATCCTGGCAGCGACCCGCGCGCTCCTCCTTGCGGGCGTTGTCCATGGAGACTTGAGCGCCTACAATGTCCTCATCCACGAAGATCGCCCTTGGTTCATCGACCTGTCCGATTCCGTCCGGGTCGACCGGCTCGGTTCAAGCGCCTGGCAGCGACTTCAGGTGGCGCGGCAGACCCTCGCACGCGACCTCGCAAGCCTCCGCTCATACTTTGCGCGGTTCGGTTCCGACTTCGACGCGGCGCCGATCGTCGACTCCTGGATGCAAGAGCTGGTGGAGCGACGGGAGCTCACGCGTGCGCGACGCCGTCCCCCCACGCCTGGAGGCACACCCGCCGGAACCCGAGTCCTTCCATGAGGCGGATCGACGGCACATTGTCCGTGTACACGTGGCAGCACGGGGTCTTCCCCTTCGCGAACGTTTGCTTGATCAAGGCGCTGGACAGGGACTTCGCGTATCCCCGTCCGCGGTAGGCGTCGAGGACGTGCAAGAAGCCGAGCATCACGACGTCGTCCGTCTCGAGGTGCGTCAGGTACCACGCGACGGGCTCCCCATCCTCGTAGATCGCGCCGTTCAAGCCGCCTTCGATGCGCGAACGCACGTATCCCTCCGCGGGCCATTCTGGCTCCCAAATTTTCGCGATCTTGGCCGCGTACTTCGGGTCGAGGGGTTCGACGGAGTGGGCCTGGACATCCCGGAAGTCG
>VBMQ01000038.1:6686-16963 GCA_005878375.1 Methanobacteriota archaeon | reverse complement strand
TCGCGAGTTCGGTCAGAACCGTGCCATCCGTGATGTGAATCCGCCCCACCAAGGCGTCCGCCGTATTGTACACGTATTGCGCGGCGATCAGGAACGTTCCGAACCTGTTCGCCCCGTCGACCCAGAACAGCTTCTCGGAATTCCACTTCAGAGGCTTCGTGTCGAGCTGCACGACGAACGTGCCCTGGTTGTACCGCAGGTGCCCGGCCTCCGTGGCGTTCTCCGGGCCCCGGGCGAACTCCTGGAAGTTCACGGACTCTCCCGAGACCGCTGCCGGCTGGGCGTCGATGACCGTCAGGTTCACCCACCGGTCCCGATCCCGCATCTTGACCACGCACACGTCCACGCGCTTGCTCGCGGTCCCGTCGAAACGGAAGACGGCGGACTCGCCCGTGAAGTAGGTGAACCCGACCGGTTGAACGCGCACCCTGTAGTAGGCGGGCGTCGGGTTCGAGAACGAATAGTACCCGATGGTCGAGGACGACGTGGTGTTGACGGTCGGGAGCTGAGCCTGCGCATCGACGAGGGAAACGGTTGCGCCCACAGAGTCCAGGTTCGCACAGTCCGTGACGAACCCAAATACGGTCTTTCCCGCCGCCTGCGCGTTCAGGGGCACAAGGACCCCTGCGCTTACGAGTAGGGTCAGCACCGCGAGCAGCGGACCCCACCGGCTCAGTCCCCACGTTTTCATACTTCCGTCTCCTCTGTTTACCACTTACTACCTTCAGCCGCGGCCACGGGCCGAGGCTGGAAGGCCGCGGTACAAGGTGGGGGTATAAAAACGTTGGCCACGCTCGCGCCATCCTTAGAACGCGGGTCGCAGGTTTATCGCGCGGGACCGCAATTCGTGCGCGTGAGAGACTTCGCGCGCATGCGTGCGGACCTCGTCGACGAACTCGTCCGCGACGGTCACGTCCGGACAGCCGCGGTCGAGCGGGCGTTCCGCGCGGTCCCTCGCGAGATGTTCGTGACCGACGATCGCCAGGACGCCGCGTACGCGGACGCGCCCCTCCCGATCCCCCTCGGTCAGACGATCAGCGCGCCCTCGATGATCGCGATCATGCTCGAGGAGGCGGACCTGCGGGAGGGCATGAAGGTGCTCGACGTCGGGACGGGCTCGGGGTACAACGCCGCGCTGCTCGCGGAGATCGTCGGGCCTCGGAACGTCGTGAGCATCGAGCGGCACCGGGACTTGCTCGCGTTCGCGCGGGAGAACCTCCGCAACGCCGGGTACGAGGTCCAATTGGCGGCAGGAGACGGAACGCTCGGCTACGAGCCCGAGGCCCCGTACGACCGCATCGTCGTGACCGCCGGCGCGCCGCGCCTCGCGAAATCGTGGATCCACCAGACGAAGATTGGCGGGCGGATCGTCGCACCGGTCGGCCGGTCCACGTTCTCGCAGACGCTCGTGACCGCGACGAAAACGGCCGAAGGGAAAGTCAGCACCCGCCAGGGCACGCCGTGCGCGTTCGTCCCGCTGATCGGCAAAGAGGGATGGTGACGCGCCGGACGGTCACGCCAAGCGCGCGCCGAGCTGCACGATTGATCGGAACGACTTCGGGAATCGTGCTCCCACCGGGAAGATCAGGTCCAGCGCTTTCATCCACCGCCCGCGCCGCTGCATCCAGCGCCGGTGGTCGCGCTCCGCGTCCTGGTACGCTCGGAGTGCCGTCGCGCTGAAGTCGTTGCGGTCTGCCGCGGACTTCGCGACGGCCGAAAGGTGCTCGCTCGCCTCGAGCGCGTCGTCGATCCCGCACCCGGTCCACGGGTTCACGAACCCGCCCGCATCGCCCGTGAGCATGACGCGGTCCCCGTAGACCCGTCGCGCGGGCAGGTACGGGATCTGCGCGCCGCGCACGTCCTCCGCGGGGACGTCGAAGTGCGCGAGGAAGTCGAGGAACCGCTGCCGAAGCCCGGTCGCGTGGCGCATGAAGGCACCGTACCCCGCGTTGATCGAGCCGTCGTTCGGGACGATCCAGCCGAAGCCCATGAGGTCGGAGAAGAAGTACGTGTTCTGGTGCGGCGGGTCGTCGATCCCGAGCGCCGCGACCTTCTCCGGCGGGAGGTCGATCTCCGCCTTGATCGACGCGTACTTCTGCGTGTGGGCGTGGGGCGACGCCCCGATCGCGCGGGCCACGATGCTGTTCGTCCCCTCGGCGCCGACGACGAGGTCCGCCTCGTACGCGTCCCCGTTCGCGCGCGCGACGACTTTGTCGCGCTGGACGTCCACGCGCGTCACCCGGCGGTTCTCCAGGAGGGTGGCGCCGGCCGCCTCCGCGCGGCGGACGACGTAGTGATCGAACTTGCGGCGCTTGAAGAAGTAGATGCGCGCATCGAGCTCGCCGATCGGTCGCCAGTCGTAAAACAGGCGGTTCTGGCGGCCCTCCCGCTCGAGGAGAGAGAGGACGTCGCGCCCGAGGAAGTCGATCGCGGTGTCCCCGACGACGCCGCCACACGCCTTGTCCCGCGGGAACGACTCCGCGTCGAGGAGGAGGACGTCGAGCCCTCTCTCCGCGCACCGCATCGCCGCGTAGGCGCCTGCAGGGCCTGCGCCGACGACGAGGACGTCGTGCATTCGCCCCGTGAGCGTTGGCGGCGGCTTTGAACTTTTGGCGGGGCCACTGTTGCGTGTATGCCAAAGTTTCGAGCGGAAGCGGCTCCCTCCGCGGACCGTGTGCCGCTCACGGAGGGAGAATGGAAAAGACCTAAGGCGGCGGTCAACGGTATGTTCCGCGATGTCGCGCAGACCGTCTCCCGCCTCGAGGTCGAAGCTGAAGCCCTTCGACGAATTTCTCAAGGAGGCGATGTGCGCGGAGTCCTGGGAGCGATTCTCGAGGCGACAGCCGAAACCAACCTCGACGAACTCGCCCGCATCCGACGACGGCTAACGCGCTTCGGGCGCGACGTTGAAGACATTCGCGGAGGGGGCGAATTGTGAGGGTGGCGGCGAGACGGCGGGGCGCTCCCGCTGTCCAACGAAAAAGAGGCGGCCTCCGCCCCCAACTCAGGTGGCCGTCGCGTGGCTCCACGCGTCCGCGGGCAGGGAGTCGTACAGCGGCTCCTCCGGCCCGTCGTCCGGCAGGCCGTCCGTCGCCTTCCGGATGTCCTCGAGGTTCAGCTGCCAGTAGAAGATCCGCCACGACTTCCCGTTCAGGAGGAGCGTCGTCTCCCAGCTCGAGCGGAGCAGGCCCGCGTCGTGGAGCTGGTAGAACAGCTTCCGGTCCTCCTGGTCCACGAGGTTGTCGATGATCGTGTCCGAGTACCCGAAGTAGTTCAAGATCCGGTACGCGAGGCTCTTTGCCTCGGGCGGCTCCACGCTGAGCCGTCGTCCCACCGCCCGCGTGAGGCGGTCTAGGGTGACGAGCATCTCGTTCTCCTATCCAACCTGGTATTATTTCCCGGCCGGCGTATAAAAACTTTGGCCACATGTACGCCCGAAGGGCCACATTTGGGCGCCGATGGCGGAGGCCGGGGTTTCTCCCGAAGATAACCAGAACCGATTTTGCGAAAAGACCCTTTAAGTAGCGTCCCCGCCAACGACGTTCGGGAGGCAGGCGCGGAATGCGTCGCAAGAGTTCCAAGACGATGATCGACATCGACCGCCAGGTGACGGTCGTGCATCTGAACGTGGGTTCGGGGTACGTCACATATCTGCAGCGAGACGGGAAGAACGCACCGCCGAGGGTGAAGGCGATCCGCCTCGAGGCGCCCCCCGCACCGTAGGAACCTTTTTCGCGCGCGCCGCCACTTGTGTATCGGATGGAGCCTGAGGACGAGCCGCCGGAGCCGGAGTTCGAGCGGCCCCCGGAGCCGCCAGAGGCGCCGGTTCCCCCGCCAAAACCCGAGATTCGGATCCGTGATCTCGGGACGCGACCCCGCGGGTGTTCGGTCTGCGGGAAGGCGAAGGTCCCGTACGTCGAGATCGAGGTCGACGGCCTCCTCGAGTATACGTGTCAAGACTGCTACGAGGGACAGGTCATCGAGTTGGCGGCGTGCCGCCAGTGCGGCGCAGCGCTCGAGGCCGGGGACGCGTTCTGCGGGAAGTGCGGCGCCCCCCGCCAAATGAAGTGCGCGACGTGCGGCGCCGCGGTCTCGGACGAGGACCGGTTCTGCGGGAAGTGCGGGACGAAGGTCACGTAGGCGCGGACCCGCGCTTCACGACGAGCGACCGCTTGGCGGGCTTGAACAGCTTCTTCGGGAGCGGGTTCGTCTCCTGCACGCGGAGGGAGCCGAGGTTCGCCTCGAGGTCCACGATCGGCCCCGCCAGCGCTTTCGCGTCAAGGCCGTGCCAGAGGAGGTAGACGACGTCGTCCTGGATCTCCTGCTTCATCACCGCCAGGACTTCGGCCGCGTTGGCGGGGGGGAGATACACGGCCACGCCCGTGTGGATCTGGAGGTCGACGCCCGCGCCGCCGGTCTGGCGGGAGACGCGGATCGCGGTCTTCGTCGCCTTCCCCGCCAATCCCGGGATCCGGAGGACGCCGCTCTTGGGCTCAAGTTCCGCGTCCGCCGCGCGCAGGCCCGCCTCGATCTCCCGCGCGACCTCGCGCTCGAGCGCGCCGAGCAGCCCGTCCATGGCGGGGATCTCCAACGTTCCCTCCAGGCGGAGCGAGACGTCGCACGTGTACCGCCGGAGCGCGTCGCGGTACGTGAGCCCGTCCACGATCTCGGGCGTGACCTCCGTCTTCCCGCCCTTCACGACGAACACCTCCGCGTCGTGGCCGTCCGTGACGACGCTCAGGTAGTTCTCTCGTCGGGACGCGCGGGACTTCAGCGTCGTGTCGTCCGTGTGGGAGTGGAAGATCGCATGCTGCGTCTCGTCGCGGAACGGGTGCGAGTGGTAGAGGCCGACGATGCCGACCGTGCGCGGGTACGACGTCGCGATCGCGAGCTCCTCCCGCGGGTCCGCCTCCGCGCCGTACCGGGACTGCGACTTGTACCGCGTGGCGGCGACGGAGTCGAGGACCGTGACGCCCTCCGGGGCGAAGTAGCCGAGGAGCCACCCGATCGCCTCCGTGCGCCGGTCGCGCGCGACCTGGTTTGCGTGCGCCACGAGTTGGCGGTAGGCGGTGCGGGCGAACGCGACGCGCGCGCTCACGTCTTCCGCCTCCCGCACGTCGGGCACTTCGGGTCCCGCTTCCAGTCCACGCGCTCGAGGGTGCCGTCGAGGCCGTTGTACAGGAGGAGGGGCGCGACGCGCCCGAACTTCAAGAGGACCTTGAACGCCTCCTGGCACTGGAGGCTCGCGACGATCGCCATCGTCGTCGGGAGGGACGTGAACGCGCAGACGCCCGTGACGTCGCGGCGGTCCGTCGTGACCTGCTCCTGCTTCAGCGCGGGGCGGTTGCACCGGTAGCATGGCGTCTTCCCCGGGATCACGACGTGGACGGCCCCGTTGATCCCGTTCTCGCTCGCCCCGCCGTCGATGAGCGGAATCTTGGCGGCGACGCACTTTCCATTCAGGAAGAGGCGGACGCCGAACGTGTCGACGCACCCGAGGACGAGGTCGCATTTGTCGAGCTCGCCCATGAGGCCGACGTAGCCGCGCCCGGTCGTGACGTCGTGCGGATAGGAGACGACCTCCGCGTCCGGGTTCGCGTCCCCGAGGTGCGCCGCCAACGCCTTCACCTTCGGCTGCCCGATCTGGGACGTGCGGTACACGAGGCGGTTCAGGTTCGCCTCCTCGACCGTGTCGTAGTCGAAGAGGGCGAGGCGGCCGACGCCCGCGCGCGCGAGGATCTCCGCCGCCAGCGCGCCGAGCCCGCCGACGCCGACGATCGCGACGCGCTTCGCGGCGAGCTTCGAGAAGTCCGCGAACGTGAATCGCTTCAGGCGGTCGTACCGCTCCCTCACTTGAGCCATCCCTTCCTCCGCATGTCCTGGAGCACGGACTGGACCCAGTACGAGACTTCTCGTTTCAGGTATAACGCGAGGGAGCAGTGCTCGTGCCACCAGTACGACTGCTCCATGTGCATGTCGCAAATCCGGAGGCCGAGCGCCTCATCGTCAATCTTGCGGTCCGTGTAGTGCATGAGCTCGGGGATCCGGCACGCGGGCGGGATCGCGGGGTACGCGTCCTTCAGGATGACCTCGAGGTCCCACGCGTGCGCGCCGTCCCGCACCTTCCCCCGCCAGCGGGTCGCGGACGGGCCCGTCGCGGCGAGCTCGATCCACGCGTGCTTCTCCATGTACTTGAGGTACTCGAAGTAGCGGTCGAGCGCGTACTGTTCCTCGAGCGTGCGCAGCGGCCACTTCTCGTCCGGCGGGGACGCGTTCGTCCCGCAGAGGAGGAAGTAGAACAGATCGTCCTCCTGCTTCGCGGTGTCGTAACGGTCGACGATCTTGCGCGGGCGCGCGAACCGGTCGCGCGGGAGCGGAGCCCCCGTCGGCGTCACCCCACGATGCTCGGGTCGATCACGTGGATGTTCGCGCTGCGGTCCGCGACCTCCTTGACGGTCCCGCCCGCGACGGGCGAGCCGCCGGGGAGCGTGGCGGTGAGGATCGACGCGTCCTTCCCCT
Organism: Methanobacteriota archaeon; assembly: GCA_005878375.1. Taxonomy (GTDB): domain Archaea; phylum Thermoplasmatota; class Thermoplasmata; order RBG-16-68-12; family EA-27; genus EA-27. Next base: position 10,444 of record VBMQ01000038.1, on the reverse strand, counting down.
GCTTCTTGGCGGCGGTCACGAACGCCTCCTGGAACAGCATGTCCTCCGGGACGCGGAGGGCGACGACGGGCTTATCGGCATCGGAAATGAAGATGAAGCGCAATGTGACCTGCGCCACGTCCGCGGAACCCGGGGGTACTCTCATATACTTTCGGGTCTGATTCGCATCCGATGGAGGGGACGGCGGGAGGCGCGTCCGTCGAAGGGCTCGTGGCGGGGTTGCCGGAGCCCGCGCGCGCTGTGGTGCAGGCGCTCCGCGGCGCGCTCCTCGGCCTTGGCGGGGTGAGCGAGAAGGTCATCGTCGACTACGATGTGCGGCAGGAGTCGCCCGCGTTCTACGTCGGCGCGCGGCAGCTGTGCCACGTCCATGCGGGCGACGGGCCTGTCTCGGTCACCGTCTCGCTCGGACGGACGCTCACGTTCGAGGTCCTGCGGTCCCGCGCGATCCCGGAAGCGATCCGCAACGTCGTCGAGCGGACCCGGGAGTACGGCGCGACGCGGTGGGTGAGCGTGACGATCGCGACGCCGGCGGACGTCGAGGGACTCATCCCGCTCCTGCGGCTGAAGCACTCGTTCCTCTTCGAGAGCGAGGGCGAGCTCGCGATCCCGCGGGACCAAACCACGCTCGAGGCGTTCGAAGGCCCGCGGAAGGGCGGGTGAATCGTCCCCGCCAATCGCGCCCGTTATCACGGGAGATAACCGGCGGTGAGCCGCTAAATAGGCTCGACTCCTGAAAAGAGGCACCCACGGAACGTGCCCACGATGCGATGGAAACCCGCGAAGGCGTTCCTCGTCGACGACCGGAACGCCCTCGTCCACGAGTTCACCCTCGACCCGACGTGCGCAGTCCCGTTCCCGGAGGCCGTCGCGGCGGGCGCGCTGCATGCGAACGGGGCGGCGGTCCGGGTCTCCCGGTTCTTCGCGCAGACCGTCCGGGCGGGCGGGATGGCGCTCGTCGTCCTCTCGAACGGACCCGCGGAGCCCGAGACCGTCGAGCTCTCGCGGCAGATCCTGCTGGGGACGCTTTCCCGTCTCGGGGACTGGGCGCGGGACCGGCTTGAGCTCGCGCGGGCGGAGGAGTTGCGGCTGGAGTCCGAACGCCGCCGGATCGCGTCGTGGTCGGCGAACGTCCAGGCGCGCGAGCGCGGGGTGGCGGGGCTCCAAGAGGCGACGGCGGTCACGCACGAACGGATCGCCGCGGACGCGGCAGCCCTCGCGTCGCGCGCGCAGGCGCACTCCGCGAACGAGACCGCCCTGAAGGATCGGGAAGCGATCGTGGGGCGCCGGGAGGCGGCGGTCGGGAGCCGCGAGGCGGAGGCCGACACGCGGATCGTGCAGGACCGTGCCGCATTCGATGCAGTCGTGGCGAAAGAGAAGTCCGAGTTCGCCGCGTGGCGGGACGCGGAGAAGGCGGCGATCGAATCCGCGCGAGAGGAGATCGAGACGAAGTCACGGACCACCGAGGCGCGGGACGAAGGGACCCGAGACCGCGAGGTGCACGCCGAACTCGTCGAGCGAGCGCTCTCCGAGCGGGAGGCGCGGCTCAGCGCCGCGGAGTCGAACGTGCTCGAACGCGAGCGGGAGATCGCGGGGCGCGAGGCGGAGTCCGAGTCCTTCTTCCAGGAACTGTCCGTCAAAGTCGCCCAGAACGCGAAATGGGAGAAGTCGCTCCGCGCGACGGCGGCGGACATCGAGCGGCGGGCGAAGGAGCTCGGCGTCGACGTCGATGTTCCGAAGCGGGAATCGGAGCCCGCGCGAGGAAAGCGAGCCAGTGCGAAAACGTAAGGCAATTTTCTTCTGCGACTGCGGGCAAGCGATGTACGACTCCAGAGGTTCAACTGCAATCACTCCCGCTGACGACATGATGTACGCTCAGGACGGGGCGCTCGGCCTCCGAGGCGGGCGAGTCGTGACGACGAGCCGGCCGAGGAATTCGAACGCCGCCTGAACGCCCTCGCCCGACTTCGCGCTCGCGGTCAGATACGTCCACCCCGCCGGCTCGGCCCGCGCGCGCAGGTCCTCGCGGGTGAAGTCCTCCTGCCCGACGAGGTCGACCTTGTTCATCACCGCCACGGTCGGGACGGGCCCGCACACGGACGTGATCGTCCGCCACCAGTAGGGGAGGTTGTCGAGCGTCACGCGCCGGGTGACGTCGCACACGAGGAGGACGCCGCGGGCGCCGTAGAAGTACGAATCCTTCAGGAACGGCCGCAACATCGGGTCGCCAATGATGTCCCAGACGAGGAAGTCGAACTTCCGCCGCGCGCCTTTCGCCTCGAGGTCCATCGACTTCTTCGTGACCTTCGTCCCGATCGTGATCAGGTACTTGTCGCTGAACTCGTCCTTGACGTACCGGCGGATGAGCGAGGTCTTGCCGACCATCGGGTCGCCGGCGAGGCAGATCTTGTACGGCATGCGGCGGGAGACCGAACGACCAACCCAGCTAAAGGATGATGGTTGACACTGAACGAGGCGGCTACCAGTCTCCGGCTTCGCAAGTCTTGGAATCACCATATTACCTGAAAGGGGAAGTGTTTAATACCTAAAATGGGTAGTATGATGTGCATGGCATTCCAGATTCCAGCCAAGGTCGAAGCGGTATTCGGAAGTCAGACACGGGCGAAGGTCCTGGGCTACCTTGCGGGACTGTCGGTTCCTCAAACCGGCTATGCCATTTCGAAGAACCTGGATATCGGGGTCTCGAAGGTGTACGAGGAGCTGAAACGACTCGAAGCGGGCGGTGTGATCCTCAGCGATTTCGATGTCCGAGGCAGCAAGCGATTCTGGCTGAACGACGAGGATCTGCGGAGCTTCCTCGCTCGAAACATGCGAATCCTTCCCGCGGGCGATTGGTTCTCCCCGGGACGAATTGCAGAGCGACGGGAGAAGTTCGCAGAGACAAGTCGAGTGCGGGTCGACCTGCCCTCCGTGCCAGCCAGGGATGGAACGCCCCCATTCGCAAAGGAGTTCCGTCGAACGCCTGCGAAAGATCGTGCCCTTAGGCGGATCCGAGGGGGTTCGGTCCGTCCGCAATGAAGCATCTTATCTCCCGCGAGGAGCTCAAGTCTAGGCTTCGCACGGCGCCCGATCAGACCCAGTACAGGCTGTACTTCGCCGCAATTCTTGCGGATGCGGCGGCGATCCCGACCGATGATTTCATCGTTGTTGGCGGTTCTGCCATCGAGATCTACACGGTCGGCGAATACACATCCGGCGACATCGACATCGTGTCAAGCGAACACGACAATCTCCGGACGGTGATGAGGTCCTGGGGCTTCAAGAGGGATGGGAGTGTTTGGACGGACGAGGAACTTGGCCTTGTCGTCGATCTAAACCCTTCCCCCTACACGGGTGACATCCAGAAGACTTCCGTCATGCCCACTCCATTTGGGTCGATTCGGCTGGCAGCAATTGAAGACCTATTGGTGAAACGGCTTGCCTCCGCAAAGTTCTGGAAGGTGCGCGGGGACTTTGACCATGCCAAGCTTCTCGCGGTCGCGTTTCGGGACCGGATCGACTGGGAATACGTCCAGGCGTTCGCTCAGAAGAGTAAGGTGGACGACTGGCTCGCACGTCTGCTGGAAGCCATGGATCGAGACCGCCCCCGCTGACGCTCGGACCCGCCAACTCCCGGGCGGCGCCGAAGAAAAGGGAGAGGGGCGCGGCCCGGTCCGAGCCGCGCGTTCGGAGTTCGTTTAGAACCGGTGCAGCTGGATGTTGCCTCCGTCAAGTTGCCCGCACAGCGGCTCGTTCGAGGG
>VBMQ01000038.1:862-6648 GCA_005878375.1 Methanobacteriota archaeon | reverse complement strand
GAACCGGTCGTCCCGGCCCGGCTCCCCGTAGTCGCACGTGACCGCGTCGAAGTGGTACCCGGTCTGCCCGTCGAACGTCGCGGGGCCGGCCCACCGCCGGCACACGTCCTGCGGGTCCAAGTACTGGAAGTAGTCGATCACGTCGCCCTTGAGGTGGTGGCTGCTCGCGTGGTCGATCAGGTTCAGGTTCCCCTTCGTCGTCGTGGGTTGCCCGGGCCGCGGCCCGGCGTTGAATCCGAAGTTCACGTCGCCGGGGCGGTTCGAGTTCGGCGGGAGGAAGTGGCCGCCGCCCGTCATGAAGTCCGCCGGCGGGACGTGGAGGGGCTTCGGGAGCCCGCCGCCGATCCCGACGGTCGTCATGCCGCCACCGCGGGTGCCGACGGAGCCGCTCGATCCGCCGGAGAGGAGGCCGCCGCCCCCGCCCGCGCACGTGACCGTGCTCGTCGCGCTCGAGACGATGAGTTCGGCGCCCACGGTCCACACGTGGAGCCCGTTGACGGTGAGGGAGTGCGTGAGGCCCCAGGACTGGTCGATCTGCTCGTTCGCGACGACCGTGAGGACGCCGGGGATGTCGTACACGACCTCGTTCGGGTCTCCGGAGACGCCGACGGGGACGCCGCCGATCGTGAGGTCGAAGATCTCGGACCGGCCGGAGACGCCGTTGCAGTCCGCGGAGCTCCGCGCGTAGACGAAGCTCGTCGTGATCTCGAGGTCGCTGCCGGGGAGGAGCGTGATGTCCGCGGTCGCGGCCTCCGTGATGCCGAGGTCGTTGAAGCCCCGCGTGTACGAGAGGAAGACCGACGCGCTCGCGACGTCCGTGTTCACGTCCACGAACGGGGCGAACAGAACGCCGCCGTCCGACGGGAGGTCGCCCGTGTCCGCGTAGTACGTGTCGCCAAAGACGGTGAGGACACCGAGGCCGTACGCGCGTCCGCCGTAGGACATCGCGGTCGTCGGCGCGGGCGTCCCGCCGTACGCCCCGATCGTCGGGGCGCTCATCACAAACGCTAGCAGGAGGACCGACACGCCGGTCGCTCCGGTCTTCACGATACCGAGTCCATGCTTCCAAAGATTCATGGACGATGCGAGGGCGGGAAGGGCTTAAGCGGCACCGAGTCGAGTGCGGCGCGCTGTGCTGAACGCGGCTACTTGTGCGGGGATTCCGCACCGCGAACGGCGCGCGGGTGCTCAAGCGTGCGCATTCTCGCCTGCGCGGGCTCGTTTTCTCTGTTCGCAAAACGACATCGGCGCAGCATTGCGTCCGCCGGATCGCGCGGTTTGCGTCCGCAGGTTCATATACCTCGGGCCCTCCGTAGGGCCCGTACACCAAGATTCGGCTTCGGAAGAGCCGCCCAGGACGCCTTTTGCGCCCGAGTTTTGCGTACCGGAACGTGACCAGCGATGCAACCAGCGCAGCAAGTGGCCTTCAGCAAGGTCAAGGACCTGAACCCGTCGACGAAGCAGGTGAGCCTGCTCGCGAAAGTCGTGAGCGTGGGAGAGAAGCGGAACATCGATTCGAAGTTCGGCGGCGGGTCCCGCACGCTGTGCGAGGCCGTCGTCGGCGACGAGACCGGGACCGTGATCTTCTCCCTGTGGGAGGCGCAGATCGGCCAGGTCGCGACCGGGGACGTCGTGCAGGTGAACAACGGGTACGTCAGCCTCGTGCGCGGTCGGATGCGCCTCAACGTCGGGAAGTACGGGACGCTCGAGAAGGTCGCGCAAGCCCTCCCCGAGGTGAACCGGACGAACGACCTCAGCGCGGCGGAGCACGACTCCCCGCCCCGGGAGTCGCGCGGCGGATTCGGCGGTGGCGGGGGCGGGGGCAGCTATGGCGGCCGCTCCGGCGGGCGACGCACGTACAGCGGTCGGCCGGGCGGCGGGGAGCGAAGGCTCCACGGGCGGCGCCGGTTCTAGGCGGCGTCGCGGCACTCTAGCCGAACTCGGGAGGGAGATCCTCCGAGCGGAGCGCGGCCTCGATTCGCCGAAGGGCTTGGCGCGTCGTGAGAGCGCGAGGAACGGCCCTCCGCACTTCTTGATCGCCCGTGACGAGGAAGTCGCATCCGGACGCCTGAAACCCTACGACGACGGCGAGGTCCCGCGGGTCGCGCACTTTTCGGCGGGCGGCCGCGAGGTCGTCTCGTGATGGATCGGGGAGCACGAGAATCCGCGGGGCCAGCTTGGACATTGCCTGCCCCCTTCGGGCGGGGCTCAACCCCGGCTGCCGCTCGAGGAATCGGCGGACCTCCTCTCGCACGTGTTCGTTCGTCACGAGGTCGCACAACCCCCGGTGCGCGTATTCCAAGAGCAGGGACTCGTTGCCGACGAAACCGAGGGCGCTGATGACCGTGTTCGCATCAACGAAGAAGCTTGCCATACCGCCGCTCCCAGACCTCGGTCCGGACCTCGTCGAGGAGCTCCCGCATGCGCTTCCGGGTGAGCCCGCTCTTCTTCAGATCTCGGCGGATCTCTCGGAAGACCTCGTCGTCGTCCGGGCGGAGCCGGCGGATTACGGCGGCCTGGCCCACGGCGGCGACCTCCACGTACTCGCCCCCCTTCTTCAGCCGGAGGTGCTTGCGCATCTCCTTCGGGAGGGTGAGCTGGCCCGCGGCGGTCACCTTGCTGATGTACGTCTCCACGAGGATATCTAAGAGGTCCTTAGATTTAATCTGTTCCATGCGAATCGCACGATTTCCTGCGACCACTTGACCCTTCCGCGTACCTGCGACAATCGGGTCGTGTGGCAGCGCTCATCAAAATGTCGAGACCAACACGGACCTCGCTTGAGCCGCCGGGAGACCTGGCCGTCTGGGGCCGCCGCCGACTAGGCCGTCGGGACTACTGCGACCATAGGAACCATGAGCGCTTCCTTCACCTCGCGGAGCTTGCCGGAGCGAGGGTCAACCTGAAGCCACAGTTCTTCGAGGGTAAGCGCCCCGAGGACCGTCGCGTCTCCGCGCTCCCCGAAAAGGACCCACGTGTACGTCGCGTGCTTCCCGTATTGAACGAATGCGACTCCGTAGTCCCGGCGTACGACGCGGCCGTCCGCAAGGCGAACCCGGATCGTGCGGGACGGTTCTGCGCCCACGGACTTCAGGACGGACCTGGGCAGCATTGTGGAGGTCGCGCCGGTGTCGACGAGCGCACGGACGAAGACGGACTTCCCCCGCCCGTCCCTCGAGACGCGGATGCGCACGTACGTAAGACCCATGCCTCCGGGTTTGTGCCCGTGGTTTATCGTCCCTCGTGCTACATGTACTTGCCGTCGGGGATCCGCCGAAAGTCGTGTGCGCTTGCGTCCGCACTCCTCACGAGAGCGGGTGAAGGGTTATCCTTCGTCGACGATTCGACGCGCGGTCATGCCGGGGAACCTCTTCGATCAGATTGCGGAGTACTACGACCTCCTGCACGAGGACGTCGACTACGCCGCGGAATGCACGCTTCTGGAGGATATCTTCCGGCGGTTCCTCCACCGTCGACCCGCCTCGGTCCTCGACCTCGGGTGCGGCACCGGCAGCCACGCCCTCATCCTCGCGGAGCGGGGGTACCGGGTCACAGGGATCGACGCCTCCACGGGCATGCTCCGGGTCGCGCGCGCGAAGGCTCGCGGGCGGCGGAATCCCGCGTTCGTGTGTGCGGACATGCGGGGGTTCGACCTCGGGCGGACGTTCGACGCGATCGTGTGCATGGATGGCGCATACACGCATCTTCTCACGGAGCGCGACCTCCTCGCGCACCTCCGGGCGGTGCGCCGCCACCTGAGCCCGGGCGGCGTGTACGTCTTCGAGTTCGCGCAGGCTCTCCGAAAGGAGACGGTCGGCCCGGATTGGATCGTCCGCGAGGGCCCGCCGCGGATCGTGTGGCTGTACGACCTCGCGTTCGACCGGCGGCGGCATCTCGTCACCGCCAAGAACCGGTTCTTCGCCTTCGACGCAGATCGCGTGCGGCGGAGGTTTGTGGGCACGTACGCAACGCGCGTTACGTCCGTCCTCTCCCTGAAGAAGCTGCTCGCGCGCGGGGAGATGAGCCTCCTCGGCGTGTACAGCACGGACGGCACATCGAGGGTCAGGCCCCTCCGGCGGGATGACCCCCTTCCCATCGCCGTCGCGAAACCGTGAGGCTTCGGGCATCGACGGCAAGGCGGGCATCCTGGAAACGAGGACCTGCGATGCCGACGCGCCCCACGATCACTACCGTTCGTAGATTGACTCGCGGGGCCCGACCTTCAGGACCAGGACCCGGAGGACCCCTTCGTCGATGTCCAGGATTACGCGGTAGTCGCCGACTCGTAGGCGGTAGTAGGGCGAGTTGACGAGCTTGCGGACGAAGCGATGCGGATCCGAGGCGAGATCCCCGACCTTCTCGAAGATCCGCCGAGCGACCGTGCGGTCCAGTTTTCTGAGCTGTCGGGCCGCGGAATCGGACCAGATGATCTGGAAGGGCATCAGAAGCCCATCTCGGCCTTCAGCTGCCCATGGGTGCGGTACTTGCCGGCCTTGATCTCGCGGACCGCCCGCTCGATCTCGCGCTTCGTCTCCTGGCTCAGCTCGCGGAGGTCCTCGAGCAACCGCTCGATGACCTCTTCGTACGTCTCGCGGGGATGGAGCTTCAGCCGTTCGAGGGCCGCCTTCATTTCCTGGCTGACTTGGATCGTCGTCGCGGCCACGCCGAGGAATGGCCGGCCCGGTATCTATAGATTTCTATAGCGCGCGATAGCACAAAAATGGTCGGAGGGGACCACGCGAGGTTGGACCCGTCGAGGTTGGAACCATGGCCTGTCCGAGATGCCTAAGGCGCTGTATCCGATTCCACGCACCTTCCCCGTGCCCGTCGCGCAGAGCCACAGGCCGTGTTACTGTTCCTGATTATCGTCCCGGGCCACTCGACGACGCATCTTGATGAGCGCCAGGTCGCTCCGGAAAGGGTTGCCGACCGTTCCGAACTTCGAAGATCGCGACCGCCAGGGCGTCCGGATCGCGGACGATCTGCGGGTGCTCCTCGACGCGATGGTCGCGAACGCGATCGTCGACGGCCTCGCCGCCAAGGACCGGGCGGAGCTGAGCGCGTTGACCGGGCTTCCCGGAACGCGGGTGACGACGACGCTCCGACTCGGCGAGGAATCGGGCCTCTTCGAGCGTCGGGTCCGAACGAGGTCCGACGGCGACGACGAGGTCCGCTGGCACCTCGCCCCGAAGTTCGTGGAACTCGACCGCCGGTTCGCGGAGTTCGCGGACGCCTGCTCGATGTTCTCCCGGGCGGTGACGAGGGCATGGGCCCGCCCGATCACCGATCCCGGAACGAACGTCGAGTTCAACCTCCAGATCGCGAAGACCGTGTTCTCGAAGTGGTCCCTCGAGATCGTCGCCCTCCTCTACGCGCAGCGGACGGCCGGCTTTCAAGAGATCCACAAGGCGTTGGACGGCATCAGTTCCCACATCTTGTCCACGAAGCTCGAGCGGATGACCGCGCTCGGCCTGATCCGGCGAGACGTCCTGAGCACCCGGCCGCCGCGCGTCCAGTACTCCCTCACCGCGAAGGGCCTCCAGGTCGCGAAGCTCGGCGAGCCCGTCTTCCTGTTCCTGCGGTTCAAGGAGGGGCTGCTCCTCCCCGAGCGGGCCGCGAGGGCGGCGGAGATCGAGACCCCGTAGCCCCGCGGCGCTCCCGCCTACGCGTGGAGCTGGATGTTCCCGCCCGCGAGCACGCCTCCGGCGGCGTATCCGTTCGAGAGGCGGATCGAGAACCGGTCCTGCCCCCGGCCCGGCTCCGCGACGTCCGAGACGGTCACGGTG
>VBMQ01000038.1:0-810 GCA_005878375.1 Methanobacteriota archaeon | reverse complement strand
TGCACGTGGATGCCCGCGGACTTGTCCATGTAATTGAGCTGCCCGCCGGGCCGGGATTGGCCGGGCTTGAGGCCCGCGACGAACCCGAAGTTCGCCTTCCCCTGGTCGCCCACGGCGATGTAGCCGCCGCCCGTGACGAAGTCCTTCGGCCTCGGCACCTCCGAGCCGCACGTGATGTCGCTGTGCGCGTGCGAGACGATGACCTCGTCCCCCGTGAACAGGTAGAGGTGGAGGGCGTTCACGGTGATGTCGTACGTCCCGTCGTGCGAGGCGTCGATCTGCTCGTTGATGATCAGGGTGAAGACGCCCGCCACGGTGAAGACCTGGTTCGGCCGCGTGGAGACGACGATCGGCTGTCCGCCGATCCGCACGTTCGCGAGCTCGCTCTCCCCCGCCACGCCCGTACACGTCGCGAGCGAGTGGGCCCGGACGAAGTCCGCGGTGACCTCGTTCGCGTTCCCCGGGAGTAGGCTCACGTCCGCGACGGCCGCCTCGCTCTGCGCGGTCTGGTCGAACCCCATCGTGACGCTCAGCAGGACCTCCGCCCGTGCGAGCGAGGTGTCCACGGACACGACCGTCGCGTCGATCACCCCGCCGTCGGGCGGGAGCTCACCCGTGTCCGCGAACCGGAGATCCCCGAGGGCCGTATGGACGAAGACCCCCGTCGCCCGGCCGCTGTACGTCGTCCCGCCGGTCGCGCCCGCGAGGGGCGCGATCAAGACCGCGGCGAGGAGGAGCGTCGTTCCCATTCCCGTCCGTGCCCACCGAATCGTGCGTGCGTCGCGCATCGTTCACCCGGCCGTACGAACG
>VBMQ01000122.1:2670-6213 GCA_005878375.1 Methanobacteriota archaeon | reverse complement strand
CGAAATAGAGATGGACCGAGTGGGATTTGAACCCACGGCTTCCGCCTTGCGAAGGCGGCGATCTTCCGCTGATCTATCGGCCCGCGTCCCCCGCCGAACCGCGGCGCGGCCTTATACCTTACCCCACCCCGCGCTCCCGCAGCAGCCGGCGCACGTTCGTCTCGTACACCGCCCGCGGGATCCGGCCGGCCTCGTGCGCCGTCCGAACCGGAGTGAGGCCCCTCTACGAACGTCCCTGGGCCCATCACCGGGGGCCGCCCGACACGGGTCGCGGAAGTCAATATGAGAGAATCCGGAGCCCCTTGAGTCGGGAGAAGTGGCGGACATTCCGCGTCACGAGGGGCTCGTTCCGGTGGAGCGCCGTGACCCCGATGATCACGTCCGCCGGGTCCAACGCCTCCCCGCGGGTCACGAGCTCCCCATCCAGCCGACCCGCCCGGCCGGCGACCTCGCGGGTCACGTCGTACGTCGCGACGCCCTTCAAGGCCCGCTCGATCTTCTCCGCCTCGGCCTCTGGAACGGCCGCCCGCGAGACGCCGTGGTAGAGTTGCATGACGGTAATCGCGCTGACCCCGACGGGGTCCGGGCTCTCCAGCAGGTCCTGGAGGAGGGCGGCGGCCCCGGCGTGCCCCTGCATGAGGTCGATGAGGAAGTCCGTGTCGAGGACGACCGTCCCCCTTCACCCGGCCTTGGCGTCGAGCCCTTTGCGGAGCCGCTTCCCGAACCCCCGCTTCGCGGAGCGAAGCTTGCCGGCGGCGCCCGCATCGAGGATTCCAACGAGATCGAGGAGCGCGAACTTCCCCGTCAGCCGGTCGACGACGTCACTGAAGCTCTCGCCGTTCCGCTTGAGGGCGTGCAGCCGCGCGTACGCGCACGCGTGTGTGTACGTGTGTATGGGCCTTAATCCTTCCGACGCCGCCATCGGAGGACGGCCTACCCGACCTCGTGCTCCCGCAGCAGCCGGCGCACGTTCGTCTCGTACACCGCCCGCGGGATCCGGCCGGCCTCGTGCGCCGTCCGGAGCTGCGCGAGCCGCGGCTCCTCCCCCTCGAGCGCCCGCGCGACGTTCACCTCGTACATCGTGTGGGACATCTTCCCGCTCTCGAACATCGACTTGAACAGCGTCATCCGCTCCTGGAAGTCCGGGACGGTGCGGACGTCCGAGACGGGCGGGGGCGCGGCGTTCACGATCGGGATCTCGGGTTCTGGCGCGGGCTCCGGGGCGGGCTCCGGTGGTGGCGGAGGCGGTGGCGGGAGATTCACGGGTGGCGACGCCAAGACGTCGACCGCGCTCGTCTCGGTCTTCATCGGCGTCGGCTCCGGATTGGTGGGTGCGCTCACGGATACACCGTTTCCGTTCGACGCCGGCGCAATCCGCCACGCGGGTTCCGGGACATGTCCCAGCGCGCGCACATTCTTCTGATACGTCTCCCGCGTGATCGTTCCCTCGCGATAGGCGGTACGAATTCGCTCGAGGCGATCGTCATTCGTCGAGACAACGGGCGGCGTGGCGGGAAACTGCTTCGAGCCCTCGGCTTTCAGGGCCTGAACGTTCTTGTCGAACATCGCCCGCGTGATGCGCCCCGCCTCGAGCGCCGACCGGAGTTTCGCGATCCGTTCGTCCGTGGACGGAACGGCGGGCTTTGGCGGGGATGATCGCTCCCGCTCGGGCAACTCCTCCGGAGCGCGCTCCTCGCGCGGCATTTCATGCACCCCTACAGCTCCTCCTCTTCCCGGGTCTCCGTCGGCGGGGATTCCGAGGCTTCCTCCGGCTCCGCCGTTTGGCGGCGTCGGCCCAAGACGTAGGCGGCGACAGGGGCGCGAGCGCGAGACTCGCGGGACCCGCGAGACCGAAGGTGAGCACTGGCGTGTCTCGCTTCAGGTAGGCCACTCCCCCGACCCCCATCGGATGGAAGAGATGCGGGGACCACGGCTTAACGGTTTCCCCAGCGCCCGCTCAGCGGAGCCTCCCGGTCCGCACGAAGCCAGGGGCGAACTAGACTGGACCCGGGAGACGGTCGAAGCGTTGCCGCCGGCGAAGCAAGGGTCTAAGCCTTGGTCGTACACCTTCCTCTCGTGCCCGAAATCCGGAGGCGCGTCGGCCCGAAGGGGCAGGTCGTCATCCCGAAAGTGATCCGAGACGCCCTCAAAATCGGCCCGGGGAGCGAAGTCACCTTCGCCTTATTCGACGGCGAGAAGGCGGTCCTTCGGGCCTCCCGGACCGATGTCGTCGACACCTTCGAGCAGATTGCGAAAGGCGGGAAATCGATTGGACAGTTCCCGCCGCATGCGGCATATGAGCGGGAGCTGCGGAAACGACGCGCCTGATCGACATCGATAAGTGCGGTGCCGTGCGAGGGTTTATTCGGAAGCCATCCGTGGTCGCGCCGTGGCCCTCCGGATTCATAACACGCGCACCCGCCGGAAGGCCGAGTTCCGCGCGGACGGCCCCGTCCGGATGTACGTCTGCGGCCCCACGGTGTACGCGCCGAGCCACATGGGCCACGCCCGCTCGTACGTCGCGTTCGACGTGATCCGCCGGTACCTGGAGTTCCTCGGGCACGACGTCCGGTGCGTCGTGAACCTCACGGACGTCGAGGACCCGATCACCCGGCACGCGAAGGAGCTCGGCATCCCGCCGGAGGCGCTGGCGGCGAAGTTCGCGGACGAGTACCTCGCGGACATGCGCGCGCTCGGCGTCGAGGACGCGGACGCGTACCCGCGCGTGAGCGGGCACATCCCCGAGATCCTGGCGGTCGCGAAGGACCTCGTCGCGGCGGGGAAGGCGTACGTCGTCGACGGCTCCGTGTATTTGGCGGTGGAGGGCGGCTTCGGGTTCCTCACGCACACGGACCCGCTCGCGTGCATCGTCGAGGACGGGGACCTCGGCCCGCGGAAGCACCCGCTCGATTTCGCGATCTGGAAGCCGCGGAAGGGCGACGGGCCCTCGTGGCCCTCCCCGTGGGGCCCCGGATACCCGGGCTGGCACGTCGAGTGCTACGCGATGGCCCGGAAGCACCTCGGCGGCGTCGACCTCCACGGGGGCGGCCGCGACCTCATCTACCCGCACCACGAGAGCGAGAACGTGATCGCCCGCGCCCACTCGGGCGGGGACTTCGCGCGCGTCTGGATGCACAACGGGTGGCTCACGCTCGAGACGGAGAAGATGTCGAAGTCCCTCGGGAACGTCGTGCCGATCAAGGACGTCCTCGAGACCGTCCCCGGCGAGGTCGTCCGCCTGTGCCTCGCGAAGATCCAGTACCGGGAGAACGCGGAGTACGACCGGGACTGCTTCAAGATCACCGCCAAAGAACTGGAGACGATCCGAGGGGGCGTCGCGCACGTGAACAAAGTCGCCACCGCCAAAACCGCGGACCCGACGATCGCGAAACTCGTCGATCGCACGAGGGCGAGATTCCTGGCGGCGATGGACGACGACTTCGATACGACCACCGCGTTCTATACGCTCTTACAGTTCGCGGAAGGGCTCGCGGAGGTCAAGCGCGTCTCACCGAAAGACGGCGATCGCATTTTGGCGGCAAT
>VBMQ01000122.1:0-2507 GCA_005878375.1 Methanobacteriota archaeon | reverse complement strand
CCGAACACGACGAACGTCTCCGCGGACGCCCCTCGATAGTGCACGTACGCCTTCCCCACGAGCCGTTCAATCGCACGGCCGTCCGCGACCTCCAATTCCTCCTTCCACCGAGCTCGCACGCCCAAGGAGGACAGGACGGGGGCGGGGACGACCGAGTAGAACGAGCCCGTGTCGACGAGCGTCGCGACGGTCTTCGCAGGCCCGTGCTCAGTTCGTGAGAAGCGGACCCGGGCGTACGTCATCCCCATGCCTCCTCGATTCCGACGTCCCCTTCATCGCCCTTCGGGATACATGTAACTTCGCGGAAACCGACGCCCAATCCGGCCGGCGCGGCCGAACCCTTATATCCCCCCGCCTCATCCAATCGCTTCCTCAGGGATTCCATGGTCGAGTTCAAGGCGGTCATCAACGACCCGAAGGCGGGCAAGTCCTATAACCGCGCGATCTCCGGCAACCTCGCGAGCCAGCTCGTGGGGAAGAAGATCGGCGACGAGGTCGACGGGCTCTTCGTCTCCCTCCCCGGGTACAAGCTCCAGATCACGGGCGGGTCCGACAAGGACGGCTTCCCGATGCGCGCGGACCTCACGGGCCCGCGGCGGCGTGGCGTGCTCGTGAGCGGCGGCGTCGGCTTCCACCCGACGCGGCACGGGATGCGGAAGCGCAAGTCGCTGCGCGGAAGCGCGATCTCCCCCGACATCCTGCAGGTGAACCTCAAGATCACGACGCGGGGCCCGAAGACGATCGAGGACGCCTGGCAGGAGAAGGCGAAGAAGTGAAGGTCCCCGTCCAACCGAGCGTGAACGTGGGCATCGTCGGGCACGTCGACCACGGGAAGACGGCGCTCGTGTTCCGCCTGACCGGCGACAAGACGGACCGCCACTCCGAGGAGATCCGTCGCGGGATCTCGATCCGCCTCGGGTACGCGGACGCGGCGTTCTACAAGTGCCCGAAGTGCGACTTCCCGAAGAACTACGGGACGAGCGAGACGTGCAAGAACGGCCACGGCCCTGCGGAGTTCTTGCGGGCGGTCTCGTTCGTCGACTCCCCCGGCCACGAGACCCTCATGGCGACGATGCTGTCCGGCGCCGCGATCATGAACGGCGCGCTCCTCGTGATCGCCGCGAACGAACCGTGCCCGCAGCCGCAGACGCGGGAGCACCTCATGGCCCTCAACATCATCGGCGTGGACAAGGTCGTGATCGTGCAGAACAAGATCGACATCGTCGACGACGCGCAGGCGAAGAAGAACTACGACGAGATCGAGCAGTTCGTGAAGGGCACGGTCGCGGAGGGCGCGCCCGTCGTCCCGCTCAGCGCGCACCACGACGTGAACGTCGACACCCTGATCGCGCAGATCGAGGAGACGATCCCGTCGCCCGTCCTCGACGACAAGAAGCCGCCGAAGATGTTCGTCGCGCGCTCGTTCGACGTGAACCAGCCGGGCATCCCGCCGGAGAAGATCGCGGGCGGCGTCCTCGGCGGCTCCCTGATGCAGGGCCGGCTCAAGGTGAAGGACGAGATCGAGATCTCCCCCGGGCGGCAGGTCACGTCCGGCGGGAAGTCCACGTGGGAGAGCCTCACGAGCGAGGTCGACTCCCTCCAGAGCGGCGGCACCGCGCGGAAGGAAGTGCACCCCGGCGGGCTCGTCGCGATCCGCACGGGCCTCGACCCATCGCTCACGAAGGCAGACTCGCTCGTCGGTCGCGTCGTCGGGCACCCCGGCTCCGTCCCGCCGATGGTCTCCAAGATCACCGCGGAGACGCACCTCCTGGAGCGCGTCGTCGGCGTCGCGGACGACCTCAAGGTCGAGGGGATCAAGACGAACGAGCCCCTCATGATGTCCGTCGGCACCGCGCTGACTGTCGGCGTCGTGACGAGCGCGCGGAGCGACAGCGCGGAGATGGCGCTCAAGATCCCGGTCGTCGCGGAGCCCGGGCAACGGATCGCGATTTCCCGCCGCATCGGCGGGAAGTGGCGGCTCATCGGGTACGGGATCAACAAGTGAGTCGACGAAGAAACCGGCGAGCTGCGCTTCACTTGGTCCGCGTCTTGCGTACGTGATGGCGGCGGCGCGCGCGGCGTCGGCCGGCCCGCGTGAGCTTGAACGTCTTTCGTGCCATGCCGCCGAAGACGATGCTTTCCTATTTGAACCATCGGGCGCGAGGGAGGTTCAACCCGTCCGATGGAAAAAGGAAAAACGGACGGACCGCAAGGGCCCGTCCTTGGCTAGCTTCAGAGCTTCGGGAACGCCAGGAGCGTCTCGGTCGAGAGGACGCCCGGCATGGTCTGGACCTTGTTCACGACGGTCTGGCGAAGGTCCTCGTTGTTCGTCGCGCCAATGCGCGCCACGATGTCCGAGTCCCCGGTCGTGCCGATGATCGCCTGGACCATGGGCAGCTTCTCCAGCTCGCTGATCGCCTGCTTCGGGTTCGACGAGCGGATGAGCACGTACGCGCTGATCGTGTGCCCGTTCGTCTGCTTCTGGGTACAGTTCCAGAGGGCCGGAT
>VBMQ01000037.1 GCA_005878375.1 Methanobacteriota archaeon | reverse complement strand
GGAATTCCACCTCGGGCCGATCCGCGCGGAGGACGGGCGGGAGTCGGAGTCCGTGGCCCCGCTGTTCGACGAGATCATCGCCCACCGCCTCGGGCTCATCCCCCTTCCGACGGACGCGAAGTTGTTCGTGCCTCGCGCGACGTGCCCCGCCTGCGGCGGGGAGGGCTGTCCGAACTGTACGGTCATCTACTCCCTGAACAAGCGCGGGCCCGCGATGGTGTACTCGAGCGACCTTGAGCCCATCGGGGACGCGAAATTTAAGCCGGTCGACGCGAACATCCCGATCGTGAAGCTCGGCGAAGGGCAGGCGCTCCTCATCTACGCGACCGCGCAGCTCGGGTTCGGTCGGGAGCACGCGAAGTGGCAGGTCGCGCACGCGATCGGCTACAAGTACAAGCCGACGGTCAAGGTCGACAACAAGAAGATGGACCCGGACAAGTTCCCGGTCGACGTCTGTCCCGTGAACATCCTTCATCACAAGGACGGCAAGGTCACCGTCGAGCCGGAGGAGAAGTGCACGCTGTGCATGGCGTGCGTGGAGACCGCCAAGGAGATGAACACGGAGGGCGCGTTCGAGGTGCGGGGGGACCCGACCCGGATCCTGTTCCACTTCGAGACGGACGGCTCGATGAGCGCGAAGGACGCGCTGCTCGAGGCCCTAGCGAACCTGGAGACGAAGTTCTCGACGCTTGCGGACCAGGCGTCGGCGCTGGAGTGACCGCGCCGTCAGCCCGAGGATCACGACGCCTCCCGCCAAGATGGCCCCGGGTTCGGGGACGGACGCGACGACGACCCGCCCGTCGTTGTCGTTCGGATTCCCGGAGTTCTTGTCCCAGAGGTACGCGCCGATCGCGAGCATGGCCTTCGCATCCGACGCGAATTTTTCCCCGGCGAGTGCGGCTCCGAACCTCTCCGTGTTCTGGGAGCCCGACAAGGTGTCGTCTGGCGTCGAACTCGTCAGTGGGGTCTTGAAGACGTAGACGCTCCCGCGCGCCGTCCCCCCTCCCGCCGCGAGCGGCGCACCGACGGCGACTCCTGCGGTCCCGGTGCCGTAGAGGTCGAGGACAAGGAGGGCCGACCCAAAGTTCTCCCCGGAGGATTGCGACGGGAGGGTCACGGACGGCGACGCTCCGGTCGTGATCCCCGATCCGTCGTTGTTCGCGAGGAAGATGTAGGCGGCCCCGTTCCCCGACGACTTCAAAGGGGCGCCGACGACGATGTCCGCATACGCGTCCCCGTTGAGCAACCCGACCGCGACCGCCCCGCCAAATCGCTCGCCGCTCGACTGGTTGCTCAAGGTCGCGTCCGGGCTTCGGTTCCCGGAGCCGCTCAGGAAATCGCTCCCCTTGTAGAACTGCACGCGGCCATCGCTCCCGCCGTTCGTCGTGAACGGCTCCCCGAGGACAACGTCTGGGTACGCGTCGCTGTCGACCATCCCGACCGCGATGCCGCCGCGGCCGAGCTGGCCCCCGCCGTTCGTGCTCGGGAGGAGCGTGTAGTTCGCGGTCGTGACGTCGGACGCGAACGGGCTCTTGTACAGATAGACGACACCGTCCCCGGTCGAATCGCCGTTGTTGTCCCTCCCCGGCTCCGCGATCAGGACATCGTCGGAGTTCGCGTTGTCGACGTTCCCGCCTCCCACGACGTACCCGAAGCTCGAGGGGCTTGCGGGCGGCTCGAACTTCACGTCGGGCGCGCTGACGTCGCCGCTGAGCGTTCCGGACCCGAAGAAGATGTCGACGGGGCCGGTGATGCCCCCCGTGGAGACGTGCGAGATCAGCGCATCCCAGTAGCTGTCGCCGTTGAACTTCCCCGCGGCGACCGAGAAGCCGAACCGTCCGGTGTCGATTGTCGTCCCGTTGAACCGCACGTTGGGGGCCGTCTGGTCCGCGGTGAACGGGCCGTAATAGATGTACGCATATCCGACGTTCGTGTGTGTCCCCCAGCCCCAGGCTGGCGCGCCGGTCAGGACGTCCGCGACTCCGTCTCCATTGAAGTCGCCCACGGCGACGGAGAACCCCAGGTTTTCTCCCTTCTTGTACGTCGGACCGTTGTCCTGGAGCGTGTACGTCGTCGTGGGGTCGAGGACGATGGGATAGGCGGCGCCCGCGAGCCAGTCCGCGGGGACTTGGATCCGGACGAAGTCTGTCCCCAGGCGCAAGGGCAAGTCGAGCCGTCGTCCGTGGGCATCCGCGATCCATGGGACGGGAACGTCGATCGAAAGGCCGCGTCCGTCCACGAACGAAAGGGTTCCGTCGACGACGAGAACGCCTCGCTCCGTGACGCCGGATGCGTACGTCATGAGCCCGGCGTCGTGGACGAGCGGGAAGTCGAAGGCGAGGAGGTCGCCCGCCTCCAAGATTGGCGGGGATGCGAGCGTGAACGTCTCCTTGAGCCCGCCGAACGTGGCCTCGTAGGCAACATCGATGCCGAGCGCGGGGTAGGCTCCACGATACGCGCCGTCCATACGGCCGACTTCGAGCGGAGCCGGGCCGGCGATGGTGGTGGACACGCGCGTGATCCCGCGGTCGATCGCGACGTCCGGCAACCGCCAGCCGATGCCGAACCCTCCGGGGGCTTCGAAGCGGAACGAGCCATTCGCAACGGATGGCAGGGAGGCGTCGTATGAGCCGACGAACTCGGTACCGGACGGGCCGGACCGGGTCCCGCGGACGCCGCCCGCCGCGGTCACATCTCCGTTCAGCCTCCAATCCTGCGTCCGGACAACGAAGTCCGCGCCGCGAAGGTCGAGGCTCGGAATTTGGACGGACGATTCGAACTCGTTCCCGACAGCGATGGCATTTGCGGTTCCGCTGGGTTGCCAGTTGCCCGACCAGAGGAACGATCGCGCGCTCGTCACACGGCCGTACCGGCCGCGGACTTCGAGGAGGGCGTTCGCGGCAATGCCGTCGATCGGGAATCCCCCGATAGATCCCGTCGATTGGTAGTAGACTTGGACGAGGTCCTCCCCAACCCGTCGGACTAGGGGCGTTGGCGGGCTGGGCGCGGAGGCTCCACCGGTGGGCGGGGGCCGGACCCGCGCCTCGGGGGCGGACGCTCCCGCCAGCGCATCGCCGCGCATCCGCACGTACGTGAAGGCGATTGGGGTCGGCGCCTCGCTAGCGTAGTTCACGATGTCGACGTTCGGGTTACGGACCGCCGGCGCGTCCGTGTCGTTGAGCCAAGCTGTCCATTCCCCGAACAGGCCGTCGACGGTGGGGCCCGTCGGCGTCGTCCCCACGTAGACGCGTGCGCCCCCGCCAAAGATCGTGACGGGACGGTCCGCGGTCACGGCGCTCAGCGCCGCGGTGAGGAGGTCGCCGGTCCTTGACGATCCGTCAACCTGCATCGTCACGTTTTGGAACGAGTCCGCAGGAATCGTCAGCGGAGCGAAGCCGCTCGGTGGCGGGGTGTTCGGTCCGCGGTCGAACGAGAGTCCCGAGACTGTCACGGTCGCCCCAATGGCATGGAACGTGAGCTTGAGGACGTCCGACGGCGAGGCCGCGATCTGCGTCGTGAGCGGCGTCTGCTGGACGACGAGCGCGCCGTACGATGGACCCGCCAAAGCATCGCTCGCGGATCGCGATCCTTGCTGGTCGTCGAGGGCGATGGAAACCGCGGCCTCGCTTGCGTTGAACGGGAGGTCCGCGTCGAACGATCGGAACTGGGAGAGGTCGAGTTGGGCCTCAAGCTCCGAGCCCGCCGAGGCCGCGACGGCGGGGACCCCGGCCGAACCCCACCCGTTCCAATCCTGCCGGTCCGTGGCGTTCGAGGTCCCGACCCATTCCCGCCCGTCGACCCGGTCGACGGTCCCGTTGTTCCCCGAGATCGTCACGAGGAGGTCCGCACCGACGCGCCCGTCGTCGTAGCCGGTCGCGGGATTCCCATCTGTGTCGAGGAAGATCCAACCGAGGTCCGGCGCCTGCGGGTCCCCGAAGAAGGATCCGCGGACGGATGCGTACACGGAGAGGATTCCGTCGCGGTAATCCACGCGGTACGTGGCAAGGTCCGCGTTCGCGTTCCCGGTCGACGTCGGCTGCGCGTACCCGGGAATCCCCCGCCAATCGTCGAACCGCCCATCGATTTGGATTCCGCCCGCGGTAGGTCGGGTCTCTGACACGAACAAGGGCACGGAAAGGAGTGCAAGGGCAACAATCGGGACGACGAGGAGTCGCCAGCGGCGCGCCCGGGCTTCCGCGGCGAACCGCGAGCCCCCGAGGCCGTTCGTGATGCCGACCCCGTTCGTCAACCCGTTCGTCAGGCCGGCGCGCGCGCGATGGACCCCGTTGATGAGTCCGTTCACGCGCCCGGTTCCAGCGACCTGCCCATTCACTCGGCCTGTCCCGGCCGCGAGGCCGTTGACCCGACCCGGCATCGCGGTTCGGCCGTTCGTCCCCCCGACGCCCCGCGGTCCCGCGCGAGGTGGTCCCGCGGGAGAGGGGGCGGTGCGCGCGCGCTGGGCGCGGTCCCGGGTGTCCGCCTTCTCGAGGAGGGTCGCCATCTCCGCCTCGATCTTCCAGATCTGATACGGGGCCCGGAACAACGTGCGGACGCGCGCGATGTCGTCCTCAATCCCGTCCGTCGAGAGCGCGTCGACCGTGTCGCGGAGGATCTGCACCTTCCGCACGTTCTGCTCGAACTGGAACATCGCGGTTCGAGCCCGGTCCGGTTCCTTCTCGAAGACCTCGCGCAGGGGGCCCACGTCGTACCCGTCCGCCTCCCAGGCACGCAGTTTCGCCTCGACGTCCTCCTCTTCCGTTTCCTCGAGCTCTCTGAGGTGGGCGACGGCGCGTTCCTCCGCCGCCCGCTCGAGCAGGTCCTCTGTCAGGGTCGCGAACGCCTCCTCGAGCCCCTCAGCGGCAGGCGGCTCCCGCCCGCCCGCGGCAGCGACCGCCTGCCGCTGCGCCGCGACGGCCTCGTCCAACCGGCCGAGCTTTCCGAGCACGAAGGCGAGCGCGACATACAAACGTGCGAACTGAGGATCCAGAGACTCCACGCGGCGGAGCGATTCCGCCGCCTCCTCCCACCGCTCAAGGTCGAGGAGGAGGGTGCCCCGCCGGAACCAGAGTGCGGGATCGTCGGGACGGTCCTTCAGCACCTCGTCGACTTTCTGCAACGCCTCGTCCGCGGGCCCTTCCTCGCGCTCGGCCCGGGTCCACTTGTCGAGAAAGTCCTTGGCGAACTTCCGCTCCTTCTTTTGCGCCATCCCGACCGTCCGGCGGTTTCGAGGGCTTGAGGGTACTTATGCGTTGTATTGGCGCGGTTGGCGATTCTATCGCCAAGTGACCGACGGCTCGCACGTTCTCTTGTGTCGAATCAGGCGAAGTCGAAGAGGCTCTTCTGCCCCTCCTCCTTCATCTTCAGGGCCCAGTCGATGCGTTCCTCGCCGGCGATCTCGTGGTACAGGTTCACGCACGCCGGACCGAAGCCGGCGAAGTGGTTGTTGAAGAACACGTAGACGGGCATCCCGTCCGGGAGCTTCGCGACCTCCGCGTGCCATTTCCGAATCTCCGCTGTCCGGTCCTTCTGGATCTCCCCGGTCAGCTTCGGCAGCGTCCGGTCGCCGATGAACCGGAGGTAGACGAAGTCTGTCGTCACGACCGGGGGGACCTCGACGTAGTCGTTCTCGGACCAGCAGAGGGCGATGCCCCGGTCCGTGAGCCACGCGTACGTTTCCGGCGTGAACCAGGAGCGGTGGCGGAACTCGATCGCGTACCGGTATCCCGAGGGCAGCTGGTCGATGAACGCCTCGAGCGCGGGGCGGCCCGAGCCGATCGAGAACCGGGGCGGGAGCTGCATCACGAGGGGGCCGAGCTTCGGCTTGAGGATTGAGATCGAGCCGAAGAACCAGCGGATCGGGTCCTCGACGTTCACGAACTGTTTCTCGTGGGTGATGAGCCGCGGGAATTTGGCGGTGAGGCGGAACGCGTCGCCCGTCGACTCGAGCCACGAGCGGGTCATGTCCTGCGACGGGATCGCGTAGAACGAGGAATCGATCTCGACGATGTCGAAGGCGCGCGCGTAGAGCGAGAGGTAGTCGGACGCCTCCGCGCGCGGCGGGTAGAAGGTCCCCGCCCATTCTGGGTAGGACCACCCGACGCACCCGACCTGGGCCCGGGCCACGGCGTTACATGCGGGGCCGGGATATAGGTTTCCCCGAGGGGTTGGCGGGGATGTTCCCCGGGCCGCCGCCCGCCACCGGGGTCGCTCCCGCCTTATCTCGGGCTCCTGCCAATCGCAAGAGGATTGTCTGGTTCATCCGGTACCCCGTTCGGCGGACCGCCAAGCCTGCGCCGAGCCCTGCCACGAGGAGCGCCGTGTTGATCCAAAAGCCGAGGGGGATCCAGCTCCCGGCGTCCGGGATCCGTAGAATGCCGGTGAACATGGACAGGAGGCCGATCGCGCCCTCCGTCGCCGCGAACGGCAGGATCAGCAGGAGGCGCGTGAAGCGCCGGTCCCGATGGACCTTCTCCTCGATCTGGGGGACGGAAAGTTCGTTGAACTTCTCGCCGAGCGTGAGGTTCCGCCACGCGAACCGGCGCGCCCGCACGTCCCCGCCCGCGGGCGGCGGCACGTACCGGTCGAGCGCCCGTGTGCCGAACACGGCCCCGGCGATGATGAGGAGGATCGAGTAGACGAGGGCGAGCAGGGGCTTCCAGTTTGGCGGGACGAACGCCGCGTATCGGATCGTGGCGTCAAACGCGGAGTCGACCGTGAACGACGTCGGGTCTTGCGCGAGGAGGCGGGGCGTCCCGGACGACTCCCGGTCGAACGTGAGGAACGTCCCGGCGTCCGACCACTCCTCGAGGGAATCGGAGAGGCCACCGCGTCCCTTGCCCTTCCCGTCCGCGTGCCACGAAGCCCCGACCGCGTGGTTAGTGTCGAGGCCGACCAGGGTGATGCGGGGCAGGAATTGGTGGATGTACGACACGGTCTCGTCGAGGGGTGCATCCGCGCGCCACTGTGTCGGGTTCGGCGTGCCGTAGCGCTCCCGTTCACCGATCGAGAGGAGGGCATCGACGGAGACGCTCGTCTGCGCATCGACCCAGTCCGACCACGTGGCGTGCGTGCCCGCCCCGTCGGACATCCCGAAAGAGGTCGCATCGAGGTGGACATCGTGGGTCCCGAGGCCGAGGAGGCGCACGGTCGCGGTGAACTGGTGGTAGTACTGGACCGTGCGAGCGAGCGGGCCGTTCACCGTCCAGGCGACCGTGTCCCGCGTGATGTACCGTTCCGCGGTCCCGATCGCCAGGATCCCGTCGACATTGAGGGCGGAGCCGTCGTCGACCCAGCTCGCCCACGCGGAGGATTCGGGAGACGCCGAGGCAGCGCCGAACAGCCGCCACCCAACGTGCACCGGCCGGCCGGGGTCGAGCCCGACGAGCGTGAGCTGTGCTGGGTGCTGGAGCGCATACAAGGCCGTGATCGTGAGGTCGATCGCACCGACGGAGACGGAATGGTTCCGGGCCCCACCGTCGTCCCACGAGAGGAACGCCCACCGGGACGGACCCTGCGGGTCGAAGTCGACCGCGGAAAGATCGTGCGAATCCCCGGGCCGCCATTGGAACGTCGTGGGCGCGGGATAGTCGGTGCCGTCGACGCGCACGTTAGCGCGGGCGGGAGATCGGGTGATCGTGTAATTCACGAACACCGTGCAGAGGGTCGTGAACGACCACGGGTTCGGCACGGGGCCGGAGACGAGCGCCTCGCCCTCCGTGTCGCGACCGGCGGTGACTGCCACGGTGTATTGCGTGCATTCGGCGAAATCGGGATGCGACAGGAGGAGGATCTGCGGGCTCAGCCATGAGGGCGTGAGCGGGACGGACGGCGTGATCAACCATGCAACCGTGGGGGCGTCCATTGCCTCGCTGAAGACCGCTTGGATCGATTGGTCGACGGGGACGCTCGCCGCGCCGTCGGCGGGATTCGTTGCCGTGATGAATGGCGGGGTCGGCGCCGCCAGGACCGTCAGGCTCGACTGGGGGATCGTCTGATAGACGGTCGAGTCGTCCCACCGCTGGTACGCGACCCGACTGTCCGGGTACAGGGCGACGTCCTGGGGGCCGAGCCGCGTGGATGTCACCGAATAGCTCACGGCCCAGGTCTCGTTGATTTGGATTTTGCTCACGTTCCACTGGAGGAGGGTGCGGTCCCCGCGCTGCTGCATGAACGTGGGGTCCCGCGGGGCACCCGTGAACGGGTCGAGGAACGTACCAGGGAGGACCGTGAGATACGGGGCCGCGTCGTCCTCGATCATCGGCGTCACGTCGTTCGGGAGCGCGACGCCTGCCGTCCGATTCACGCGCGTCCCGATCTCCGCGTAGATCGCGGCGAGGTCCTGCGGCGTGTTCGCCTGGAAGTACTTCCCCCCCGTCCGGTCAGCGATGTTCTGCAGGAATGCCGGGTTCGTGTTCGTGCCGAGCCCGACGGTGTAGATCATGATTCCCTCGGCGACGGCTTGGTTCAGGAGGATTGTCGGGTCGCAGGGGTTGGGATCGCACACGCCGTCGGTGAGGAGGATCTCGACGCGCAGATGGGTCGGGTCACCGAAATTGATCAGCCAGTCGTTCCCCAGCTGGATCGCCGCGTTGATGAATGTGCCGCCAAAGCAGCCGGGGCTGCACGCCAAGGTGTCCGCATCGGCTTTCAGGACCGTCTTGCCCGCCG
The DNA here is from genome assembly GCA_005878375.1 of Methanobacteriota archaeon. Lineage (GTDB taxonomy): Archaea > Thermoplasmatota > Thermoplasmata > RBG-16-68-12 > EA-27 > EA-27. The sequence continues at coordinate 1,040 of VBMQ01000037.1, read as the reverse complement.
GGTCCGTCGCCGTCAACGGGCGGTTCGCAACGACCCATGCGCTCGTTGTGAACCCGATGAGCGATCCGCGATCGGTGTCCCGCATCCGGTCGATGTAGTTCTTCACGGCGTCCACGCGGAGGTTCGTCGGGTCGTTCGCGTTCATGCTCCCGGTCTCGTCGATCTGGAAGACGACGTCCTGGGGGAGCTGGACGACCGTCGGGTAGCCCGCGCCACGGATGGACACGGTGATTTGCGCGACCTCGTTGTACGGCGGGCCGCTGCCCTGCAGGTAGACCGTCGGCGGGCTCACGGAACGGGTGATGTCGAAGTGCGGATAGAGGGCGATCGTCAGATTGACCGTCGCGTGGGCGAGGGGCATTGCGGCGGCGCTCACCGTGAGGAGGATCGTGTCCCCGTCCCCGATCGCGCCCTCGATGGGGATCGAGACCTCGCACACGAACGGGACGGGCACGCCGCCCCACGACTGCCCAAGGTCGGGAGTCGTGTCCGAGTCCCCGGACGAGTCCGTCAGGGGCACGCCGTTCGGCCAGAGGAATCGGATGGGCCACGCCCCCGTGGCGGTGGCCTCGACATTGAGGTAGTCCGGCGTCGAGTCCATGTTACTCGCGGTGAGCGGGAATTGCACGACGGTCCCGACGTCCGCGGAAACGTTCTGGTCGGACTGGAGGCCGATCGTCGCCGGGGTCGGCGTCTGATCGAACCGCCAACCGTTGACGACCGCGGAGCCGTCGTCGTACGCAGTGTGGCCGCCCGCACCGGGCACGGAGCGAGCGACGCTCATCCCCGGCATGTGCGGGCTCGTCCATCCGACCATGTCGAGGAGCCGGCCCGTCGCGTCGTACAGGTAGACGTTGTCCTTGCCGAGGCCGAGCGTCGAAAACCACGCCGGCGTGCGGCTCTCGAACAGGAACGCGTATGGAGAGGGGCCGCCAACGGTCGCGCTCGGGAACGTGTACACGGAGTTCGCGACGAGTCGGTATCCGGTGATGTCGAGCGGTGTCGGCGCGTTCCGGATCAGCTCCACGAAGCGGGTGTTC